>JAWOIO010000085.1:0-5817 GCA_046484625.1 Acidimicrobiia bacterium
CGCAGCGCCTACCTGGCCGGCACCAAGGAGCTGCGCGACGGGAACTTCGGCTCGCCGAGCACGGCCGCGTCCGCCGACCTCATCGGCGCGTTGACCGTTCCGCAGGTCTTCGACAGCGTCGCCATCCGCATCGACGGACCCGAGGCCTGGGACCTGCACCTGATGATCTCGTGGGTCATCACCGACACCGGCACCACGCACCTCACGGAGCTCCGCAACGGCACGCTGAACCACCGGATGGTCGCCGCCCCCGTGCCGGGCACCACCACCTTCACCCTCACCCGAACGGTGCTCATCGGTCTCGTCACCGGGACCGTCGACCTCGTCGCCGCCCTCGGTGACGGCACCGTGACCGTGGACGGCGACCCGGCGATCCTCGGCAGCCTCATCGGCGTGGTCGCCCCCGTCGACCCCGACTTCGCGATCGTGACTCCCTGACCGCGCCAACCCGTGATCGGAGGTCCGGTGCCGGACAATGCTCCCGGCGCCGAACCTCAGGTCGCCGGCCCCTCGCCCGAGCGTTGCGCCACCCAGGCAACCGCATCGTCGTAGGCGAGGCGCACCGCGGCCCCGACCCGCTCGTCGCCCGCGTAGATGTTCGCCGTGCCGATCACCTCGGTGATGCCGGTGACCGCGAGCTGCTCCTGGATGCGGTCGTTGGCCGAGACGATGACGAGCTTCGAGCCGGCACCGTCGAGGGCAACTGCGTAGCGGCGCAGCACGTCCATGAAGGTCGAGCCGAGGTCGGACCGGCCCCGCAGGCGCAGGATGACGACCGAACGTCGCGACGCGTCGGTCACCGCGGGGAGGGCCGCCTCGAACACTGGCGCGGCGGCGAAGAAGAGGCTGCCGTAGGGCTGCAGGGCGACGACCTCGCCGGCGGGCAGCTGCTCGGGCGGATCGGTCTCGATGAAGTGCCCCTCGGGGTTGTACTCCCGACGCCGGATCGTCACCCGGTTCGACTGGCTGATGACGTGCAGGATCACCGAGATCCCGACACCCACCAGCACGGCGTACTGCAGCGGAATGAGCATGGTGAGGCCGAAGGTGACCACGAGGACCACCTTCTGCACCGCCCCCGTCCGCCACACCGACTGCACATCCGCGGGTGTGATCGTCCGCGCGCCGATGAGGATCAGCAGGCCGGCGAGCGCCGGCATGGCGAGGTTGCCGACCGCTGATCCGAACGCGACGATCACGACGGCCATCACGATCCCGGCGATGACGGCGGCCTGGCGCGACCGGGCGCCGGCCGTCTTGTTGAGCGCTGAGGCGGAGACCGAGCCGCCGACGGGCATGCCCTGGAGCACCCCGGACGTCACGTTGGCGACGCCCTGGCCCGTGAAGTCGCGCGACGCGTCGGGATACGACCCGTCGGGGTTGACGAAGTTGGCCGAGATCCCCGCGCCCTGCACGAGCCCGACAAACGCCAGCGACGCCGCCGGGACGAGGAGCACGGGGACCTGGCCGAGCAGCGGCCAAGTGGGCGTCGGGAGCCCGCTGATCGCCACGCCGAGGTCGTTCAGGGTCGCCACCTCGGGCCAGCCCAGTGCGGCTGCGGCCCCGGAGGTGGCGATCACCGCGACGACCAGGCCCAGGGATCCGATCGGGGTGCGTTCCAGCAGCAGGATCACCCCGATCGTGCCCAGTCCGACGGCGACGCTCTGCCAGTGCAGCTGCCCCGGAGACACCACGGTCTTGAGTGCGCGGACCACCCGATTCGGCCCATCGGGTGCGTACCCCGTCAGGTTGGGGAGCTGGCCGAGCACGATGTTCACGCCCACCGCGTTGATGAACCCGACCATCACCGCGTTAGAAACGAACCGAAGCACCTTGCCCAACTTCAACAGTCCCGCGGCGAGCATCACGACGCCGGTGAGGATGGTCAGGGTGAACAGCGCCCGGGCGGGATGAGCGGCACCATGCACCGCCGGGACGTCGGCGATGATCATCGCCATCGCCCCGGTTCCCTGCACCACCATGAACGCCGAGGACGTGGTCAGCGCCCCGCCGATCGTGCCGACCATGTAGCCGTAGAGGCCGGCGAGCGGGCTGACCCCCGCGAGGAGCCCGGTCGCCAAGCCGTCAGGCACGCTCTGCACGCCGAGCACCAAGCCGGCCACCGCGTCGTCCCGCAACGTCTCCCGCCGGAGGCCGAACCGACGCGCCACGCTCACATGCTCCGTGCCATGGTCTCCTGGCGCGCGCATACTGTCGATCCGTCGCAAAGCGCGCCGAACCCCAGGACGCGACGCCAACCCGAGATGGATCCGTCCTTCGTCACCACGTCACCCTATTTCGGCAAACGATCCCGGCCGGGGAGCACGTCCCACGTCGGCAGCTGCCTCGCCGACTCAGCCCGAGACCCTGATCGCGCATCCCTACTACTCCCCGATACTGCACGGACTCAGTGGGACCAGACGTACGATTCGCGGGACAGGACAACACGCAACGGACGTAGTGGGACTGCACGGACGATACGAAGCGGCTTCCTAAACCGTGTGCCCAGGTTCGAATCCTGGCGGGGGCGCGTGTGCGCTGGTCAGAGCGTCGCAGATGCAACGCTCGACTCCACCGAGTCGGGGATCCCCGGGGCAAGGGAGGAATGAAGACGTTCCTCCTCGTCGGGGCCCGCGACTGCGGCTCAAGGCGGGAGCCTGCCTTGACCTGCACACGCACATCGGACCCCCGGCGGCTCCGCAAGTGCCACGAAGGGCTCAGTCGGCCGCGAAGACCTGCCCCGCGCCATCGACGCGCAGCCGTCGGTACGGGGTGAAGCGCTGGATCAACGCTCCGACCACCATCAACACGCCGCCGGCAATCAGGATGAACGCTCCGGGCGCCACCGTGAACCCGTCACCGGACACGACGGCCACCATCGCGACCGCAGCGACGAGCGCGAGCGCCGACCCGATCACAGGCAGGATCCGACGCCGGAAGCTCGTCGCCGTGTATGCGGTGGTGAACCTCCATGAGGTGCCGAGGCCGAGCTGGGCCCTCAGCGACTCGCGGGAACGGCGGTCCTTGAGCTTTCGGTCGATCCGCTGCGAAACCCACTGGACGATGAGCAGCACGAAGGGGATCCCGGCGAGCAGGATTCCCGGCACGTACCACTCACTGATGAAGGATCCGCCGCGGGAGCCGAGGAAGATCGCGGGCGCGCTACCACTGGCACGCGTGCCGAGCGACAGACCCCACCCCACGGTAGCGATCACCAAGTAGAGGAAGAGCCCGGCCCCGAAGACCATCTGGCCCCAGTAGAACCGTCGTCCATATACCGGTACTCGTGGCGCTTCAGCGGATCGGAGGCACACGATTCGGGGGCTAGCGCACCTCGTGATATCGCGATACCATGAGTACATGGCGAAGCAGACCACCGTCCGACTCCCCGACGAACTCGCCGATGAGGCCGAGGCCGTCGCCCGCGTCCGGGGCACCAGCGTCAACGCGTTGATCGTCGAGTCGCTCTCCGCTGAGATCGAGCGGGTCCGGACCGACAAGGACTTCACCGCACGTGCCCGCAAGCTCCTCGAACGCGACCAGGAGCTCTTGGACCGGCTCGCTCGGTGACCCGGTACCTGACGCTGGCCGAGTACTTCTGGCTGGCGGAACAGGTCACCGGCACCGAAGCCGCGGTGCTCGTCAAGGCAGCACGGGTTGAGCTCGCGGACTCCGCCCTTCATGCACCCGGCGCCGGCTTCGGCGACGAGGACTTCTACCCCGACCTCATCGACAAGGCCGCCGTCCTCACCTGCCGGCTCGCCTGGAACCATCCGCTCCCCGACGGCTGGCTCCGAGAGCGCGTCCGCTTCGCCTGACCGTCCCTAGCTTCATCCCTAGTACTGGGTGGACGCAGTGACACGTAATGGACAGGATGGACGAATTCGCAGACGGCGCAACTGCTCGCGGCACTCGACCGCTACGCCACCGAGTCGGGGATCCCAGGGGCCCCCGAAGACATCGCCTCCCGGCAGCGAACGCGAGAACGCGTCGACGAAGCACTCGGCCCCGAGGCCTTCGCCGACGCGTGGGCCCGGGGCGCGGCGATGAGCATCGACGAGGCAGCCGCCCTCGCTCACGAGGAGCTCGGCAAGATCGAGGCCTGACCGCCGGCGGCTCCGAGAGCTGCCAGGTCACACCCCCTCATCCCTCCAGGAGCTCTTGGACCGGCTCGCTCGGTGACCTGGTGCGGGCCTTGTGCCCAAACACAGATACAATGCATGGGCATGGCTGCACAAGTATCGACGGCGCGAGTATCTCACCGTGGCCAAACCAGCCTCCCCGCCGACCTGCGGCACCGGTGGGGCATCGAGGACGGCGGCGAAGTCGCCTTCATCGATCTCGGGGACGCGGCACTGGTCCTTCCCGGCGGTGCCGGCGCGGCCCGCGCTGAGCTGCGACGCGTCCTGCTGAGCGGCGCCTACGAGACCGCCGTGGCTGACATCGACGACCCGGACCTTGCCGACCAATAGCGCCCTCATCGACGACCGGCTTCTCGTCGCGTACCTGCTCGACGCCGAGCTCACCCTCCCGAAGCAGGCCGAGCTGTTCACGACCGCCTACTGGTACTACCGGGCATGCCGTGCCGCCGTGGCAGGCAGCGCCGGCCAGCTCTCTGGTCCGTTCCGAGCATTGCCAGCGGATGGGCAAGCCCGGGCCGTGCAAGGACTCCTGCAACTCCCCGAACGCGTCGGCCTGCCCGACAGCCGCCGATTGGTTCCCGAGATGGCAGACGTCGCGCGTCGTCATCCCCCGTTGAACCTGCTCAACATCGAGGCGACCGCCGCGGCACGACTGCTCGGGGCACGGGTGCTGCTCTCCCCGCCGGCATCCCGAGGAATCCTCCCCGCAGCACTCACCGACGAGGACATCCGCTGGGACATCGTCGAGCTTGCGTGAGCGATGCCGGGGAACTCGTCTCGATCAGGGCCCCCGGGTAGGGCGAACCCAGACCTCCGCGCGCTCGAACTGAAGAAGCCGACGCGGAACGCGGCCCAGCCCACTGGCCCCGTCGATGCCGGTCTCCACCCCTACCGATGCTCCCATGTCATGCGGCGAGCTCCGCGCTCGACGTTGAGGTTGCGGTGTCGGCGCGGAGTGCTCGGTAGACCACGTCGGAGAGCCGTCTGCGCAGTGCTCGGAGCGCTTCCTTCTTGGTGTTGCCGGCGGCGATACGTCGGTCGAAGTAGCGCCGGCTCGACCCCAGCGGCGAGCCACCCGCGCGATCACTCAGACATCCGCGTAGGTCTCGACGAGTTCAGGTCCTGGCCAGACGACCTCGGCACGGGCGATCTTCACGCCGGTGCCTCATTGGTCGAGTATGTGAGGGCAGGTCGTGTTGGCCTGTTCGTCGGGAACGGCGAGGGACGGCCTCGATGTCTTGCCACGTGATGGCCTGTTTGAGTTGGTCGCCCTCGTCGTTGCCGGACCGCGTGATCGGCACAAGAGACCCGCCCTTCGAGGGCCGAACAATGAGGAACCGACGGTCGGCCCGGCTCCAGCGGCGATGTCCGACTTGGAGGTCAATAGGTGTTCTGCGGATGGGACTGGGGTTCGACACATCACGGCGTGTGCGTGATCGACGATGACGGCATGGTCGTTCGACGTTGGCTGGTCAAACACAGCGATGCTGAGCTCGCACGGCTCTTCGGTGAGCTTGGGGAGCTCGGCGAGCCTCGAGGTTTGCCGGTCGCGATCGAGCGCGGTGAGGGGCTGATCGTCGGGCTGATCGCCAGCGCAGGGCATCCGGTGTTGATGGTCGAACCGGCGGCGTTCAAAGCGGCACGACCTCGGTGGGGTTCGGCGGGTGCGAAGTCG
>JAWOIO010000246.1:0-3546 GCA_046484625.1 Acidimicrobiia bacterium
CACCAGCGTGTAGAGCGTGTCGAGCCCGGGGAGCCTCCACCGACCTGCCGAGGGTGTCCGGGGTGGCACCGGGGCCGGGGCGGACACTTGCGCGACCTCGCGCACCTCGAGTGTGGACGTCATGGCGACGATTCCCCTCAGAGGTTCTTCATGAGCGAGATCATCGCCGGACCGAGGATCACGACGAAGATCGACGGGAAGATGCAGAAGACCAGCGGGAACAGCATCTTCACCGGCGCCTTCTGCGCCTGCTGCTGCGCACGCAGTCGCCGACGGATCCGCATCTCGTCGGCCTGCGCGCGCAAGAGTCGCGCGATCGACACGCCGAACGTGTCGGCCTGGAGCATCGCCATGATGAACGTCCGGAGCTCGGGCACGTCGCAGCGCGTGTCCATCGCACGAAGCGCCTCCGCGCGGCTCGCTCCGTACCGCGTCTCGCGGAGCATCCGCCGGAACTCGTCGGACAGCGCGCCCGGCACCGCGGTGGTCGTGCGCTCGAGTGCCTGCTCGAAGCCCAGTCCGGCTTCGACCGAGATCGTGAGGAGGTCGAGGACGTCCGGGAGCTGTACTGCGATCTCGTGCTGGCGGCGCTCGATCGCGCGTGAGAGCGCGACGTCGGGAGCCGCAAAGGACGCAAACCATGCGAAGCCCACGACGAAGAGCGCGAGCACTCCCCCGAGACCCAGGCCCACGACCACCAACGCGATCCAGACGAGCCCGGACATGAGTCCGAGCAGCTTGAAGACGAGGATCTGGTCGACCGTGAGGTTGGTCGGGCTCCCGGCGAGCGCGAGCTTGTGCGCGACCTGCTCTCGGTACCCGTCCGGCGTGAGACGGCGCGTGATCCCCGCGAGGCCGGACAGGACGGGAGCGAGCACGCGCTCCCCGATCGGCGCCAGCATCTCCTGGTCGCGGACGTCCTGGATCTGGTACCCCTCGAGCCGACGCAGCCACGCGCGCGCCTCGGCCCGCTCGGTGACGACCGAGAGCGACAGCAGACCCAGGACCAGCACGGCGGCGCCTGCGATGCTCGCGACGACGAGGGGCGTCACGCTCAGACCTCGATCGCCATGATGCGCCGCAACCAGACGAAGCCGAAGCCGGCCATGATCGCCGAGACCACCACCGCGATGATGCCGAGCGAGTCCTGGAACAGGACCTTCATGTAGTCCGGCTGGATGAGGAAGAGGACACAACCGAACGCGGGCGGGAACACCCCGAGGACCCACCCGGAGAGTCGGCCCTCGGCGGTCAGCGACAGGATCTCGCTCTTCAGTCGCTCCCGCTCGGTCATCGTGCGCGCGACCGTGTCGAGCAGCTCGGCGAGGTTGCCCCCCACCTCGCGCTGGATGCGGATCGCCATGACCGCCCAGAGCAGGTCGACCGAGTGCATCCGGTGCGCGGAGTCCTCGAGAGCGTCCTCGATCGGTCGCCCGAGCCGGCTCTCGGTGAACACGCGCTGGAGCTCGCGACGCGACGGCTCGGTCGCTTCGTCGGCGACGGCCTCGAGTCCCTGGGTGAACGAGAAGCCGGCGCGCATCGACCCGGCGAGCAGGTTGAGCACGTCGGGCAGCTGACGCTCGAACCGTCGCAGCCGGCGCTTCCGCCGGATCTCGAGCACGACGAGCGGCGCGAGGACGGCCAGGATCCCGGTCACGACCGCCATGAGGACGCTCAGCGTCACCGCCGAGCCGACGACCACCAGCAGCACGCCGGCGATGGCGAAGAAGAGCGCCTCTGGGGGTCGGAGCGGGACGTCGGCCTGCACGAGCTTCGCCTCGACACGGCTGAGCAACCCGACCCGGTCCGCGAGGCGGCCGGTCAGCCCGACCATCTCCTGCATGAACCGCGTCTCGGCGAGCGAAGGGTCGTGCCGTTGCGAATCCTCATCCGCGGACTCGGGCTCGTCCTCGAGTCCGAAGCCGGAGAGTCGTAGCTCCAGGTCGGTGCGGTGATCGCCCCCCAGGAGCAGGAGCATGAGCGCGAGCGTCAGCACCGCTCCCGCCATCATCAGCGCGAGCACCAGGGCGGTCATCGACGTACCTGCGCCCGCCGCACGAACCGCTCCGACGCGAACAACGACGCATCGAGCGCGACCCCGTGGTTCGCCAACCGATCCCCGAACGCCGGGCGGATCCCCGTGCTCTTCGTGTGCCCGAGGAAGCGACCGTTCTCGTCAACGCCCATCCCGTAGTCGAAGAGATAGAGGTCCTGGAGCACGACGACATCGCCCTCCATCCCCATCACCTCGCTCACGTGCGTGACCCGTCTCGTTCCGTCCCGGAGCCGGCTGAGGTGCACGATGACGTCGAGCGCCGATGCCATCTGCTCACGGATGACGCGCACCGGCAGGTCCATCCCCGCCATGAGCGACATCGTCTCGATGCGCGAGAGCGTGTCGCGCGGCGCATTGGAGTGGACCGTCGTGAGCGATCCGTCGTGGCCGGTGTTCATCGCTTGCAACATGTCGAGCGCCTCGGAGCCGCGCACCTCCCCCACCACGATCCGGTCGGGCCGCATCCGCAGCGAGTTCCGCACCAGGTCGCGAATCCGGACCTCGCCCTTGCCCTCGATGTTCGGCGGCCGCGACTCCAGCGACAGGACGTGCGGCTGCTGGAGCTGCAGCTCCTTGGAGTCCTCGACCGTGAGGATCCGTTCGTCCGCCGGGATGAAGGACGAGAGCACGTTGAGCAGCGTCGTCTTGCCGGTGCCCGTCCCGCCGCTCACGACCGTGTTGAGCCGTCCGCGCACGCAGGCGTCGAGGAAGTGAGCGACCTGCTGGTCGAGCGTCCCCATCCTGATCAGGTCGTCGACGGTGAAGGGCTCGCTCGCGAACCGACGGATGGTCAGGAACGGACCGCCGATCGCGAGGGGGTGCACCACCGCGTTCACCCGGGATCCGTCGGGCAGCCGGGCGTCGACCATCGGCGTCGCCTCGTCGACGCGGCGCCCCACCTGGCTCACGATCTTGTCGATGATGCGGCGGAGGTGGGTCTCGTCGACGAACTGTGTGTCCGTGCGGATGATCTTGCCGTTCCGCTCGATGTAGACGTGCTCGGGCCCGTTCACCATGATCTCGTTCACGTCGGGATCCCGGAGCAGCCGGTCGATCGGCCCGTACCCGAGGACGTCGTCGAACACCGAGGCCACCAGCGCCTGTCGATCCGCGGCGCCGATCGCGAAACGCTCCTGCGCGAGCGCGCGGTGAAGCTGCTCCTCGACCTTTGCGCGCAGGTCGACTTCCGACACTCGCTGGTCATAGAGGACGGGTCCCAGCTCGTGGATGACGCACTCGTGCATCTTGCGGCGGAGGTCTGTGAGCGCCTGGCTGCAAATGTCTTCAGTGCTGCGCCGCAGCCTCCGGAAAAAGAATCACCGCCCTACTCCGCAGATTCTGATGTCACATCACAAAAAGTGTAAAGAATCCTGGCCCAGAGGACCAGGCTTTTTATGCTCAAATAAAAACCAACCGGTTGTGCAGAACAACAAAGTACGCGGCATCGCCCAAGGCCGTGGCACGCCCCCCCCCCGGAAGGGTGAACCGCC
>JAWOIO010000044.1:0-3226 GCA_046484625.1 Acidimicrobiia bacterium
GCCGACCTCGGCCACGTCAGGCAGGCGAGAGCACGAGGTCGGAGAGGCGTTGGCGGTTCCAGCCCTGGTATCCGAGCATGACGTCGTTCTGCTTCGCGCGCTTGTAGTAGAAGTGCGCGTCGCAATCCCAGGTGAAGCCCACGCCGCCGTGCACCTGGATGTCCTCGCCGGAGACGAACACCGCGGCCTCGCCGACGAAGCTCTTCGCCATCGCGGCGGCGTGCTCGCGGGCCGGGTCGTCGACGTCGGACGTCCAGGCGGCGTAGTGCGTCCCGACTCGGGCGAGCTCCACGCGGTGGAGCATGTCGACGAGCTTGTGCCGAATGACCTGGAAAGTGGCGATCGGGCGGTCGAACTGGATGCGGACCTTGGCGTACTCGACGGCGAGCGCCAGCGCCGCGTCCGAGGCTCCGATGAGCTCGGCCGCGAGCATCACGGACGCGTCGTCGACGATCCGTCGCCAGTCGGCGGTGTGGTCGCCGTCGCGACCGATGAGCTCGGCGGGGGTGTCCTCGAGCACGAGTCGGGCGGCCTTGCGGGTGGGGTCGAGGGTCGGGACCGCGGGGCAGTCGGGCGACTGGACGAGGAAGGACCCGAGCCCCTCCTCGGTCCGCGCGACGACGATGACCCAGTCGGCGGTGTGACCGTCGAGGACCAGCGGCTTCAGGCCATTGAGGATCCAGGTCGCGCCCTTGCGCCGGGCGCGGGTACGGACCCGGTCGACAGGATCTCCGTGGCCCTGCTCCTCGAGGGCGACGGTGCCGCGCTGGTTCCCCGCAGCGAGCGGGGCGAGGAGCTCGTGCGCGCCGAGCCGCATGGCGGCCAGCGTCGCGAGGACGGCCGAGGAGAAGAACGGTCCCGGGTAGGGAAGACGGCCCATCTCCTCCATCACCACGACCATGTCGACCAGGCCGAGACCGAGTCCTTCATGGTCCTCGGGGATCAGGAGGCCGGGCCAGCCCGCGTCCGAGATCGTCCGCCACTGCTCGGGCGTGACCCCTCGCTCGTCGTCGGCCATCGCCCGTACGTAGTCGCTGGGGGCCTCGGCCGCGAGGAGCGAGCGCACTGCGTCGCGGAGCGCCTCCTGGTCGTCGGAGAAGTGGAAGTCCATCGAGGCTCGTGCGCTCCTGCGGTGAGGGTGACGGCTGCGGGCCGTGCCGATCGGCCGCGGGCCCCGGTCGAGGCACCCGCGCGGAACCTGACACGCACGTTAGCCACCCGAGTCGCACCAATCGCAGCCGTCGCGCCGAGTGTTGCGGATCAACGATTCTCGGTACCCCGGCGGGGGTCTGTCAGATTCTTCGTGTCACTGATCGTGATGGTCATGAGTAGTTGGTCGTGATTCTGTCGCCGTAGTGGACGGTGAGTGCGTTCAGGATTCGCTTCCAGCCGTTGATCTTGCCGGTCAGGTTGTCACGATTCACTCGACGCTGCGTGGCGACAAGGTAGAGCACCTTGAGTGCGGCTTGCTCGTTGGGGAAGTGGCCGCGATGTCGGACGGCTCGTCGGAACCGCGCGTTGAGCGACTCGATCGCGTTGGTCGTGTAGACGATCTTGCGCAGCTCGACGGGGAACTCAGGGCCTGGACGACGGTGCTCAGCGTGTCGAAAAGACTCATTCCGTCGATTCCTCGATGCCATAGAGGACTTGGATCTGCTTCCGTTGACACTCCGCTTCAGAAAGTCCGCGGTCGCGTCTCATCGCACCGGCGAGCGCGATTCGTCGTGCCTCCTCTGACATCTCCACCGAGAGGCGAATCCGGGCATTCGGCCCCATGCGCCGCCACACGGCGCGCTGGACCCTGAGAGCATCCGGTTCTGAGTCGAGTGCCATGACTGCGATCGTCGCGACGAGGTATGACGGCTTCGTCGGTGCGTACGATTCGCTCGCATCTCGACGGCCGCATTCAGGCCGCGAGGTCGACCACGTGCACCAGCCGAGGCCGCGAAGGTGGCGCGCAGCGCGTGCCGGATCTGTCCGGCGGCGACCTCGTCGTACCGGGCGAGCCCGGCGAAGATCGGGAGGCCCGCGGCGTCGGCCGACGTCCAGGTGTCCGGCCGCCGGGTGTCCGACCGGAGGTGAACTCGAAGATGTGACGGACGACATCGGGGCGGCGAACCGTCTCGCGATGTTCGGGTCCGCGGACCTCGGGCATGACGCTTCGCGCAGCTGATCCCTCAACGCAATCGCCGTAGATCGTGTCGATCGCGCGCGTACCATCGCCTGCGTACCCCAGGGAGAAGGCGGACTATGTTTCGCAAGCCAGGCAAGGCCCGTGGTCTCGCGGCGCTCGTGAGTGCCGTCGCGGTCGCTGGCGGAGTCGTGGCAATGGTCGGCGTGGAAAGTGTCGCGCACGCGGCGCCGAGAGATGATCGCCTTGCGCTCGCGGGCGTGGTGAGCAGGTCCGATCTCTCGAGTGGCTTCCGCGCGACGCGCGCCCGGGCGCTTGCGCTCGACGGTATCGCCGGATGTGAAGCCGTGAACACGGCGGTCTCCGACGGCGCAGTAGCACAGGCCAGCTCGCGCGTCTTCCGATTCGCACGGACGTCCGCGTTCGGTACCCGCCTGGTTGATCTCGTCGCGGGGTCAAGTTACGTGTTCCCGGACGCGACCGGGGCCGCGAGCGTGCTAGCCGCAGTTGATGACCCCCAACTGGAGGGATGCGCGAACGGTGTCGCGCTGGCAATCGCTGCCGATGAGGATCGCGATCTCCTCACGGTGGAGTCCCGCGACGCAGGGGGAAATCTGTTCCCACCAGTCATCGTGCAAGATGACCTCCTCGATCCCGAAGGACCGGGTGAGGTCGACGGTTGGTTCGCGGCCTTCAGCACGGTGCCGAGGGGAATCGACCAGTCGAAGCTGACCGGGTTGTCGGAGGAGATCTTGGTCCACAACTCGGTGCTCGCGGCTGTGCGCGTCAAGCGTGCAGTGGCCCTTGTGCGGTTCGACGGGATCGGCCTCGGCGCCGCCTCGCGGCCGGACGTGGAGGCGACGCTCACGGCGATCGCCAAGCGTCTCGCAAGGGCGCAGCGCCTATAGGTGGCGACTCGGCCGGGTCGCACTCGTGGGGCGCGCTACTGGCGGACCGGGCTCAGCCGGGGCCGGCGTCGAGGAACTGCACGATGCGCTCGACGACATCGGGGTGTCGAGCGGGCTACCGATCGAGCGAGTCCGCGGAACTCGAGCACGGTGCCGCGGCGAAGTTGCGTCGCGGGTGTTTGGACAT
>JAWOIO010000053.1:0-4320 GCA_046484625.1 Acidimicrobiia bacterium
CCCACTCCCACCCGGCACGGAACACGATCGTCGCGTGCGGTCGCTCGGCCAGGTTCCGCAGCTTGGCGCCACCGCCCCGTGCGACGAGCGCGACCGCGTCGCCACCGTCGGGATCGGCCATGACACCGGCGTTGACGACCGAAGCCTGGATCGTGCCGTCCGCTCGACTCGTCGCGAGGACCGCGAGTCCCTGATCGGCCCCGGCGAGCCGCCGGACGAGGTCGAGGTCGGCGGCTCCCATGGCCGCGAGTCTGCCAGAAGGGTCGAACGGCCCTGGAAGCCCCCGGCCCGGGCGAGGAATCTGGGACCCGATCCCTGCACCCTTCGCCGCGAGGAGCACCTCATGTCCGACACGATCCCGCCACCAGTGACGCGGGCGACCGCGGAGTTCGCGGCCGAGCCAGCACCGTCGTTGCACTGCTCGAACTGCAGCCAGCTCGTCACCGACGACGACCCGGAATGCCCGACGTGCGACTCCCCCATCGACTGGACCGCATCCGCCGACGCCCTGCGGGCCTGGAAGGAGGCGCTCGACGGCCGGTGAGAGGTCTTCTCGGCACGCTGGCTGTTGCACAGCAACGCTGAACGTGCCGAGAAGCCGTAGGGCGTGACATCCGGATACGGTGCGGCCCATGGATGCAGTGAACCTCGGCAACACCGGGCTGCGCGTGTCGCGCATCTGCCTCGGGATGATGAGCTACGGCAACGACAGCGACCGCCCGTGGGTGCTCGACGAGGACGCCACCGAGCCGTTCATCCGGGCTGCGGTCGAGGCGGGGATCTTCTTCTTCGACACTGCCGACACGTACTCCGCGGGTGCGAGCGAGGTGGCCACCGGCCGGCTCGTCCCGAAGTACCTCTCGCGTGACGAGGCGGTGATCGCGACCAAGGTCTTCATGCCCATGACGCCGGGTCCCAACGGTGGCGGGCTGAGCCGCAAGCACATCCTCTCGGCGATCGACGCGTCGCTCACCCGCTTGGGGCTCGACTACGTCGACCTGTACCAGATCCACCGCTTCGACCCGAACACGCCGATCGAGGAGACGATGGGCGCGCTCGATGAGGTGGTGCGCGCAGGCAAGGCCCGCTACATCGGCGCCAGCAGCATGCACGCGTGGCAGTTCGCGAAGGCCCAGCACGCAGCCGAGCGCGCCGGTGGTGCGAAGTTCGTGTCGATGCAGAACCACTACAACCTGATCTACCGCGAGGAGGAGCGGGAGATGATCCCGCAGTGCCTCGACCAGGGCATCGGGATCATCCCGTGGAGCCCCCTCGCCCGGGGCGTGCTGGCCGGCAACCGCGGCCGCGACGGCGAGAAGCGCACCACCCGCTCCGAGACCGACCCGTTCACCGACTTCCTCTACAACCAGCCCACCGACTTCGACGTCGTGGAGCGGGTCGCCGAGGTGGCGAAGGAGCGGGGCGTGGCACCCGCGCAGGTGGCACTGGCGTGGCTGCTGCACAAGCCGGGGGTGACGGCGCCGATCATCGGGGCGACGAAGATCGGTCACCTCGAGGACGCGATCGCGGCCGAACAGCTGGAGCTCGGCCCCGAGGAGATGGCCCGGTTGGAGGAGCCCTACGTCCCGCATCCCGTCCTGGGACACTGAACCCGGTCCCGGGGAATCGGCGCGGGCCTAGGTGACGCGCACCAGCGTCGCGAACAGGCCGAACGCCACGAAGTTCGCTCCCACCAGCCGCCAGGTCTGCGCTCGGAACCCTCGTTCCATGGTGGCGACGAGCTCGTAGCGCAGCGCGTCCAACTTCGCGTCGAGCACCTGGTTGGTCACCAGGTCGTTCCAGCCACCGGGTGGTCGGTCCATGAGGATGGAGGCCTCCTCGGCCCCGAACGCCGACTCGAGCTTGGTGCGCAGCCGCACCCGTGCATCTTCGATCGCCATTGTCGCCTCCTCGGGTCGGGGCCACAAGACACGCACCCGCCCACCGGGTGATCGACACGACGCGTGTCCCACGTCGTGCTGGACTGGCCCCATGCGACGGCCACGGCGACGGATCGGCAGTCTCCTCCTCGGCGCCGTCGCGATCGCGCTCGTCATCGCGAGCACCGCACACGCCCAGCCGAGCCCACGCGAGCGCACGGCCACGCTCGCCGAGGTGAGCGACGGCGACACGCTCGTCCTGGGCAACGGCACACGCGTGCGGCTCATCGGCATCGACACGCCCGAGACGCAGCACCCCGAGTTCGGCGACGAGTGCTACGGCGAGGCCGCGACGAAGTTCGTCCGCACCCTGCTCGAGCCGGGGGATCGGGTGCGGCTGGTGCTCGACGTCGAGCGTCGCGATCAGTACGACCGGCTCCTCGCGTACGTGTATCGCGCCAGTGACGACCTCTTCGTGAACGCGGCCATCGTCCGCCGGGGGTACGCCTACGTCTCCACGATCCCCCCGAACGTCGCGCACGCCGAGCAGTTCCGTCGCCTGGCCGCGAAGGCCCGGGCGCGCGAGCGCGGACTCTGGCAGGGCTGCGACGTCGACGGATCGCGCGGAGGCGAGCGACCGGCTCCCAGCTCGAAGGACGGGTGCCTGCCGCAGTACCAGGGCGACTGCGTCCCCCCGCCACCCCCGGACTACGACTGCGTCGACTTCGACGGTCCCATCACCGTCACTGGCGACGACCCGCACAACCTCGATGCCGACGGCGACGGGATCGCCTGCGCGGGCGGGACCTAGAAGGGCTCGTCGTCGCGCGGGCGGCTGCCCCGGTAGACGGCGACGCGGAAGAACTCGTCGGGATCGACCGCGAGCACGAGCAGCAGGTTGCTCCAGATGTCGGCGAGCGGGAGCCGCTCGTGGCCGTGGGGCACGACGCAGAGCACGTCCTCACGGTCGGGCGCCGCGTTCGGGCGGAACACGAGCTCGTAGAGCCGGCCGAGGCGCACGGGACCGCGGGGGGTCTCGACCCAGAAGGCCCTCGTCGCGTCCCAGTCGGCCCGCTGGAGCGGATCGAGCAGCGAGCACAACAGCTCCTCGGCCCGCCGGGCGGCGGCATCACGGGCGCGGTCCCGATCCCGGCCGCGCGGGACGATCGAGGCCCGGTGGTCGGGGAGGACCCTGACCGCCCGTGGCCGCCGGGCGAGCGGCGAGCGGCGGGGTCGGGCCCGCGGCGCCGGCGTCGGGCGCGAGATCCACTCGCATCCGGGGACCGGGTGGGGCCGGGGCCGGGCGACGCCGACCACGACCTCACGGCGGTCCGCGAACAGGACGAGCCGGCGCCCGTCGGGGAGCTGCTCGACCTCGACGACCCGGGTCGCGAGGTCACCCAGCGGATCAGCCACCGGCGACGGGGCGCACCCAGACGATCTCCTCGACGTGCGGGTCGAACGCGGCGATCTTCTCGGCCTCGCCGGCCGGCGAGCCGACCGACCGGGCGAAGGGGATCTTGCGCTCGCCGACCAGGCGGGCGAAGACCCGCTCGGCCTCGGCGATCGTGACCGGGTCGTCGACGGCCCAGGTGATCGTGGTGTCGCCGGTCTCGTCGATGATGCGCATCATGCCCAAGGGGTGCCTCCTCGTCGCTCCTGCGAACACAGGTTCGGATGGGTGGAGTCCGCATCGAACACCTGTTCGCGCTCCCCGTCAAGGGGGAGTTCTCGCCTCAACCGACGCGACGGGAATGTCGACAACGAGGGAGACGCGCCACCTCGAGACGGCAGCCCCGAGAGGTCGCCATGATCACCGCAGATCCCTACGCACTGCTTGGCGTCGCGCCGACGGCCAGCGTCGCGGAGATCGTCGCGGCCTGCGAGCACCTCCTGGTGATCTTCGATCCCGAGCGGTGGGCCGGCACCCCGGACCTCTCCCGTCAGGCCGGCGAATGGGCCGAGGCGATCGAGGCCGCGGCTGCGGCGATCCTCGACCGCTGATCCCTCCCGACCGCGTCCACGCCGACGCGCCGACGCGGAGCTGCTCCCGGGCCGGGATCTCCTCCGGCTCGTGGAGGAGCGCAACCAGCGATGACCGCTGCGAGTCGGTTGACGCACGGGTAGGTTCGCCGCCGTGACCGGCACGTGGCGCGAGCGCGGCTCCGTGCACCTGATCGCGCACCGGGGTGCATCGGCGTACGCGCCGGCCAACTCCCCAGAGGCGGTGACCGCCGCGCGCGACTTCGGCGCCACCGACGTGGAGATCGACCTGCACTCCACCGCCGACGGTGCGTTCGTGATCACCCACGACGCCTTGCTCGACGGGGACGACCCCCGCTGGATCTCGCAGCTGTCGATGGACGAGTACCGAGCCGTGTGCGAGCGCAACGACACCACACCGCTCCTGCTCGACGAACTCCTCGGCGTCGTCGTCGAC
>JAWOIO010000170.1:0-4387 GCA_046484625.1 Acidimicrobiia bacterium
CTATAGGATCGATACGAGCACAGCGCTACACAGAAGCATCCGCGAATCGATCGCCCCCGCAGAGAGTATACATGGTCAGCCAGCCACGGATTCTGATCGTCGACGACGACGTCAACACAGCCGGAACCAGCGCGCGTCCCGGACGTTGAGCACGAACCAGCCCTCGCCGGCCGGGTAGTGGCCTGTCTCGCCCCGCTCCAGATGGGCCTCGGGAACCATCGCGTGACCGTAACGCACCGAGCGAAGCGCGCGTGGCCCGGCCGCTCCGCGACGGGACATGCACGCTCGATCCGTAGACTCAGGTTCGATGCAGAAGTCGCTCCCCGTGGTCGAGAACGCGCGGCGTCCAGAGTGGATGAAGGTGCGAGCGCCGAGCGTCGACTCCCGGTACTTCGAGGTGAAGGGCCTCCTGCGCGAGGGACACCTCAACACGATCTGCGAGGAGGCGCGCTGCCCGAACATCGGCGAGTGCTGGGGGCGCGGGACCGCCACCTTCCAGATCCTCGGCGACGTCTGCACGCGCGCGTGCCGCTACTGCGACGTCCACTCCGGCAAGCCGGACGCGCCGCCGGATCCCCTCGAGCCGCTGCGCCTCGCGCAGGCGGCACTTCAGATGGGTCTCTCGCACGTCGTCGTGACCTCCGTCGACCGGGACGACATCGCGGATCGCGGTGCGGGACACTACGCGGCGACGATCCGCGCCCTGCGGCGGAAGCTTCCGGGAGCTACGGTCGAGATCCTCACGCCCGACTTCCTCGGCGTCGAGGACGAGGCTCTGCAGATCGTGCTCGACGCCCGCCCGGACGTGTTCGGCCACAACATCGAGACCGTCCGCCGGCTCCACCGGCAGATGCGCGGAGCGAAGGCGAGCTATGACACGGCGCTCTGGCTCCTCCGGCGCGTGAAGGAGCTTGCCGGCTACGGCGTGATGACGAAGTCCGGGATCATCGTCGGACTCGGCGAGACGAACGACGAGGTCGTGGACACGATGCGCGACCTACGGTCGAACGGCGTGGACGTCGTCACGATCGGCCAGTACCTGCGCCCGTCGGCGAAGCACGCCGAGATCGACCGCTGGGTGCATCCCGACGAGTTCCGCTGGTTCCGCGAGCAGGGCGAGGCGCTCGGCTTCGGGTCGGTGTTCTCCGGCCCGCTCGTGCGCTCGTCGTACCGCGCGGACGAGCAGCGCCACGCGGCCGAGACCGGCCGCGGCGCGGTCGCGTACTGAGGGGCGAGGCAAGCCTCGCCCCTACGTGAGAAGGGCCGCCCGGAGGCGGCCCTTCCTGGCATCGATCCCGGCGGGCCTCAGTCGAGGAAGCCGTTGACGAAGTCGAGGCTCCACGAGCGATCCATCCGGAACACGCCGCCGGTTCCCGCGCAGGTGGGGTTGATGCCGAACGAGGTCACGCCAGCGACGATGTTCGAGTCGCCCAGGAAGTTCGGGCCGCCCGAGTCACCGAAGCACGTCCCGCCGGTGCTCGCGTTGTTCGAGAGAAGCAGCGAGAAGTCGCCGGTGAAGCCGGGAACGTTGATCTGATTGAGCTTCGGGTGCGCGACCATGCGCACGCGGACGTTGTTTTCCTTCCACGACGCCGCATCGGGGAAGCTCATCTGCAGCCCGTACCCGACGGCCGTGAAGGTCGTGTCCTGCTTGCCGCGCTTCGTCTTCAGCCCGTCAAGCCGGTCGAGACCCGGCAGCGCGCCGTACTCACTCATGGGCATCGCCTCGTCGAGAACGACGACACCGACGTCCCGCAGGAAGAACGCGCTCGGGTTGTAGTCGGGATGCGTGTAAGGCGTCCCGCTGACGTCACCCGTGAACGGATAGCCGTTCGCGGGAATGCCCGACTCCACGTCTGCGTCGAACCAGATCTCGACGTGCTCCGCACCGTCCGTGCAGTGGCCGGCGGTGAGGAACACCGTCGGTGAGAGCAGCGTCCCGGAGCATCTCCAGAGCGGTTGCCCTGCCGCGGTCTGCGCCACCATCAACCCGACGTGCGGATGACCGTCACCGTCCGGGTAGCCGTCGGTGATCGCTCCCGCGGGAACGACCCCGATCATCACCGCTGCCGCGGCTGCGGCGAGCAGCGTCAGAAGCTTTCGCATTCTCTCCCCTTCCCTTCTCGCCCCGGACGACCCAGAGGCGACCCCACTCAGTCTGAGACCGACTTCCGATTCCGTCAAACCGGAACCCGTCGCTAGCCGTGCGGCCTCGCCATCGCGTGGTAGTCGAGCGCCTCGTCGAGCACACTCTCGTCCACGCCCATCTCGATCGCGACCTCGCGGAGCGACCGTCCTGAGGACGACGCCTCCTTCACGATCTCCGACGCCTTGTCGTAGCCGATGTGCGGGTTGAGCGCGGTCGCCGCCGAGAGCGTGAGCTCCGCGTAGCGCTCGAGCTGCTCGCGGTTCGCCTCGATCCCGTCGACGCACTTCTCCGCGAGAAGTCGGGACGCGCTTGCGAGCAGGCGGATGGAGTCGAGGAGGTTCCGCGCCATCAGCGGGATGAAGACGTTCAGCTCGAAGTGCCCCTGCAGTCCGCCGATGGTGATCGCGGTGTCGTTTCCGATCACCTGCGCCGACACCTGCGTCACGACCTCGGGGATAACCGGGTTCACCTTCCCGGGCATGATCGAGCTGCCCTTCTGGAGCTCGGGCAGGAAGATCTCGCCGAGCCCCGCGCGCGGGCCGGAGCCCATTAGCCGGAGGTCGTTGGCGATCTTCGTCAGCGAGACGGCCACGACCTTCAGCGCGCCGGACGCCTCGACGAGCCCGTCGCGCGCAGCCTGCGCCTCGAAGTGGTCCACGGGCGCCGAGACGGTGAGGCCGGTCTCGCGCGACAGGTACTCGCGAGCGCGAGCGGCGAACTCCGGGTGCGTGTTGAGCCCGGTGCCGGTCGCGGTGCCGCCGAGCGGGATCTGCCCGAGTCGCGGCATCGCGTCCTCGACGCGCGCTATCCCCTGGCGAACCTGAGCGGCATAGCCGGCGAACTCCTGCCCGAGGGTCACGGGCACGGCGTCCATGAGGTGCGTGCGGCCCGACTTCACGACGTCCTCGAACTCGAACGCCTTGCGCTCCAGCGACGCGGCAAGGCGCTCGAGCGCCGGCAGGAGGTCGTGCGCGATCTCGCCGAGCGCAGCGAGGTGCACCGCGGAGGGGAAGACGTCGTTCGACGACTGCCCCATGTTCACGTGGTCGTTCGCGTGCACGTCCTCGCCCGCGAGCTTCGCGATGACCTCGTTGGCGTTCATGTTCGAGCTCGTGCCGGAGCCCGTCTGGAAGACGTCGATCGGGAACTGGTCGTCGAACTCACCGGCTGCGACGCGATCTGCGGCGGCCGCGATCCGGTCTGCCAGCTCGCGGTCGAGGAGCTCCAGGTCGGCGTTGGCGCGCGCCGCGGCCGCCTTGATGCGCCCGAGCCAGCGGGCGACGGGGATCGGGATCGTCTCGCCGGAGACGGGGAAGTTGGCGACGGCCTTCTCGGTCTCGCCTCCCCACAGGGTTTGGGTGGATGTGGTCTCGTTCATGCGGTCGAGTCTAGAGCGCACGGGGTACACGGTCGTCGTGGTTTCCCCGCAGGGGAGCTGTGACAGGATCCGTGCATGGCCGCGCAGATGCCCGATCTCTGGAGCCCGGCCGGCACGTACCTGAACACCGCGTCGTACGGGCTCCCGCCCCGCCCCGCCTGGGAGGCTCTCCAGGCGGCGCTGGAGGACTGGCGCCACGGCGCCACGAGCTGGGAGCACTGGCAGGAGCCGGGCGAGGAGGCGCGGGCGTCGTTCGCGCGGCTGGTCGGCGTCGCAGTCGAGGACGTCGCCGTCGGCGCCAATGTCTCGACGCTCGTGGGGCTCGTCGCCGCATCGGTTCCCGACGGATCGCGCGTGCTCGCGCCGGACGTGGAGTTCACGTCGGTCCTCTTCCCGTTCCTGGTTCAGGAGCACCGTGGCGTGACCGTCCGCCTCGTTCCCGCAGCCGAGCTCGCGGGTGAGATCGGGCCGGACGTCGACGTCGTCGCGTTCAGCGCGGTGCAGATGGCAACGGGAGAGGTCGCCGATCTCGACGCGATCGCGGACGCTGCCGCCGAGCAGGGCGCACTGACCGTCGTGGACGCAACGCAGGCCGTCGGGTGGATGCCCTTCGACGCGGGCCGCTTCGACGTCGTGGCGGCGCACGGCTACAAGTGGCTCATGTCGCCGCGTGGGACGGCGTTCATGTCGATCCGGCGTGAACGCCTGGGCGCCGTCGTGCCCCATGCGGCGGGGTGGTTCGCGGGCGAGGACCCCTTCACGTCGTACTTCGGCCCTCCGCTCCGCCTGGCGGAGAGCGCGCGTCGGCTCGACACGTCGCCGGCGTGGTTCATGTGGGTCGGGACGGCTCCCACGCTCGC
>JAWOIO010000175.1:0-3068 GCA_046484625.1 Acidimicrobiia bacterium
GTCGCGGATCGAGCAGGCGGTACAAGGATGACGCGCTTCCGCAAGCTCCTCTTGCCGCGGTGGGCGTTCGGCGTGACGGTGGTCGCGATCTACGCCTTCATGTTCTTACCCATCGCCGTGGTCGTGTTGGTTTCCCTCAACCCTGAGCCGTACCTTCGCCTTCCTCCGACGGGCATATCGCTGCGATGGTATCGGCAGGTGTTCACCGCCGAGTGGATGCCCGCCTTGCGCTACAGCCTCGTGCTGGCACTGGGGGTCGCCGTCACCTCGACGATCCTCGGCGGGTTGGGTGCGTTCGCCATCGCCCGATACCGCTTCCCGGGCCGTGCGGCGCTTCAAGCGTTCCTGATGTCACCACTTTCGATCCCGTCGATCGTCACGGGCGTCGCGATCCTTCAGTTCATCACCATCGCGAACCTGCAGGCCCTGTTGGGCCACCCTTCTCTGCTACTTGCCCATGTCGTCGTGACCGTGCCCTACGCGGTCCGGATGATCGGCATCAGCTTGTTCAGCTTCGACCGAAGGCTCGAGGACGCGGCGCAGAATCTTGGCGCGCGTCCGGGCCAGGTGATGCGCTACGTCACCCTGCCTTTGCTCAAGCCGGGCGTCTTCGCTGGCATGACCTTCGCTTTCATCGTCTCGTTCAACAACGTGCCCGTGTCTCTCTTCCTCGTTCGGCCAGGGTCGACGACGCTGCCCATCAAGATCCTGAACTACCTCGAGTACCGTCTCGATCCCACGCTCGCAGCGGTGAACATGGTCTCGCTCCTGATCGTGCTTGCCGGCGTCGCCATCGCCGAGCGCATCGGCGGATTCACCCGCTTCGTCTATGGGAGGGGCTAGTGCAGCACGACATCGAGATCCGCGGCGTCTCCAAGCGGTATGGCGAAATGCTCGCCGTCGACGACGTCACCATCGACATCCGCCGCGGGGAGTTCCTGACGTTACTGGGCCCCTCGGGCTGCGGGAAGACCACCACCCTGAACATGATCGCCGGCTTCGTCACCCCGACCAAGGGAACCATCTCTATCCGTGACCGCCCGGTGACCGACCTACCGCCGTTCGAGCGTGACACCAGCATGGTCTTCCAGAGTTACGCGCTGTTCCCACACATGACGGTGTTCGACAACGTGGCGTTCGGCCTGCGCATGCGTAAGGTCGGCGCGGACGACGTGCGGCGGCGCGTGGACGAGGCGCTGGACATGGTGCATCTGACGGGCCTCGATCGGCGCTACCCCCGCCAGCTATCTGGAGGCCAGCAGCAACGGGTCGCCCTCGCTCGAGCGGTCGTCACGCGCCCTGCGGTATTGCTTCTCGACGAACCGCTCTCGAACCTGGACCTCAAGCTTCGTGAGGCGATGCGACTCGAGTTGAAGAGCCTGCAACGCGATCTCGGTATCACATCGGTGTATGTCACCCACGACCAAGGCGAGGCCCTGGCGATGTCCGACCGAGTCGCAGTGATGAACCAGGGACGGGTAGAGCAGATCGGCACCCCGGATGACGTCTACGAATCCCCTACGTCGTTGTTCGCTGCGTCGTTCGTCGGCGCGACGAACCTCCTCGACGGAACGGTGACGGGGACGGAGGGAAGCAGCCTGACCGTCGAGCTTCCGGGTGTCGGCTCCGTTCGGGCGCGACCCGATGCCGGCCTTGGACGCGGTGACGACGTGACCGTTTCCATCCGCCCGGAGAAGGCAACGATGCGCTTGGGAGAGCCTACGGAGTCCATCGGCGAGCTGGCTGCGACGGTTCGATTCGTCCTCATCGCTGGCGCGGAGATCACGTATCAACTCGAGCTGCGTTCCGGCCGCGCCTTCACGCTGGCGGCGTTGAACACCGACGGTGCGCTCCGGCCAGCAGAAGGAACTTCCGTCACGATCATCGTGCCCCAGCACCACTGCGTCGCGTTCGAGCGGGCGCCAAAGGAAGGGATCACCCATGCGTGAGCTCAAGCTCGCCCTGGTTCAATGTTCGGCAGGAACCGATTTCGACGCGAACGTCGAACATGCCATCGCCGCGGTCCGTCGCGCAGCCGACGGTGGCGCCCAACTGGTCGCGCTTCCCGAGAACTTCCACTTGCGCTTGCCCTCCGATGGCGGCGAACGAAAGCTGGAGGTCGCTCAAGAGATTCCCGGACCGTTGAGCCGCGCGCTGAGCGACGTGGCACGGGACAAGGGGATCTACCTCCTGGCCGGAAGTTTCAGCGAGCAGTCCGACGTGAAAGGCAAGGTTCACAACACCAGCCTGTTGTTCGATCCTTCCGGTTCCGTCATCGCCAAGTACCGGAAGATTCATATGTTCGACGTGACCATCGCGGGGCAGGTGAAGGCGCAGGAGTCCCAGTTCGTCGAAGCCGGGGCCCAAGTCGTGACGGCGGACACCGAGTTCGGGCGGGTGGGGCTGAGCGTGTGCTACGACCTGCGCTTCCCCGAGTTGTACCGTGCACTCGCCGTGAAGGGCGCCGTGGTGACGTTCGTGCCCGCCAACTTCACGCTGTTCACGGGCCGAGATCACTGGGAAACGCTCCTGCGGGCTCGTGCCATCGAGAACGGCATGTTCGTCGTCGCTCCCGGACAGATCGGAGGCGTCCAAGGCGGGTTCACCGCCTACGGGCGCAGCATGGTCGTCGACCCGTGGGGAACGGTGGTGGCGTGCGCGTCCGATGGCCAGGAGATCCTGCACGCCCGTATCGACCTCGACCTGGTGGACCAGGTTCGGGCGAAGCTACCGTCGTTGCAGCACCGGCGGCCGGAGGCGTATCGCTCGTAGATCGACCCGTGTCTTCGGGCTTGGTCATGTCATGGGGTGTCCTTGTCGTTGGCGAGTCCAGCGGGATCGTGGTTCCGCAGGCGGTAATCGTCGGCGCGAATGTCGATGGCAATGGCGTGGTGCAGTAGTCGGTCGATGAGGGCGACGGCGAGGACGCTGTCGGGGAAGATGTCTCGAACCAACTCACGGCCTTGACGCCTGGCTCGGTGAGCCCATATGGTGATTCCACGCAGAGGAATACAATTCCATACAGTGGAAGAGGGCTAGGACATGAGCATCGACGCCGTCGACCGAAC
>JAWOIO010000209.1:0-6479 GCA_046484625.1 Acidimicrobiia bacterium
GTTCGGTATTGACCGATGCGCTCCGGTCCGAATGGGACGCCCGTGACTGCCTGCGAGGGCGTAGGGTGCGAATCGAGGGAGGGGTTCGCGGTGTGGCGTGCGGACTGATGCCGGGGGGTGTGCGTGACGTCAGTGCCGAAGAGCTCGACCGTGCCCGTCGACGCGGAGAGGTCCCCCGAGATGACGTTGAAGAGCGTCGTCTTCCCGGCGCCGTTCGGACCGAGGATGGCCCGTCGCTCGCCGTGCGCGACGTAAAGATCGACATCGCGCACGGCGACGAGCCCGCCGAAGCGCCGACCGACCCCCCGCAAGCGGAGGGTCGGCGCGGCGTTCTCGAGCGGGGTCGGTGCTTCGGTCACTGCCCTACTTCAGCGTCGCGTTCGTGATGACGCCGTTCTTGACGACCTTGATCTTGCCCTGCCACGGCAGCTTCTTCTTCTGGCACTTCGGCTGCGTGCGGCCGGGAGCGGGGCTCGACGGCTTGAAGAGGCCGCCGAACGTCTGGTCGACGTTCGGCACGTAGCCGACGACCTGGGTCGTGATCGTGTTGCCCTGCTTGACGATCTGGAGCGGGTACTGGTCCTGGATGGCCTGCCGGCGCGAGTCGAGTCGGATGTTGCCGTTGTCCGAGACCTCGTAACCACCCTTGAGCGTCCTCGGCATCGCCGCCTGCAACGCGGCGCCGACCCGTCCGTTCGACTTCTGCAGGCCCTGGACGAGCGCCCAGGCAGCGTTGTAGTAGTTGTGCACGAAGCCGTCGGCAGCCGGGAGATCCGGGTACCACTTCTTCATGATGTTCTCGTACCTCTTCGCCTGGGCCGTCTTCAGGCCTGGCCCGGTGCCGAAGCCGCCGACGTACGAGCCGACGACCTTCGGCGCGACTTCCTTGTCCGCACCGAGGAACGCGAAGAACAGGTTCCCCGCGTGGTCGTTCGGATCGAGCCGGCCGTACGTCTGCTCGAAGGCCTTGAGGCTGGCCCCCGTCCCCGTTCCGCCGACCACCCAGAAGTAGCCGTCGACCGTGCCCGGCCGCGGGAGCTGGCGGATGTACGACGCGTAGTCCGTCGTGTTGAGCGGCGGGAACACGCGCTTCGTGATCTGCCCGCCGATGGCGCAGAAGTCGGCGATGATGCCCGCGCCGGACGTCCAGCCGAAGCTGTAGTCGTCCATGATGATCGCGGCCTTCCGCCACTTCAGCTTCTTGTAGACGATCTCGCCGAGACCCGCGTTCCACTGGGCGCCGTCGCCGTGGTAGCGGAACATGTTCTTCGGCGCGATCTGGAGCGTCGGATCCTGCGAGCCGGCGGTCCCGATGATGAACGTCTTCGTCGGCTTGCCCTTCGCGTAGTTCGCGACGGTCACTGCCTCGTCACCCGAGAGCGGCCCGACCATGACGTCCGCCCTCAGCTGTTCCATCAGCCGCCGCGTCTCCTTGAGCGCGGTCGGGCCCGTGTCGTCGCCGCAGCCGTAGCCGACGATGTTGACGGGCGTGCCTGCCACCCGGATGTTCGTCATCCCGGCGGACGGCTTCTTCTTGTTCTTCGGCTTACCGCCCGCGAACTGGGCGAACGCAGCCTGCGCGCCGCCGATGTCGAGCTCGTAGCCGAACGCGAACGCGCCCTTGCAGTCGGTCATGATCGCGACCCGGACCTCACTCGCCTGAGATGGAGCGGCGAACGAGCCGGATACCGAGACGAGACCGAACGCGACGAGCGCAGCGAGCGGAAGCAGGAGCTTCCAGCTACGCAGTCTCCTCATTTTCCTTCCTCCTTTGCCTGCCGACATGGGTTTTCTGCCTGCCGACACAGTTGCGAGCAGGAGCCTACCGACGCTGTGAACGGTGTCCAACCCCCTTTCACGAAGAACCTGCCTCCGGAGCCGGCCCCGCGACCGCCGGGATCGGTTCGGAGGCGCCGCCTCCACCTCGGCCGAGCGTGCGCCAGAGGCGATCCCAGAGGCCCATGAGCCCGTCCGGGGAGATGATGACGATGACGAGGAAGATCAGTCCGATGATCGTGTTGAAGCTCCCGCCGATGATCGGCAGCTCGACGTCCCTCACGTAGTTGTTGATCACGATGAACGCGAAGGCGCCGAGCCACGCCCCCTCGATGCGGGACAGCCCTCCGATGACGCACATGACGAGGAGCTCGATCGTCGCGACGATCCCGATGTTGCCGGGCGCGATCTGGCCGTCCCACCAGGCGAGGAGCACGCCCGCGAGCGAGGCGACGAACGCCGCGTACCCGAACGCCAGGGTGCGGTGCAGCGGCACCGCATACCCGAGCGAGCTCATGCGCATCGGGTCGTCCCGGACGCCCTGCAGCGAGAGGCCGAACGGCGTCCTCGCGATGTAGCGGGTGACGACGTAGACGAAGATCGCCGTCCCGAACGCGATGTAGTAGAGCTTGTCCGGGTGCCCGAGGAGGTCGCCGACGAACCCGGGCGTGTACTGGTTGATGCCGGCGATCGGCGAGAAGCCGCCGAACTGCGTCACCTGGCCGAAGAAGTAGTTGGCGATCACGGCGTAGGTCAGCGTGAGCATGAGGAAGTAGATGCCGATGCTCCGCGCCGCGATCGCGCCGAAGATCAGGCCGATGAGGGTCGTCAGGACGATCGCGAGCACGAGCGCCAGCGTGGGATCCCAGCCGAGCGTGAGCCCCTTCGTCTCCCCTCCCGCACCGCCCTGGGTGACCATGTTGCCGAGCAGGTAGGCGCAGATCCCCATGAGCGCGGTCTGTGCGAGGGAGATCATCCCGCCGTAGGCGTAGAGGAAGATGAGGCTCGAGGCTGCGATCCCGAAGAAGAGCGTCTGCGTGAGGATGGCGCTCACCCAGTAGTCGTTGAAGATCGCCGGGCCGAAGGCGAGGAGCACGAGCACGCCGACGCCGATGACCCGCTCGACGGCCGCCTTGGGGTTGGCCGTGAGCCTCACCCGGCTCTCCCGAACAGTCCCTGCGGGCGGAAGGCGAGGACGATCGCAAGCAGCGCGAAGGTGAGCACGATCGAGTAGTTCGTGCAGCACTCGGCGCCGACGATCGGCAGGTACGAGGCGGAGAACGTGAGCACGAGGGCGTACAGCAGCGACCCCGCCGCCGCCCCGAGGAGCGAGCCCATCCCTCCGATGATCACGACGACGAGCGAGTTCAGGAGCCACTGCGTGTCCTGGCCCGAGGCGATGTTCCCCTGCGACGAGCCAACGACCGCCCCCATCCCGGCCAGCGCCGCGCCGACGACGAACGCGATGGCGAACGTCTTCTGGATGTTGATGCCCATCGCCGACGTCATCTGGCCGTCGTCCACCCCCGCCCTGATCACCATCCCGGTCTTCGTGCGGTAGAGCCAGAGGTAGAGCAGGATCCCGACGGCGACCCCGAGCGCGAGCATCACGAGCCGCGCGAGCGAGTACTGGACATCCCATACCTGCAGGTCGACGAAGCGCTCCGTCCAGCCCGGCCACGTCATGCTCACCGCGTTCCCGCCCCCGGCGTCGAACACGCCGGTGCGCGGGAAGTGCGCGATCACCTGGTCGGCGATGATCACGGACACCGCGATCGTGATCAGCGCCTGCCGCAGATCCTGCCCCTGATTCCAGCTCAGGAGCACTTGCTGGACGACCAGGCCGATGAGCCCCACGACCCCTGCCGCGACGATCAGGGGGATGACCCACTCCCACGTGTTGACCTCCGAGCCCGCGATCGAGAACCCCTCGCCGGTCATGGCCTGCTGCACCTCGTACGCGATGTAGCCGCCGAGGAGGTAGAAGGAGCCGTGCGCCATGTTCACGACGCGCATGAGGCCGAAGATGAGCGAGAAGCCGCTCGCCACGATGAAGAGCAGCCCCGCGAAGGTCAGCGCGTCGAGCAGGACCTGGAGGAAGCCGCCGGGATCGTCGAACGCCGACCCGAAGTTCGTCGTGCGCCAGCTGCCGCCCGTCCCGTCGTCGGGATCGGCGATCACGAGAACGTAGAGGATCGCGAAGAGCACGAGGCCGCCAGCGATGAAGCTGGGCACGAGTCGACCGACATCTCCTTGACGGAGCCTCTCCACCACGCGCGGACGAACGTACCAATCCGCCAGGCCACTTTCAACGAGAACCGCTCGATAATCGATTATGGGAGGCGGGCTCTGGCCCACGCGGGCCGTCGAGTCGTTCGTCGAGAAGCGGAGGCCCGAGGTCCGCGGCGAGTAGCCCGGCTCAGCCGAGGATCTCGGCGCCGTACCGTTGAACGGTCGCCATGAGCTCCTCGAAATCCGGCTCCTCGTCGGAGGGAGGCGGGAGCGTGAGCGCCTGGGCCGGCTCGCTCGTCGCACGTAGGAGATCTTCGAACCCCGCCGGCGTGAAGATGAAGAGCATCCGGCATCCCTCGGGCCCGGTCGTGTACCGGTGCGGGATCCCACGTGGCCCGAACGCATAGTCGCCAGGCCCCGCCTCGAACGTCTCGTCGCCGACCTCGAACGTCGCCGATCCCTCGAGGATCCAGAACGCCTCGTCCTCACGGTGATGCACGTGCAGCGGCGCCTGCGAACTCGGTGGGTCGGTTATCTCGACGACCGTCAAGCCGCCTCCGGTGTCGGCCGCCGTCGCCTTGATCACCGCGAGGCTTCCCATCCACCAGCGTGCCTCGCCCTCGGTAGTCGGCACCGCCCTCGGCTGCAGGTTCATACGCTTCTCCTCCCCGTCGCTGGCCGAGGGGATGGTATCGCCGGAGTCCGCGACGACCGACCCGACCGGCTGAGAGCGCTACAGCTCGAGCGTGCGGGTCGCGCGGAACGCGTCGAGGAAGCTGCGGTCGTGGGTCACGAGGACGACCGTGCCGTCGTAGGTCTCGAGCGCCGACTCGAGCTGCTCGACGGCCTCGAGGTCGAGGTGGTTCGTCGGCTCGTCGAGCACGAGGACGTTCACGCCGCGGGCGGCCAGGAGCGCGAGTGTCGCGCGGCTGCGCTCGCCCGGTGAGAGTGAGCGGCCAGGGCGGAGGACATCGTCTGCACCGAGGGCGAAGCGGGCGAGGACGCTCCTCGCATCACCGGCTCCAAGCCCGGACTGGCCGACGAAGGCATCGAGCACCGAGGCGGCGCCGGCAAACGGTCCAGGGCCTTGCGGCAGGTCCCCGAGCACCACGCCCGGCCCGATCCAGCGACTGCCCGCGGCGAGCGGGAGACGTCCGAGGAGCGCGTGCAGCAGCGTCGACTTGCCGGCGCCGTTCCGGCCGCTGACGCCGAGACGATCGCCGTGCCGGATTTCGACGTCGAGCGGCCCGAGCCGGAAGTCGTCGCGCTCGACGACGACCCCGTCGAGCCGCGCGACGACGTCGCCGGGGCGACGGTTCGGCGCGAGCTCCAGCTGGAGCCGCCAGGGCGTCCACGGCTTCTCGACCGACTCCACGCGCGCGAGCTTCTTCTCGAACTGCTTGCGAACGTCCTTCGTCTTCTTCTTCTTGCGGCCCTGGCCGTAGCCGCGCTCCTCCCACCGGCTCATGCGGCGCGCTTGCTCGCGCACCCGCTCGCGCTCCTGGACGTACCGCCCGTAGGCCCCCTCGTGGCGGCCTCGGGCGAGAGCGCGCCCGGCCGCGAACGCGCTCCAACCGCCCGGGTACGTGCGCAGCCGTCGCGTCTCGGGCTCCAGCTCGACGATCTGCGTCATCCGCTCCAGGAACTCCCGGTCGTGTGAGACGACCACGAGCCCGCCGCGGTGGCGATCCACGAAGCGCTCGAGGAGCTCGAGCCCCGCGAAGTCGAGGTCGTTCGTGGGCTCGTCGAGCAGGACGACGTCTGCGTCCGCGGCGAGGATCGCCTCGAGCGCGACGCGCGAGGCCTCACCGCCGGACCGACCCTCCTGGACGCGCTCCTGCGCCAGGTACGTGACGGCGGTGGCCGGCGGCTCGCGAGTCACGGAACCGGTGCCCGGCTCCTCGAGGCCGGCGAGCACCCGCAGGAGCGTCGACTTGCCGATCCCGTTGGGCCCGACCACGCCGATCCGGACGCCCGGTCCGACCGTCAGCGAGACCCGGTCGAGGACGACCGTGTCGCCGAAGGACTTGCTGATCGAACGAGCCGCGAGAACGCCGCGTGAGCGCGCCATGCGCTGACCACCTCCTGGGCCGGGGAACGAGGGCGGATATCGGTCAGCGTGCGCGCATGGGACGGAGCTCGCGCTCCGGGAAGGGAGTCTACCCGCGTTCCCAGGCGAGGCCGGCGGAAAGAACGATCTCGTCGCGCGGCGCGATCAGCTGCATGTTCCCGATCGCGAGGCCGGCCCAGCCGGTCAGGTTCACCCAGCGCAGGAACGAGCTGAGCGGGAGCCGGATCTCGAGCTCGTCCGCGTCCTCGGGCGGGAGCTCGACCGCATAGCATGGGCTGACGTAGAGGTCGACCTCCGGCTCGTAGCGGCGCCACTCGTCGATCGCGCGGTAAGCCGCGCCGACCTCGTCCGGCGTCGCGCGCTGCGCCGCCTCGAGCTTGATCCGCATGACGTCCGAGTA
>JAWOIO010000223.1:0-25664 GCA_046484625.1 Acidimicrobiia bacterium
CCGCTCGGCCGCCGACTCGGGCGCTCCGTCGCGCACCAGCACCACGTCGGTGCTGGTGCCCCCCATGTCGAACCCCACCGCGTCCGGGAAGCCGCACGCCGCGGCGACGACCGCCGCGGCCCGAGCGCCGCCCGCGGGCCCGGAGAGGAGGATCGCGACGGGCAGCTCGGCTGCGTCGGCGGCGGGCACCAACCCACCGGCCGAGGTCATCACCAGCACCTCGTCGGCGGCCGACGCGATGTTGTGGAGGTAGTCGCGACACACCGGGCGGAGCATGGCGTTCATCGCGGTCGTCACCGTGCGCTCGTACTCGCGCATCTCGGGGGACACCTCGTGCGAGCACGTCACGTCGAGACCGCGGGCAGCCAGCGCAGCTGCGACCTCTCGCTCGTGGGCGGGGTTCAGGTCGGCGTGCAGCAGGCACACCGCCACCGCGTCGACGTCGTCAGGCACACGAGCGAGATCGCCGAGCACGAGCGGCTCGAGCACCCGCCCGGTGCCGTCAAGACGCCCACCCACTTCGATCCGCAGCGCGCGGGGGACGAGCGGCTCAGGCCGGTCGATCCGTGCGTCGTACAGCGACGGCCGCACCTGGCGGGCGATCTCGATGGCGTCCGCGAAGCCGCGCGTGGTCACGAGCGCGACGCGCCCCCCGCGGCGTTCGAGAAGCGCGTTGGTCGCGACCGTGGTCCCGTGCGCGAGCAGCGCGGGCCGCGCCGACGGTCCGCCGGTCACGAGTGCGGCGAGCGATGCGTGCACGGCCTCCCCGGGGTCGCCGGGCGTCGACGACACCTTGGCGATCGTGCCGTCGTCGCCGACCGCGTCGGTGAAGGTGCCTCCTGCGTCGACTCCCACCCGGGGTCCTGGCCCGCGCATCGGCCGGATGGACGTCATCGCAATCGTCCGCGCCCCCCGGGGGGCCCGTCAGGCACCGGCCCGTCAGGCACCGGCCCGTCAGGCACCGGGCGGAGTGGGGAGTGCCTGCTGGTTGTCCATCATCTCGGTCATCACCGCTCGGATGAACTCGTCGGTCTCGGGCGTCGGTCCTCCCGGGATGCCGCCGTAGATCGCTCCGCTCTTCGGGGTCTCGCCATGGTGCTCGTGGGCGTACGCGATGGCCTCACCGAGGTCGGAAGCGAACTCGTCGACCAACCCCGGGTGGGTCTGGGGCCGGGTCACCGCCATGTGGATCGCGTTCGGGTACTGCTGCCCGTTGAACCGCCAACCCTTCGTCCGCATGAAGTCGTTGACGTGGTAGATGTCGAACTCGTCGGAGGTGAAGCTGAAGCAGAACGTCGGCGAGCCGATGATCCGCAGCCCCGGATGCGCACGGACCGCGTCCTGCATCGCGAACGCGGTCTCGAAGATCTGCCGCGCGTACCCGAGATAGCCCTCGCGTCCGAGCGCGACCATCCCGGCCCACGTCGCGGCGAGCAGGCCGCCCGAGCGGGAGCCGTCGATCCCCGGCGAGCAGTACTTCCCGCCGCTCCAGTCGGTGAGGAAGAAGTACTGGCCGTCCCGAAGCGACCGGTCGCGGAACGCGAGCACCGAGGTCCCCTTGAACCCGTACGCGTACTTGTGCGTATCGGCCGAGATCGTGGTCACGCCGGGGAGCCGGAAGTCGAAGACCGGTACGTCGTACCCGAGCTCCTCTCCCCAGGGGAGGATGAACCCGCCGAGGCACCCGTCGACGTGCAGTCCCACGCCCCGCTCGAGCGCCAGGTCGGAGAGCTCGGCGATGGGATCGATCGTGCCATAGCCGTAGTTCGGCGCGGAGCCGATCAGCGCGGCCGTGCCGGCGTCGATGGCATCGGCAACCGCGTCGACGTCGGCGCACGTCGTCACCGGGTCCACCGGGACCGTGCGCAGCTCGATCCCGAGGAGCTGGCAGGACTTGTCGAACGCGGGATGCCCGGTCTCGGGCTTCACGACGTTGGGCGACTCGATGCCCGCTCCGCGCGCGCGCTCGCGGTAGGCGAGCATGGCGTGGAGGATGCTGTTGGTGCCGCCACTCGTGATCATGCCGGCCGCCCCACCGCCCTCGATGGCATCCGCGTGGAGCATGTCGAGGGTCATGGCGATGATCTCACCCTCGAACTTCGTCGCGCTCGGGAACATGTCGCGCTGGAGGACGTTGGCGTGCCCGAACATCCCGAACGCCTCGTTCATGAAGGCGTAGTGGTCGTGGTCGCCGCAGTACATCGTGCCGGAGCATCGCCCCGTCTCCCACTTCGCGTCCTCTTCCTCCGCCATCTCGCGCAGCTCGCCGAGGATCGCGGCGCGGTCTCGCCCTTCGGATGGCAGCCCGCGGGTGACGGTGTAGCGCTCGGCGTACGGGTAGTCGCTCATCGACATACGTCCTTGGTCGGTTTCGGCGTCGGGTCTCGACGTCAGGCGTTCAGGGCGCGGAACATCGGCTGCAGCGCCTCGAAGGCGGCCACGAACTGCTCGTGCACTGCGACGTGGACGGCTCGGCTCGCCGCGTCGGGCTCGAATTCACCGTTGGTGATGACGAGCGCTGCGAGGTCGTCCGCCTGCAGGGTGCCGTGGCGCTGATGGGCGAGGAGGGCGGCGACGCGTGCGCCGGCGAGGCTCGGATCCTCGAGCGTGCGAACCGGCCGGTCCGTCACGTCGGCGAGCGTCTGTGCCCAGACCGGTGAGTGCGCGGCACCACCGCCGAAGATCAGCTCGTCGATCCGTTCCCCGGAGAAGCCCTCCACGAACGGCGCGAGCCAGGCGAAGTTGTGGCAGATCCCCTCGACCACAGCTCGGACGAGGTGCGTGCGGCGGGTCTCGAGCGAGAGGTTCAAGAAGGCCCCACGCATGGTGGCATCGGCTCGCGGTGCGAGAGTTCCGGCGAGCCACGGGAGGAACAGCACCCCGCCGCTCCCTGGCGGAACGGCACGCAGCGCGCCGTCGAGGGACCCGAAGTGGTCGGCCGCGATGTGGTCGGCGAGCTCGTCGGATGCGTACACCATGTGCTCGAGCACGTGCTCGAGCGCCTTGCCTCCGAGGCCGTTCTCGGCGAACACCACGTACCGTTCGCCGACGGGCCCGGGGATCGACGCGATCTCGTGGTCGAGGTCGGTGTCCTTGCGGGTCATGGTCTCGAGGAGCACGCTCGTCGTGCCGATCATCGCCCCAGCCCGACCCGGGCGGTAGGCGCCGGTCGCGATCGCGCCGGCCTGGCTGTCGTTCACCCCCGCATACACGGTCGCGTCGGCCGGGATCCCGAGCTGCTCGGCGATCTCCGGGAGGGGTGCGCCGAGCGCGGCGTCGATGGGCACGAGCGGCGGCAACCGATCGGCGTCGAGACCCGCGAGGCGCACCAGGTCGGGGTCGTACTCCGTGCCGCCGATGCTGCGGTTGTCGCACACCTGGACCGTGAGCATCGTGCACTGCGTCGCCGCGACGCGACCTGTGAGCCGGAGGTTCACGAAGTCCATCGGCTCGAGGTACGCCGACGTCGCCGCGTGCACGTCGGGACGGTCGAGCTGGAAGTGCAGGAGGTGCGCGAGGGAGAGGCCGCCGCCCACGGGGGGGATCCCGTGGTGGTCGATGAACACCTCGAGCGACTCCGGGTGTCGCTCCATGATCGCGAAGCAGTGGTCGGTGCCCCGGTGGTCGAGATACAGCTTGAGCCGGGCGGTGGGGTCGCCGTGCTCGTCGACCGGGACGGTCGAGGAGTACTGGCTCGCGCAGAGGACCGCGTCGACGGCGGCCGCGGCGGCCGGGGCGGCGGCGGTCGCCTCGCCGACCGCACCGACCACCGCGCCCCACAGCGCTTCGGGGTCCTGCTCCGCCACCTCGCCGTCGCCGAGGGTCGGGATGGGGCGCGTGGCGCTGGCCAGGATCGTGCCGTCGTCGGCGACCAAGGCCGCCTTCGCGTTCGTCGTTCCCACGTCGATCCCGAGGCAGTGGCCCATTCGCCCATTCTGACCCACCACCGTGGTGGCACCCGGGCCGTCGCCGAGGCGGGACGATCGCCTGCCAGCCGCCAGTCGCGCTCACGCTGCCGCCGCCGTCTGACGGTGCGGGCACGCCGCGCTTCGTCTACGACCGCATCCCGGCCCTCGGTCGGCGCGGTGCGCGACAGTGTTCGTCGCACGGCCACAACATTCCCGACGGGCACCGTGCCGGGAGCGTCACATGGACTCGACCTTCACCTACGCCGCCGACCTGAAGCTCGCGCCGTTCTGGGTGCCGTTCGGGGTCCGCCCGTCGAAGGACGGCGTCACCCTCACCGACGACGGGCGGTTCATCGCCACCTTCGGGCTGCTGAAGGTCGAGACCGCACTCGACAACGTCGACGGCGCGCACATCACGTCGGGCTACCGCTGGTGGACGGCGGTCGGCGCGCGCTTGTCGGCGAAGGACGACGGGCTCACGTTCGGCACGAACGCGGAACGTGGGGTCTGCGTGCACTTCCGCGAGAAGGTGCCGAGCATGCTGCGCCGATCGGGCCACTCGGCGCTGACCGTCACCGTCGCGGACCCAGAAGGCCTCGTCGCCGCGCTCGAGGCCGACTCGCCGGAGCGCTAGCCGCTCACCGCGGCTCGAGCACCACCAGGGGGATCGCCCGGTCGGTCTTCGCCTGGTACTCGTCGTAGGCGGGCCACACCTCGGTGGCGCGGGCCCACCATTCGGCCTTCTCGTCGCCCTCGACGATCCGGGCCGAGTAGTCACGCAGCTCGGCGCCGTCCTGGAGCGCCACGTTCGGGTCGTCGACGAGGTTGAGGTACCAGACGGGGTGCTTCGGTGCGCCGCCCATCGACGCGACGACTGCGTAGCGGCCGGCCTCGTCGGTGACCCGCATCAGCGGCGACTTGCGGACCGTGCCGGTCTTGCGCCCGCGCGTCCACAAGATGATGCAGGGCTTCCCTTCGAGCAGGTTCCCGTCGGCGCCGTCCGTCGACTCGAACAGGGCGACCTGGTCGGAGACCCAGTCCCACGGGCTCGGTTCGTACGTTCCCTCGAGTGCCATGTGCCGTGTCTACCTGTGTCGGGACGCCGCTGGCCAGTTCCACAGCCTTCGCGGCCCTTGCCGATCGCCTGGATCCACGCGATGCTCCGCGCTCGCCTCGAACAGGGGGAACTCATGGCACACCCGAACGAAGAACTGGTCCGCAAGGGCTACGCCGCGTTCTCGAGCGGCGACATGGAGACGCTCGGCTCGATCATGGCGCCCGATGTCGTCCATGCCGTCCCGGGCAACAACCTCACGTCGGGGGAGCACACCGGCCAGGAGGCCGTGTTCGGCATGTACGGCCAGCTGTTCGAGCTCTCCGACGGCACCGTGCAGGTCGACGTGCAGGACGTCACCGTGCAGGGCGACGACAAGGTGGTCGCCAACCACCGTGCGCAGGCGACGCGCGGCGGGAACTCGCTCGACGTCATCCAGACGCTCGAGTTCACGGTCGCCGACGGGAAGATCACCCGGATCGACGAGACGACGAGCGACCTCGAAGCCGAAGACGCGTTCTGGGCCTAGGGATCGGGCCGGGACCGGCCCTACTCACGCGCTCCGGAGACCGGTGAGACGCGTGCGCCCGCGAAACGCACGCCGGCGGCGTCGAGCTCGATCGTCATGTCCTCGTGGGCGAGGCACACCTGCTCCTCGGTCGTGCCCCACCGCTCGTGGCTCGCCCGCACAAGATCCTCGAGCTCGTCGTCGGTGTGGTACGGGTCATGGTGGAACAGCACCGTCGTCGTCACCGCGCACTTCTCGGCGAAGCACATCACGTGCTCGAACGCGGAGTGCCCCCACCCGACGTGGTTCGGGTACTCGTGGTCGCCGTACTGCGCATCGTGCAGCAGCACGTCGGCCTCGCGGGCGAGCGCGTAGCCGCTGATCCACGAGCTCGGCTGGTCGGCGAGCTCGACGCCGAGCGACGGCTCGTGATCGGGGAGGTACACCAACGATCGCGCACCTTCCTCGATCCGGTAGCCGACCGTCGGACCCTGGTGCGTGACGTCCATCGCCCGCACGGTGGCGGACCCGATCACGACCGGCTCCTCGGACGCGTCGTGGAACGTCACCTGCGACGGGATGTCGGCGAGGCGGACCGGGAACAGCGGCGGCGAGAGGTACATCGCGATCCGCTCGGCCAGTGGGTGCACCGGTGACGCCGGTCCCCAGATGTGGACGCGCAGGTCGGGACGGAAGAGGGGACGGAAGAAGCCGAGCCCCTGGAGATGGTCCATGTGCAGGTGGGTGAGGAAGAGGTGGACCTCGTCGACGTCCGGGCTCATCTCGGCGCCGAGCGCCCGGATGCCGGTGCCGGCGTCGAGGACGATGATGTGCCCGCTCTCGGTCTGCACCTCGACGCACGACGTGTTGCCGCCGTAGCGCACGGTGTCGGCGCCGGGGGCTGCGACCGATCCCCGACAGCCCCAGATGCGGGCCCGCATCAGCCTCCGTCCGGGCCGGCCAGCCAGAACACGTTGACGACGCCGTGCATCTCGCCGTTCCTGCCGAACAGCGGGTAGGCGGTGGCGTCGAGGTGGCGACGCACGCCGTCGAGCCCCGTCGCCTGCAACGTGCGGTGCGCGGGCTTGCGCTCGAAGAACGCGACCCCGGCCGGGGAGTCGCGGCGACGCAGCGGCGAGCCGTCGGCCTCGGCGAGCGCCAGCAGCGAGCCGAACTCCTCGCCGGAGACCTCGCCCAGCTCGGCGAACGGCTTGCCGATGAGCGCCTCGGCCGCCTCGTTGAAGTAGACGAGGTCCATCCCCGCGTCGAGCAGGAACATCGGGGTCGCGAGGTTGGATGCCAGCTCGCGCGCCAGGATCAGGGGAAGGCTGCGCGCGCCACTGCCGCCTGCGGTCATGGCCGAGACGCTAGTGGGGACAGCGCGGGCGGTGGGAGGCGTGCGGGTACCGTGCCCCCGTGAGCGATGACGGGCCCGCAGTCGTGGAGCTCCTCTGGATCCCGCTGGGTGCCGGCGAGCACGTCGTCCGGCTCAGCGGGAAGATCTACGAGGCCATCGCGGCGTTCCTGCGGCGTCGGCCGCGCTGCGACCTCTACCACTCGGCGCTCCGCGTCGTCGTCCCCCACGGTCCGTTCGTCATCGAGCAGGCGCCGGTCCCCGACCGCCACGGTGAGCACCGGGGGGTCGTCGCGAGCGGTCCGGTCGGGATGCGCTGGCTCGGGCGGTTCCGCATCTTCCGCTACGAGGTCCGGTGCTGGCGCGACGGGACGATCCCCGACGCGGACGCAGCCGTCGGGAACCCCCTGTGGGTCACCGAGGAGATCGCGCTCGCCCTACGGATCCTCGAGGTGCTTCCGACGATCCCGACACCGGTGTGGGGCCGCGACCAGCTCCGAACCGGCGAGATGTGGAACTCGAACTCGGTGATCTCGTGGGTCCTGGCCCGCAGCGGCCTCGACCTCGCCGATGTCCGCCCGCCACCCGGGGGCCGAGCACCAGGATGGGACGCAGGCCTCGCCGTCGCGGCGCGAGCCTGAGACGAGGTTGCGTCCGTCGGCCTGCCTCAGGTCACCCGTCCGGATCGGCGTGCGAGCTCGTCGACCTCCACCATGAGCTGCTGCACGTCGCGCGGATGGGCCGTCCCGCTGATCCGGGTCAGCTCGTTGCCGTCGGGGTCGAACACGACGACCGTCGGGATGCTCATGATGCCCACCATCGAGGCGGTGTTCGGGCTCCGGTCCACGTCGCAACGCGCGAAGCGGATCTGCTCGGAATGCTTCGTGGCCACGGCCTCGAACAGCGGGGCGAACTGCGTGCAGGGTCCGCACCACGGGGCCCAGAAGTCGACGACGGTGTAGCCGCCTTCGGTCGCATCGAGGAACGTGGCGTCGTCGATGTCGGCGATCGGCGCGGTCATGATGCGGGTCCCGACGCCTCGTCGGGAGGGGTGTCGACGAGCGCACGACCGAACGAGCTCACACGCTCGACGGCGCTCGGGTCGAGGGCCGGGGCGCGCCGGGCGAGCGCCTGCTTGAGCTCCTCGTAGACGGTCACCTCGAGTCCGCACCGTCGACAGGCTTCGAGGTGGTGGCTGACGCGCTGCACGGTGACGTCGTCGACCTGACCGTCGAGGTACGCCTGCAGGACCTTGCCCACCTTGCGGCACTCCCGCATCGACGTCATCCCGGAGAACCTGGGGATCCGCACGATCATCCTCGCTTTCGCTCGGTGGCTCCGCCGGCGCCGCGGCGCGGGGCGAGGCCGGCTGCGGTGAGCCGCACCCGCATGCGCGCCCGGGCCCGGTGCAGCCGGCTCATCACGGTGCCCGTGGGGATCCCGAGCACTTCGGCCGTCTCGGCGTAGGTCAGGCCGTCGATGTCGACGAGTCGAACCACGTCGCGGTGGCGCTCCGGGAGTCGGTCGAACGCATCGGCCACCACTGCGTCGAACATCTCGCCGACGACCACCCCCTCGGGGTCGGCCTGCCCGTCGGACGGGACCGCGGCCAGCGTCGCCATCGTGACCTCGGGGTCCCGGAGCAGCTCGGGGCGGCGGCGGCGATGGTTGTTGATGTTGGTGTTGCGCATGATCGTGAGCAGCCAGGCCCGGGGATGGGCGCCGTCGAACGACCCGATCGACCGGTACGCCCGGATCAAGGTGTCCTGCACCAGGTCCTCGGCGTCGGCGGCCCGGCGGGTGAGCGACAGCGCGACCCGCAGGAGCACGTCGGTCTCGGGGAGGACGTATCGCTCGAACGCGTCTCGGCGCCCGTCCACCGGGGACAGGGAGAGTCCTTCCACGGGGAGGGGAACCCGCCTGGCCGGGGCGCCATTCCACCGGCGTGGATCGCCCGGGATCGGTGGAATCCGGCCCGCAGCGGAGGGGTTCCCACCCCGATGCTCCCGACCCACCACCGCCGGCAACGCCGGCTGGTCCAGGCGTACCTCGACGGCGAGCTCGACGACGCCGCGCGCCGTGCGGCCGTCGAGCATCTCGAGGCGTGCTTCGACTGCTCGAGTGCGGCCGAGACCCACCAGCTCGTCCGGAAGTCGCTTTGCCGGCTCGCGACCGTTGCGATGCCCCCCCTCGCCCTCCTCCGGCTGCGGCGATACGGCCATGACCTCGCGCGGCGCGGATGAGTGGCGACACCGTCGGCTACGCGGCGGCGTTCGGGGGCGGCGTGGTGTCGTTCCTCTCGCCGTGCGTCCTCCCGCTCGTCCCGGCGTACCTGTCGATCGTGACCGGGCTCGATGCGTCGGAGATCGAGTCGCCCAGCCGGCGACACCTCGGTCGCATCACCCGCGACACCGGTCTGTTCGTCGCCGGGTTCTCGATGGTGTTCATCCTGCTCGGGCTCACCGCGACGGGGGTCGGGCAGTTCCTCGTCACCAACCAGGCGCTCCTCACCCGGCTCTCCGGCGCGGTGGTCCTCGCCTTCGCGCTCTTCCTCCTGGGGTCGCTCATCCTCCGCGCGCCCTGGCTGTACGGCGAGAAGCGCTTCCACCCCCAGCTCTCACGCCTTGGGCCCTACACGGCACCGGTCGCCGGCGTCGCGTTCGGCTTCGGCTGGACACCCTGCATCGGACCGATCCTCGGCTCGGTCCTCGCGATCGCGGCGACCCGTGGAGACGCGCTCCAGGGCGCGACGCTGCTCGCCGTCTACTCCCTCGGCCTCGGGATCCCCTTCCTCGCCTCGGGGCTCGCGATGGGTCGACTGAGCCGAAGCTTCGGGTGGATCAAGCGGCACTTCACCGCGCTCACGATCGCCTCGGCCGTCTCGCTGGCGATCTTCGGCACCCTGCTCATGTTCAACCGACTGATCTGGGTGACCACCCAGCTCCAGAGCGCGATGCGCTCGGTCGGGCTCGGCGACCTCGTCACCCTCGGCTAGGAAGGGAACACCGTGACAGAGAACCCGAAGAAGCTCTCGGCGCGTGAGCGCCGGGCTGGGATGGCCCGGGCCCGGGCGCGCCGCCGGGCGGTCAAGCGGGTCGGTGTGATCGCCGGTGGGGTCGCGGTCTTCGCGACGATCGTCGCACTCTCGCTCACGACCGGATCGGGGCGCGACGCCACCGCGTCGGTCACCGACCCCGCGCGCTTCGACCTGCCGGCCCTCGACGGCGACGGCCGCGTGAGGTTGGCCGATTTCCGCGGCACGCCGACGGTGGTCAACTTCTTCGCGTCGTGGTGCACCCAGTGCGACGCCGAGCTGCCGGCGTTCCGGAAGGTGTCGCGCCAGGCCGGCTCGAAGGTCACCTTCGTCGGGGTGAACTCGCTCGAGACCGGCGATCCGTTCGTGATGCCCGAACGCCACGGCATCACCTCCTGGCCACTCGCGGGCGACGTCGACGGCTCCCAGGACAGCGGGCTGCACGACGCGCTGTGCCAGTGCAACGGGATGCCGATCACCGCGTTCTACAGCGCGGACGGCGAGCTGCTGAGCGTCCACCGGGGTGTGCTCACCGAGTCGGCCCTCCGCGAGCAGCTCGCGGACCTGTTCGCGGTGACGGTATGAGACGGCATCACCGCTTCGGGGCCGCGCTCGCGGCGATCACGACGGTCGCGCTGCTCGTGGCCGGGACCGCGACGGCGCTCGCAGCCGACCCCCAGCCCCAGCCCCTGATCGAGCCGAGCCCACGCGAGCCCGGCCCGTCCGCGCTCGACGACCAGGACGACCCGGCGTTCCCGAAGGCCCGCATCGACACCGACGATCTGCTGGCCGGCGGCCCGCCTCCCGACGGCATCCCGGCCGTCGACAACCCGTTGTTCGAGTCGGCCGGTGACGTCGACTGGCTCGGTGCGCGGGAGCCGGTGCTGGCCTTCGAGATCGACGGTGACGCGCGCGCCTACCCCGTGCAGATCCTGACCTGGCACGAGATCGTGAACGACACGGTCGCCGGCGTACCGGTCGCGATCACCTACTGCCCGCTCTGCAACAGCGCGATCGCCTACGACCGCCGGCTGGGCGATCGGATCCTCGACTTCGGGGTCTCGGGGTTGCTCTACCGGTCGGATCTCGTGATGTACGACCGCCAGACCGAATCGCTCTGGGTCCAGTTCCTCGGCCAGGCGGTGGTGGGCCGCCTCGCAGGCGAGAAGCTCGAACCGATCTCGGTCAGCACCGTCGCGTGGCGCGACTGGCGCACGGCGCATCCCGATGGGCTCGTGCTGTCGCGCGACACGGGCTTCGACCGCGACTACGGGAGGAACCCGTACCCGGGGTACGACGACGAGCGCACCGACCCGTTCCTGCTCGACGAGCCAGCTGACCCGAAGCTCCCGGCGAAGGCGCGGATCGTCGGGATCGAGCGCGACGGCGCGGCTGCGGGCATCACCCTCAGGCGCCTGCGCAAGGCGCGCATCGAGGAGGTCGACGTCGGTGGGCCGGTCGTCGTGTGGCACGCGAAGGGCACCGCGTCGGGTCTCGACGACCAGACCGTCGCCGACGGCATCGACGTCGGGGCGACCGGCGCGTTCGACCCGGTCGTCGATGGTCAACATCTGAACTTCGAGCCCGCGGGGAAGCGACGCTTCCGCGACGTGGAGACCGGGTCGACCTGGGACATCCTGGGTCGCGCCGTCGAAGGTCCGCTCGCGGGCCGCGCGCTCGCGCCCGTCGTCCACGTGGACACGTTCTGGTTCGCGTGGTCCGTGTTCGTGCCGAACGCCGCCATCCTCCGCTGAGATGCGCGACGTCCTGTTCCCGCGCACCGACGCGGGGGTGCTCGTCCAGGGGCTGGTGATCTTCCCGGCCCTGCTGGCCACGCTGTTCCTGGTGCGACGCGACCGTGAGGTCCGCCTGTTCGTGCTCGGGCTCACCACGCTGGCCCTCGCCTGGTTCGGGATCCGCGCGGTGCACTGACGCCCCGGCACCGACTCGGGATGACAACTGGGCCGTCGGCGCGCCAGCATCTCCCCATGGCGTTCGAAGTCGCAGAGGCCCGCACCGCCGAGGAGAAGGAGGCGGTCTACCGCTTCCGGTACTCGGTGTACGTCGAGGAGATGGGCCGCTACCAGGGCAGCGCGGATCACGAGGGGCGTCGGCTCGCGGAGCCCGAGGACGAGACCAGCTGGATCTTCTTCGCCAAGGAAGGCGACGACGTCGTCGGCACCGCACGGCTCTCCTGGGGTGAGCACGGGTTCTCGGAGCGCCAGATCGACGAGTACAGCCTCGCCCCGTTCCTCGATCAGATCCCCCACCGGCACCTCGCGATCGGCGAGCGGGTGATGGTGACGCCGCGGCTGCGCGGCACTGGCCTGGTCGACGACCTCCTCGCGTGCCGTCACGAGACCGCGGTCGCGCACGACGTGCGCGTGCAGTTCAGCGCGTGTGAGCCGCACCTCCTCTCCCTGTACCTCGGGCAGGGGCGGCGGACCTACGCGACCCGCAACATCAACAGCCCCGAGGCCGGCTACCTCATCCCGCTCGTGGTGTTCCCTCAAGGTACCGACGTCCTGGTCGGGCTCGACGAGCGGGCGCCCGACGCGGTGCCCGCATGCGTCGCCGAGATCCTCACCGGTGGGGGCGGCGCGGTGCTCAGCCCGCTCATGAGCGGCGAGGGCGACTACACCGCCCACCTCCGCTCCGCGCTCCACGAGATCGAGGGACTCGAGATCTCGGCGTTCCACTCGTTCTCCGACGACGAGGTCGAGCGCTGCCTCGCCCGCAGCAACGTGATCGAGTGCGCCGCCGGCGACCACGTCCTCAAGAAGGGTGGTGTGGCCCGAAACCTCTTCGTGGTCCTGGCCGGCACCCTCGAGGTCCGGGACGGCGACCGGGTGGTGGCCGCCCTCGCCGAGGGCGACGTCTTCGGGGAGATGGCCTTCCTGCTGGAGCGGCCGCGGACCCTGGACGCCTTCGCAGCCAGCGAGGCGGTGCGGGTGCTGAGCCTGAGCGAGCACACCCTGCGGGCCATGATCGACGACGACCCCGTGATCGCCGCGAAATTGGTGGTCAACATCTCCAAGATGCTGTGCGTCCGCCTCATCAAGACCACGGGAGCCGCCTGAATCGGCCGCCCGGGCCGGTCATCCCTGCCCGACCCCGAATCTCGCCCCCCGCCCGTAGAAATCGCCGCGAGATGGCGTAGACTGGTTTCCTTCGAGGCCCGCACCGAACGGACCGTCCCATCGTGAGGACGTGAGGACGTCGGGAGCCGGCACCGTCGAAACCCGGGGTTGCAGCCGCGCCTCCGGACCCGCATCGAGGGTGCGCGACCCCGCAGCCTCGGTCGATCGGGAGAAGACCACGATGGCAGTGCCCAACCGGAAGTCCTCCACCGAAGATCCCGACCTCGTCCGGATGTACCTCGACGATGCCGGACGCTACGACCTGCTCACCAAGGACGACGAGGCTCGCCTCGCCCAGCTGATCGAAGACGGAGTCGCCGCCAAGGCGCTCCTCGACGACCCGGACGCGAAGCTCACGCCGGCCGAGCGCCGGTCCATCCGTCGACGCATCCGCAAGGGCGACGAGGCCCACCTCCAGTTCGTGCAGTCGAACCTGCGGCTCGTGGTGTCGATCGCGAAGCGGTACCAGGGTTCGGGGGTGCCCCTCCTCGACCTGATCCAGGAGGGCAACCTCGGGCTCATCCACGCCGTCGACAAGTTCGACTGGCAGCGTGGCTTCAAGTTCTCGACGTATGCGACCTGGTGGATCCGCCAGGCGATCTCGCGCGGCATCGCGAACATCGGTCGCACGATCCGTCTGCCCGTCCACGCCGGCGACAACCTCATCAAGCTGCAGCGCGCCCGTTCGGTGCTGGAGCTGCGCTTCGGCCGCCCGGCGACCCACGCCGAGCTCGCCGAGGAGCTCGGGATCACCGAGGAGAAGGTGCGCGAGACCACGCTGATCGCGCCCACTCCCCTGTCGCTGTCGCAGCCGCTCGGCGAGGACGGCGACGCCGTGCTCGGCGACGTGGTCGAGGACCGTGGTGCCGCATCGCCCTACGAGGCCGCGGCCACCGCGCTGCTCCCGGCCGAGGTGCAGAAGCTGCTCGGTGCGCTCGCGCCGCGGGAGGCGAAGGTCCTCACGCTGCGGTTCGGGCTCGACCGCGGCGAGCCGCGCACGCTCGAGGAGGTCGGCGAGCACTTCGACCTCACGCGGGAGCGCATCCGCCAGATCGAGGCACGCGCGATGAGCAAGCTGCGCCACCCGGCCTGCGGGGCCGACGTGGACAACCTCCTCAGCGTCTGAGGCGGTCGTCAGGCCCATCGCTCACAGCAGGTCGAGCTTCACCTCGACCCGGTTCGCGGGCGTGCAGTCGAACGTGCCCTTCTTCTTCGGGTAGGCCCGGACGAACTTGCCGTCTTGGACCTGCACCATGATGAAGCACGGAGAGTTCTGGCGGGCGCCGACATCGGTGGTCCCGAGCATTCCGCCGGCGTCGAAGTCGCGGATGGTGGCGAGCTGCTCGAACAGCGCGGCGCGGGTGACCCCGTTCACGCCGTCAGCCTTCACGACCTGCTCGACCGCCTGCTGGAGCAACAGCCCCGACGCGAACGCCTGGATCCCGAACGCGTCCGCCTTGTCCTTCCCGACGAACTTCAGGAATGCCCGCAGCGTCCGGTTGGTCGATGCTTCCTCGAACGGGATGAACCCGAGCTGGACGAACTGGCGCTCGACCGCCGCGCCTCCCTGCTCGAGCAGCTTGCGGTCGTAGCACTGGAGCGTGCAGTCCCAGATGATCTTCGGGTCGGTGAGGCCTTGGATCTGCGCCTCCTTGCGGGCCGCGACCGTGGCCTCGAACGGGCCGCCGTTGCTGAAGAAGTTCGAGTTGTCGTCCTTCATCTTGCGGATGATCGACGTGTAGACCGTCTGGAGCGCCCGGCTCGATACGTCGACCTCCTGGTCGGCCCTGATGCCCGCCTTCTGGAGGGGCGCCGCGATCGCTCGAGTCGAGAGCTCGGCTGCCTTGATGTCGTTGGTGTACACGTACGCACCGTGCAGGTTCTTGCCGAACTTCTTCTCGTAGAACGCGACGCGACCGTCGTTGCCCTGGTACGTCTGCGGGTTCTTGTCCTTGGTGTCGCAGATGATCTGGGGCGGGTTGATGCTGTAGGTGGTCGGCGAGCACTGCTGAACGACCTCGGTGGTCACGACCGCGAGGTCCGGCAGCCCCGTGACGACGCCTGCCTTGTCCGCGCAGCCCTCGATGTCGGCGACGGTGTTGAGGAACAGCGCCGACGTCCCGACCAGGGCGAAGTCTTCCGAGCAGGCGCGGATGACCGCGTTGCGAGCCTCGTCGGCGCTGAGCCGGGAGTCGATGAAGTCGACCACGACCTTGCGACCCGCGAGGCCCCCGTTCTTGTTCACGTACTTCGCCCAGCCCTGCACGCCGTCGACCGAGCCCTGGAACAGCCCCGGCGCGAACGGGTTGTCGACGTCGGCGACGACCGCGACCCGGATCTCCGTGGCGGTCACGCCGACCTCGGTGGCCCGCGGCTTCTCGTCGCCGGCACCCTGCGCGGCGGCAACCGTGGTCCACCCGCTCGCCGCGACCAGGGCCGCCACGACCACCGCCGTCCCGCGCGCCACCCTCATGCCGTGCCGTCCTTCCGTCGTCGTCCCCATGTCGTCTAGCGGATCGAGCGCGCCCGGACCAGGGACCAAAGTCGCATGTCACCCGCGCGGCGGGGTTCTTGCGTCAGTAGTAGGCGTATATCAACAGTTACTGACGCAAGAACGGTGGGAACGGCTACCGTTTCCGGATCGGCCGGCCCGGGCGGGCGGGCCCGATGCCAGGGGGGAACACCATGACCAGCGTCCTCGAGCGCGAGGTGCAGCCGTCGACGTCCGGCACGACGGAGGCGCCGGCCGTGCCGTTCGACCTCGCGGTCGTGGGCCGCGTCCTGTTGGCCGTGCTGTCGGGAACCGCCGGCGCGATCCATCTCGCGATGGTGCCATCGCACTTCGCGCTGTCGACCGCCGAGGGCATCGGCTTCGCCGTCGCCGGCTGGGTCCAGCTGTCGATCGCCGTGCTGCTCCTCGTGCGCCCGACGCGCCTGGTCGTCCTCGGGGCGATCGCAGTGAACGCCGCAGCGATCGGCGCGTGGGGCTTCAGCCGGATCTGGGGACTGCCGTTCGGTTCCCACGCGTGGCACCCGGAGACGTCGTCGTTCATCGACCTCGCCGCGGTCGGCCTCGCGGCCGCGTTCGTCGTCGCCGCCGTCGGGCTCCTGCTCCGCCCCGGGTTCGGACGCGGCTGGGACCGTCAGCGGCTCGCCTTGGGCGCAGTCGTCCCGCTCGCGATCCTTGCCCTCACGAGCGCCGCGCTCGCGTCGCCGAGCGCGCGCGACCACGCATCCGGGAGCCACGGCACTCACGGTGCCGAAGCGGGCGCGACCGGTGGCGCCGCAGCCCACGACGATGCCCACGGCGGCGCTGAGGGCGCGAACGCGGCCGCGTTGACCGGCCTCGACGACCTCGAGAACGGCCACCAGGAGCACGGTGGCAACGGCGGCGCGATCGATCCGAAGGACCCGAACCAGACCGCGCTCGCCGTGCAGCTCGCGCAGACCGCGAAGCTGATCGAGAAGTACCCGACCGTCGCCGACGTCGAAGCCGCCGGCTACCGCCGCGCCGGACCGTTCGTGCCCGGCCTCGGCACCCACTACGTCGGGCTCGGGAACACCGACGTCGGCGACGACATGCTGGAAGGTGTCGACGGCCCCATGTCGCCGACCATCATCTACGACGGCGTCGAGCCGACCTCTCCCATCGCCGGCTTCATGTACCTCTCGTTCGCGGGCCGGTCCGGAACGGCGCCGGAAGGCTTCATCGGTGACGCCGACATCTGGCACTACCACACCAACACCTGCGTGGTCTTCACGGAGAACGGCATCGACTCGCCACTCGGCGCCGACGGCGACGCGACCCAGGAGCAGTGCGCGAAGTTCGGCGGCTCGCTGATCCAGAACACCGGCTACATGGTCCATGTGTGGACGGTGCCCGGCTACGAGTCGCCGCGGGGGACGTTCTCGAACGTGAACCCTGCGATCACGTGCCCCGACGGGACCTACTTCACGTTGCCGAAGGACGACTGGGGCGTGAAGACGAGCGCCTGCCGGAACACGGGGAAGTCCAGCTAGGAGCCACCTCACCGAGGACCGGAACCCGTGCATCGCGCGGGGACTCGGCTTCGGCGTGCTTGCGGTAGGCCCACCCGGGGCCCCGCAGCACGAACGACAGCCGGTCGCGCCATGTGGTCGATCGGGCGACGTCCCGCAGCATGTCGGCGTGCTCGTGGGTCGCGATGCGCACAGGGCTGAAGCTCTCGATGTTCTTCGTGAGGCCGTAGACGACCGGCTCGTCCTCGGGCTCGAACGTCCCGAAGAGCCGGTCCCAGGTGATGAGGATGCTGCCGTGGTTGCGGTCCAGGTACTGCGGGTTGCTGCCGTGGTGCACGCGGTGGTGCGACGGCGTGTTGAGCACCTGCTCGAACGGCCCCAGCGTGCGGATCGTGTCGGTGTGGAACCAGAACTGGTAGATGAGGTTGATGCCGCGCGCGGTCTCGATGAGCCGGGGCCGGATGCCGAGCAGCGTCAGCAGGCTGTACGGCACGAACGTGCCGAACGCGTCGGCAACGGGCTGGCGCAGCGCGGTCGACAGGTTGTAGCGCTCGCTCGAGTGGTGCACGACGTGGATCGCCCACATGTACCGGCTCGTGTGCATGAACCGGTGGTTCCAGTAGTAGATGAAGTCCCAACCGAGCACCGCGGCGGCCAGGGCGAATGGGCCCGAGCCGCGGTCACGGCGCCGACCGATCCGCCACAGCCGATCGGCGGTGGTGCGTGACGCCAGCGTCGTGGTGATCGCCAGGCCGCCGGTGACGACCGCGGTGACGCCACCGACCTGGGCGACCTTCCGCGCGAGGGGAGCCGGGTCCGGGACGTCGGCATCGGGCTCGTGGGGCCCGGCTGCATCGCGCTCGGCCCGGCGGACGACCGCATCGGCCACGGTGGTCGCGACGACCGCGCCGGCAGCGACACCGATCAGTGCCTTCCCGAACCGGCCGCGGCCGGGCACGAACGGGCGCAGGACGCGGGCCAGGACCATCGGCGCGAACACGCTCGCCACCCCCATCGTGAGGCTGGCGACGGTGTCGCGCCGCTCGTAGTCGGCGGCGGTCGGGCCACGCTGCGCGGCGCGGCGCTGCAGCCAACGGTGCTCTGCGCCCATCGCCGCGAAGTACCCCGGGATGGCCACCAGGGTGAGGTCGACTCCCTTTCCGCGTCGTGCTGCCACCGCCCCATTCTCCCCGCCCCGGGCACGGCCGTCGAAACCCGGCGGCCGCCCGCGCCGGTCGCACGTCTCCGCGGGCGGCCTCACCCGTGGGCGGCCCCACCTATGGAAGGGGGGCCTCGCCGTCGGGGGGCCAGGGAGCGACGCCGTCCTCCAGGGGGATCTCGAGGCTGCGCAGGATCGACGAGAACATCCGCCAGTTGCCGATCGCCACGACCATCTCGGTGCATGACGAAGCCGGCGCCCGCCTGCTTCGCCGCACCCGCGGCGCTCAGCCCTCGGATGCCCGGACCGAGCACCGCGACGACGTCGCCGGGTTGGGTGTCGGGGACGGTCACGGCCCAGCGGATCCCCGCACCGAGGGGGTTGAACGCGGTGGCGAGCACGGGGTCGAGACCGTCGGGGACGGGGAGGTCGCGCGCTGTGAGCGAACGCGGCGCCTCGAGCACCAACGCTCGGGCAGCGTCCCCCATCGGTCTAGGACGCAGGAACGATGCGGTACGCGTCGGCGAGGGTGGCGATGAAGTCGACGTCGCGGGTCGGGTCGTCGGGCACGGGGCAGTCGACGCCGCGCTGGTCCAGGTCGGCCCGGAAACGGGTCACGACCTCGTCGAGCGCAATGTCGTCGAGGTGTTCGTCGGCCACCCGCTGCGCCTCGGCGTCGGCGAAGACCTTGGCCTTCCACGAGATGCTCACCCGCACCTTGTCGAACGGCAGGCGTGCGAGCTCGGCGCCGCCGTCGGTGACCACCCAGTCGCCGAGTGCGTCGTCGGGGTCGGCCGGGTGCAGGAGCGAGTCGAGGGTCATCCCACGTACGAAGTCCTCGTCGTCGCGCCCGACCCGCTCCACCCGGTGGAACATGAAGTCGTTGTCGCCGACGATCGCGGTGTTGTCGAGATCGTCGTGCTCGAGTCGAGCCCCTTCGGGCCCGTCGGGCCAGTAGCTGAACGCGCCGTTCTCGCCGCGGTACAGCCAGCCGACGGCCGTCGCGATCCGGATGCGCACGTCCTCGAAGAGGTGCGACTGCCCCATCATCTGCAGCAGCCACGTGGGGTACTCGGTGCGGTCGATCCCGCGGAACGCGGGGATGTCGACGTGGCCCGCGGGCTGGCCCGGCATCGGGGTGGTGAGGTTGATGTAGACGATCTGGGGGACGATCACCGCGTCACCCGGTCCCGAGCCGGCGAACACCTGCCGCGCCGCCGCGATGAGGCCCTCGTGGTGCAGGACCTGCTCCGCCCCTTCGACGAGCGGCTCGTCGTAGGCCCAGTCGCCGCGGAACACCGGCATCACCATCATCGGCCGTGCGGCCTTCGCGGAGTCGCGCCCCTTGGTCACCGACCGTCCGCCGTTCTGCGCAGCCTCCTCGGCCGGGTTCGCGAAGTACCGCATCACCGGCCAGTACGGAGCGTGCCGGGCGATGAGCGCCCGCATCGCGTCGGGATCGTCGAAGAGCTGATCGATCCGGACCGGCTGCTCACACATGATCGTCGTCATCGCTCACCACGGTAGAGGATCAGCGGGGGAGCAAGGGCGGGGTGATCGCCCAGAGGATCCGACGCAGGAAGTGCGGAGCGAGCCACGCGGCACCCTCGGCCGAGAAGTGACCGCCGTCGCGAGGTCGCAGCACGACGGCCCCCTTGTTCGCGGGGCACGGTGGTCCCCGGTGACAGACGAGGCCCGCGAGATCGACGATGCCGACGTCCGCGTGCGTTCGGGCGAACATGCGGTAGAGCTCGTTGAGGTGCAGGTAGGTCTCGGTCTCGGTCGGGGAGACGACCGGCGTGGTCTCACTCGGCTCAGCCCGAGGCGGCACGGTCACGAGGAGCAGCTCGGCGCCGGCGCCGGCGACCATGGCCCGCAGCTCCTCGAGCTTGCCCAGGAGCATCGCGTCGGCTTCGGGCGTCCCAAACTTGAAGAACTGCCCGTCGACGGTGCGATCGGCGGTCTCCCACGTGCTGAACGCCGCGACGTACTGCGGTCGCGAGCCCGCGAGCGCCCCCCGGATGTCGCCTGGTGTCGTGGCATCGCACCTGGCGGCCCCGGGGATCGGGGTTCCGTCGGGGAAGGCCGGGATGCCCGTGATGATCCCGCACCCGGGTCGGGTGTACGAGGTGAGCGGGATCCCCCGGGCGGCCGCGGCGTCGTTGAGCGCCGGGGCCACCGTGTCGGCGACCGAATCACCGAGGAAGAGGATGCGCGGCGCCGACTCGACCTGAGCGTGGACCGGTGACGGTGTCGATGACAGGAATGCCGCAGCGATCCCGACGCCGGCGATCAACAGCGTGTTCTTCATCTCGGATCACGATACGCGCCCGGCGCAGGCCCTTCAGCGCGGCGGTACGATCGCCCGCGACGACGAGGGAGAGCACCATGCATGTCGACGACCTGATCCTGGTGAGCGTGGACGACCACGTGGTCGAGCCGCCCGACCTCTTCGAGGGGCGCCTGGCCAAGAAGCACGCCGAGCGGGCACCGAAGCTGATCCGCAAGGACAACGGCACCGACGTGTGGTCGTTCCTCGGCCAGGAGCTCCCGAACATCGGGCTCAACGCGGTGGCCGGGCGGCCACGCGAGGAGTACGCGATGGACCCGCAGTCGTTCGACGACATGCGCCCGGGCGCCTACGACATCGACCTGCGCATCAAGGAGATGGACGCCAACGGGATGCTCGGGTCGATGTGCTTCCCGTCGTTCCCGCAGTTCACCGGCCAGCTCTTCGCCCGCACCGCCGAGACCGACGCAGATCTCGCGCTCGCGCTCGTGCAGGCCTACAACGACTGGCACATCGACGCGTGGTGCGGGAAGTACCCCGGGCGGTTCATCCCGCTGGCGATCCCTCCGCTGTGGGACCCCGACCTGATCGCGGCCGAGGTGCGCCGGGTCGCCGACAAGGGCTGTCACGCGATGACGTTCTCCGAGAACGTCTCGTACCTCGGGCACCCGAGCATCCACAGCGATCACTGGGACCCGTTCTTCGCGACGGCCGAGGAGGTGGGCACCGTCCTGTGCTGTCACATCGGCTCGTCGTCGCGGATCGTGCTCACCGCCGACGACGCCCCGATGGACGTGCTCATCACGCTGTCGCCGATGAACATCGTGCAGGCCGCCGGCGACATCGTGTGGTCGCCCGCGACGAAGAAGTTCCCCGAGCTGAAGTTCGCCCTCTCCGAGGGCGGGATCGGCTGGGTCCCCTACTTCCGCGAGCGGGTCGACAGCACGTACGCGAAGCACCGCTACTGGACCGGGCAGGACCTGGGCGACCGCTCCCCGAGCCAGGTGTTCGACGAGCAGGTCGTGCTCTGCTTCATCGAGGACCCCACCGGGGTGAAGAACCTCGCCGACATGAACCTCGACATGGTGTGCTGGGAGTGCGACTACCCCCACGCCGACTCCACGTGGCCCATGTCGCCCGAGACCTTCCTCAAGGAGATCGAACCCGCACACCTCGACGACGCGACGATCGACAAGATCTCGCACGAGAACGCGATGCGGATCTTCGACTACGACCCGTTCTCGGTGATGCCGCGTGAGGAGTGCACCGTCGGGGCGCTGCGAGCGAGGGACCCCGACTGGGACGTGAGCGTCCAGTCGCGTGGGATCAGGGCCAGCGGCACGAAGGCCATCGACCTCCAGAAGTTCTCGTCGTCGTCGGAGGACTGACGCCGCTCAGCCGGTGAAGCGCAACGAGGCGACCATCGCGTCGAGGGTCGCCCGGTTGGCGTCGTAGGCCGGGCCCGGCTCGCCGGTCGTGTAGACGATCGTCGCCGCGCCGGGGCGGTCGATCACGACCTGGTACCAGTAGGTGCCGGCGGGGAGGAGCAGCTCCTCGCGCTGCACGGTCTCGAGGACGACGGCCGGGAACCCGTCGACGGTCGTGTCCCGCTGCTCGAGCACGTCCCACGACGTGGGGTCGCTGTTCCCGGCCACGATGTCGGCATACGGCACCCCGGGCTCGACGTCGATCGTGACGGCGACGACCGGGAACTCGGTCTCGGGCTCGACGACGTAGGGCTCGGGGTCGAACAGCCCGCAGGCCCACGCCGGATTCGAGTCGTCGACGTACCAGCCGGCCGGGTACTCGACGGTGTACCCACCGACCGAGCTGGTGCACGCCTCGGTCGGGGCTGCGGTGGTCGACGTCGTCGGGGCGCTGACTCTGACCGGGGGCGTGGCCCGACGGGGTTCGCGATCGCCCCCCGAGTCGCTGAAGACATAGACACCCAGTCCCGCGACGGCTGCGAGGGCGAGGGCGCCGATGACTGCGATCCGAGTCCGATCCATCTCGGCATCGTTCGACACCCGGCACCGCCGGACCAGGGTCCAAAGGCCCGGCCAGGACCTCAGTCCAGGTCGACCCCGGTGGGGTAGCCGAGGACCTCGGCGAGGTGCGGGGCGCCGGAGGTGCGCGCGAGCGAGTGGTAGCGGCGGCGGGCGAAGCGCCACTCTCCGTCGACGCGCCGGTAGCGGTCGTGGTACACGCCGAAGGCGTTGTTCCACTCCCCTGTGTCGGCGTCGGGGAGGAAGAGGTCGCCGAGCTCGGCCCACGCGCGGCGCGACACGACGTCGGCGTAGGCCGACTGGAGTCGCCGGATCGCGACGTGGTCGACGGCCTCGGCGATGCGCTCGGCGTCGGGATCAGGCATGGTGGACACGATGCCACGTCTGTCGCTCCACTACGACCTGCGCCACCCGGCCGAGTTCGGCGTCTCGGGCGCGGACCTCTATGCGGCGGCGCTCGACCAGATCGCGTGGGCCGACGCGCAGGGCTTCGCGACGGTCGGCTTCGGGGAGCACCACCAGTCGCCCGACGGCTACCTGCCGTCGCCGCTGATGGTGGCCGCCGCGGTGGGAGCCCGCACGACCCGGATCCGCTGCCTGATCTCGACGATCCTCGCCCCGCTGCACGACCCGATCCGCCTCGCCGAGGACATCGCCGTCGCGGACAACCTCCTCGGGGGCCGCCTCGACGTCGCGATCGCGGCCGGGTACGTCCGTGCCGACTTCGAGGCCTTCGGCAAGGACTACGCCGGTCGCGGCCGGTTCATGGAGGAGATCGTCCCGTTCCTGCGCCGGGCGTGGACCGGAGAGCCGTTCGAGCACCGCGGACACACGATCCGGGTGACCCCCCGACCCGTGCAGGACCCGATGCCGATCCTCATGGGCGGTTCGGTTCCGGCCACGATCCGCCGAGCCGCGCGCCTCGCCGACGGCTACCGGCCGCCGATGCCCGGGCTCTGGAAGGTGTATCGGGAGGCGTGCGCGGAGGTCGGGAAGCCCGACCCGGGCCCGCTCGGCCGCCAGGGCCCGATCTTCTTGTGGGTCGTCGCCAGCGAAGACGAGAAAGAGGGTGCCTGGCGTCGGCTGACGCCCCACATCCTCCACCAGATCAACTCCTACGCGGCCTGGACCCACGCGGCGTTCGGGCAGGCGTCGGGACCGTTCGTACCCACCCACGACGTGACCGACGTCCGCCAGGGCGGCGCCTACCTGGTGTGCACGCCTGACGAGGCCGTCGAGCTCGCGCGCGACCTCGGCGCCGACGGCGAGCTGCGCTTCAGTCCGCTGCTCGCGGGGATCGACCCGACCTGGTCGAACGAGATGCTCGCGCTCGTGGAGCGAGAGGTGCTCCCCGCGCTCGCCCCGTGACCACTCGGGGAGCAGACGACGCAGTGCTGCTCAGCCCCGGCGGTAGCGGCGCACGGCCAGCGTGGTGAACACGCCCACGATCACCAGCCACCAGACCGCGAAGTGCCACAACGCCGTGCCCAGGTGGATGTTGCTCACCCGGAACAGCACGTCGTCGCCGAGCGACAGGCCGCGGGCGCTGTCGATCGCCGCAGTGATCGGGTTCAAGCGGGCGATCCCCTGCATCCACTCGGGAAGCCGCTCGATGGGCGCGAACGCCGAGCTGGTGAACGTGAGCGGCAGCACCGGGATGAACAGGGCCGACTGCACCGCCTCCGGATCGCCGACCCGCAGCCCGACGTAGCCCGAGAAGGCGCTCAGGGCCACACCCCAGAGGACCATGACCATGATCAGGCCCAGCGCGCCCAAGAAACCGGTGCGGAAGTTGAAGCCGATCACCAGCGAGGCCAGCACCAGCATCACGGCCTGGATGCCCAGCCGCAGGCTGTCGCTCACGGTGCGCCCGACCAGGAAGGCAGAGCGGGCGATCGGCAGGACGCGGAAACGGTCGACCATGCCGGACTCGAGGTCATAGGCGATGCCGACGCCCGACGCCATGGACGCGAACGTGACCGACTGCACGAGCACCGCAGGGACCACGAAATCGCGGTAGGCGAGCCCGGGCCCGATGGTCGCGACCGCGGTGAAGACGTACGCGAACAGCACCAGCTGCATGAGCGGCTGGATCGTGGAGAACACGATGATGCCGGTGCTCCGGAGGACCCGTTGGAGGTTGCGCTGGGCGAGCAACCAGATGTCGGCGACGACCCGCCCAGGGCCCAGGGCGGCACGCTGCTCGGCCGTCACGACGTCGACAGGACGTGCCACGGTCGCCACGTCAGGCTCGCAGGCGCGCGCGGCTCGGCTGGGGAGCATCGTCACGGGCTTCGTCGGCGAGGTGCCCGGTGAGCCCGAGGAACACGTCGTCGAGCGACGGTCGACGCAGGCCGAGGTCATCGAGGACGACGCCCTCGCGGTCGAGGGCGAGGACCGCCTCCACCAGGGCGCTCGCGGCGCCCTCGGGGACGGGGACCTGGATGGTGCCGAGCTCGTCGTCGACGATGAGCTCGCCGTGGGCGACCGCGATCTGCCCGTCGAGCAGCGCGGCGACCCGCCTGGCGTCGCCGCGCTCGCGCACGAGGAGATGCACGACATCGCCGCCGATCATCGCCTTCAGCTCGTCGGCCGTGCCTTCCGCGATGATCCGGCCACCGTCGATGACGCTGATCCGATCCGCGAGGTGGTCGGCCTCCTCCATGTACTGCGTAGTGAGGACGATCGTCGTGCCACCCCCGCGCAGCTCGCTGATCACGTCCCAGAGCGCGATGCGGCTGCGCGGATCGAGCCCGGTCGTCGGCTCGTCGAGGAACAGGACGGCCGGCGCGACCATGAGGCTGGCTCCCAGGTCGAGACGGCGGCGCATCCCGCCCGAGTAGGTCTTGAGGAGCCGGTCGCCCGCGTCGACGAGGTCGAAGACCTCGAGCAGGTCCGCCGCTCGCGCTCGAGCGGCCGACTTGGCGAGCCGACCGAGCCGGCCGACCAGCACCAGGTTCTCGCGGCCGGTGAGATCCTCGTCGACGGCGGAGTACTGGCCGGTGAGCCCGATCACGCTCCGAACGAGCTGGGGCTGGGTCGCGACGTCGTAGCCGGCGACGCGTGCCCGCCCGCCGTCGGACCGCAGGAGCGTCGTGAGGATGTTGATCGTGGTCGTCTTCCCGGCACCGTTCGGTCCGAGGAGGCCCGCGATCGTGCCCGGCGCCACCTGCTAGCCGTCAATATGTCTAACACATCGAACATGCCGTAAT
>JAWOIO010000022.1:0-10934 GCA_046484625.1 Acidimicrobiia bacterium
CAACTTTATCGCAAAACGGGTCGATGCCATTGACGCCGACAATAACACGCTCAACCTCGAGGGTGGCGAAACGGTGAACTACGATTACCTGGTGATTACCACCGGGGCGAAGCTGGCTTTCGACGAAGTGGAGGAGGATCTCGTCCGGTACCAGGTCTTCCGCATGGAGGACCTGCGTCGGGTGATCATCCCGTTCTTCGAGTCGAACCCACTGCGAACGGCGAAGCGAGACAACTTCGCGAAGTTCGCTCGCGTCATCGAGCTCATGCAGCTCCGACGGCACCTCACGGTGCCCGGTCTCGTCGAGATCGCGGAGATCGCAGAGACGATGAACTTCCGGAAGCCTTCCGAGGTGCTGAGAATCCTCAGAGACCATACGCCGACCATCTCCTCCGTCTCGGGAGGAGATGAAGAGATGGCCCGGACCCTACGGCGACGTAGGGAGGTCGGCTCGCGCCGGCCCGCCACGTTGGGTTCGCCACCAACGTGGTCATTCAAGTAACAGACCAAGCGAAATTCCTTGTCGGGTAAGTTCCGACCTGCACGAATGGCGTAACGACTTGGCTACTGTCTCAACCAGAGACCCGGCGAAATTGCACGACGAGTAAAGATGCTCGTTTCCCGCAGAAGGACGGAAAGACCCCGTGGACCTTTACTACAATCTGATGTTGGGTTTCGGTTCGTGCTGTGTAGGATAGGTGGGAGTCTTGGAAGCCGGGGCGTCAGCCTCGGTGGAGACAACGTTGAAATACCACCCTTCACGTATTGGAGCTCTAACCCAGGCCCGTGAATCCGGGTCGGGAACAGCGTCAGGTGGGTAGTTTGACTGGGGCGGTCGCCTCCCAAAGTGTAACGGAGGCGCCCAAAGGTTCCCTCAGCCTGGTCGGCCATCAGGCGTTGAGTGCAAAGGCACAAGGGAGCTTGACTGCGAGACCTACAAGTCGAGCAGGTGCGAAAGCAGGGCTTAGTGACCCGGCTATGGCATGTGGAAGCGTAGTCGATTAACGGATAAAAGGTACCCCGGGGATAACAGGCTTATCTTGCCCAAGAGTCCACATCGACGGCAAGGTTTGGCACCTCGATGTCGGCTCGTCGCATCCTGGGGGTGAAGCATCTCCCAAGGGTTGGGCTGTTCGCCCATTAAAGCGGTACGCGAGCTGGGTTTAGAACGTCGCGAGACAGTTCGGTCCCTATCCTCTGTGGGCGTAGGAGATTTGTGAGGAGCTGTCCCTAGTACGAGAGGACCGGGACGGACGCAGCTCTCGTGTGCCAGTTGTCCTGCCAAGGGCACGGCTGGTTGGCGACCTGCGGAACGGATAAGCGCTGAAGGCATCTAAGCGCGAAGCCAGCCTCGAGATGAGATCTCCCATCGGGACAACCGAGTAAGGCCCCTGGTAGACGACCAGGTTGATAGGCCGGAGGTGTACGCACGGTGACGTGTTCAGCCGACCGGTACTAATCGGCCGAGGGCTTGGGATCTTCTTGTTCGCCCGCTGCTTCGGCGGCGGTGCCCGGTTCGCTGGGTGATGGTGCTCGTGCTCGCTCTGGAGTCCTCGACGGACTCGTCACGGTGCCCTTCGGGGCGCGGATGACGTCGTTGACAACACAGATGTTCCGGTGGCAATAGCGGCGGGGAAACACCCGTTCCCATTCCGAACACGGAAGTGAAGACCGCCAGCGCCGATGGTACTTGGGGGGAGACTCCCTGGGAGAGTAGGTCGCCGCCGGGCGTTCTCGAACACGAGGAAGCGCCTCGGCGCTCCCCACGCCGCTGCAGGGACGCACCGTCCCGGCCGGAAGTGGGTGAGCGCGAGGCGCTTCGTCGCGTCCGGGCCCGTGCATCCGGGCCCGTGCATCCGGGGTCGGGTGGCGGTCGCCGGTACGCTCCGGTCATGGCTCGCCCAACCGATCGTTCCGGCGCGCCCGAGTCCGGGCGGGGATCCGGTCGTCGCGGCGAGCGGTCGACGGGCGCCGGCCGCGGGAGCGCGAAAGGCGACGGGCGGGGCCGATCGAAAGGCGCCACGCGGGGCTCCGGGGGCCGAACGGGTGGTATGGCTGCCCGCGGCGCGTCCCGTGACCGGGCAGGGGAGGGCGGGTTCGGGCCGTTCGGTGCACCCCAGGCGCCCGAGCGTGAGCGGCGCGCCGACGAGGAGCTGCCGGGAGGTCCCCCCTCCCGTCTGCGCGTGAAGGGCACCCGGTCGGCGAAGGCCGACGGAGCGCGTCGCGCGGCACGGCCCCGACCGGGCTCGGGTGAGGACCAGGCGTACGCCCGTCGGCGGCGCGGTCGTCCGCCCGAGGACGTCGAACGCGAGGTTCTGCGCCTCGGAGGGCGACGGGGCGAGTACCTCCTGCGGGAGGTCATGGCCGCCGCGGACGCGTACGCGCACCAGCGCGACCGCGAGACCCTCCGACGGCTCCGGCCGGTGCGCGACGCGATCCCGGACTCGGCGACGGTCCGTGAGCTCATCGGGCTCGCCCACTACCGGCTCGGCAACTACCGGGCCGCGGCCTCGGAGCTGGGACGGTTCGTCGAGATGACCGACACGGTCGAGCAGCATCCCGTCCTCATGGACTGCTACCGGGCCCAGAAGCGATGGAAGCGCCTCGAGGAGCTCTGGGAGGAGCTCGCGGTGGCGTCCCCGTCGGCCGAGCTGGTCACCGAGGGGCGCATCGTCGCGGCGGGCGCACTCGCCGACCGGGGTCGGCTCGACGAGGCGATCGCCGTCCTCGACCGCAAGGCGACCGACGTGCGGCGGCCCAAGCAGCACCATCTGCGGCTCTGGTATGCGCTTGCCGACCTCGAGGAGCGCTCGGGGAACCACGCACGGGCCCGCTCGCTGTTCGACCGGATCGCCGCCCACGACCGGGAGTTCGCCGACGTCTCGGCCCGGCGGTCTGCGTTGCGCTGAGGCCGTCCGGTCCTCGGCGCCCCGGCCCTCGGCGCCTGGACCCGGTATCGGTGTCGTAGGGCACCGCTACCGTGCACCGCACGCCTCGTCACCGGCTCGTCCCACCGGTCCCGGCGACGAGGAGCACCTCCCCGAACCGCATGCGCCGCGCTCGCGCGGCCGTTCGCCTCCTGGAGGTCCCCGCATGTCCACCCCCACACCTGGCACCCCCACACCCCGTCGGCCCGTCGCCGATGCCGAAGCCGCCGACGACGGGCTCAACCTCGTCGTGCTGCGCGGTCGGGTCTCGACGCCGCCCGTGCTGCGCGTGCTCCCGTCGGGCAGCCGCCTCGTGACACTCGCCCTGCGCGTCCCGACCGGCGACTCGACGCACACGTCCGTGCCCGTTGCGGTGTGGGAGCCCGCCGCGTGGGTCGTCACGACCGAGCCCGACGACGAGATCGTCGTCACCGGGACCGTCCGAAGGCGCTTCTTCCAGGCCGCCGGCGCCACGGGATCGCGCGTCGAGGTCCAGGCAGCCGCGATCGGACGCGCGGGAGATCGCCGGCGTCGGGCCGCGGTCGCCCGGCGCGCTCGCACCGAGCTCACGAGCCTCGACTGACCGCCGTCGACCGTTGCGCCGATCGGGCCCCGGTCACGGCTCGTCGGAAGGTCGAACCTATGATGACTCCGAGCCACCCCCCGGGCCGGCCGACGAGCTGGGCGCGTACGAGCGAGGACGAGTGACACCCACGACGCGATCACTGGAGCCCGAAGCACTCGACGGTGTGGTCATCAGGTTCGCCGGCGACTCGGGCGACGGCATGCAGCTCACCGGCGACCGGTTCACGGACGTCAGCGCCGTCTTCGGAAACGACCTCGCCACCCTGCCGAACTACCCGGCCGAGATCCGCGCGCCCCAGGGCACGATCGCGGGGGTCTCCTCGTTCCAGGTCCACATCTCCGACCACGAGATCCTCACCCCGGGCGACGTCCCGAACGTGCTGGTGGCCATGAACCCCGCCGCGTTGAAGGCGAACGTCGGTGAGGTCGCCCCGGGTGGGACCCTCATCCTCAATTCCGACACGTTCGAGGACCGCAACCTCGACAAGGCCGGCTACGCCGCGAACCCTCTCGAGGACGGGACGCTGGCGGCCTACCGGCTGATCCAGGTGCCCATGACATCGATGACGCTCGAGGCCACCAAGGAGCTCGGCGTGAAGCCGCGCGACGCCGAGCGGTCCAAGAACTTCTTCGCACTGGGGCTCGTCTCCTGGATGTACACCCGTCCCGTCGAGCAGACGGTCATGTGGATCGAGGAGAAGTTCGCCAACCGCGAGATGGTGAAGGCCGCGAACCTCGCCGCCTTCCGGGCCGGGTACAACTTCGGCGAGACCGCTGAGCTCTTCGACCACCCGTACGAGATCGCCCCGGCGCGTCTCGCACCGGGCAAGTACCGCAACATCACCGGCAACGTCGCCCTCTCGTACGGGCTCCTCGCTGCGTCACAGGCCAGCTCGCTTCCTATCTGCTACGCGTCCTACCCGATCACGCCGGCATCCGACATCCTCCACGAGCTCTCGCGCCACAAGAAGTTCGGCGTCCGCACACTCCAAGCCGAGGACGAGATCGCCGCGATCGGCGTGGCCATCGGCGCCGCGTTCGCGGGCCAGCTCGGTGTCACCGCGACGAGCGGTCCGGGCGTCGACCTGAAGTCGGAGGCGCTCGGTCTGGCCATCAGCCTCGAGCTCCCGCTCGTGCTCGTCGACGTGCAGCGGGGCGGACCGTCGACGGGCCTCCCGACGAAGACCGAGCAAGCCGACCTGCTCCTCGCGATGTATGGGCGCCACGGCGAGGCCCCGCTGCCCATCGTGGCGGCGCGCTCCTCGAGTGACTGCTTCGACGCGGCGTTCGAAGCCGTCCGCCTGGCGCTCAAGTACCGCACCCCGGTGATCCTGCTCACCGACGGCTACCTCGCCAACGGCGCCGAGCCGTGGCTGCTCCCCGACGTGGACGCCCTCCCCGACATCTCCGTTGCGTTCGCGACCGAGTCGAACCACACCGACGCCGACGGCAATCCTGAGTTCTGGCCCTATCTGCGGGACGAGGAGACGCTCGCCCGACCCTGGGCGATCCCCGGGACGCCCGGCCTCGCACACCGCATCGGCGGGATCGAGAAGGAAGACGGTTCCGGAAACGTCAACTACGACCCGGCCAACCACGAGCACATGGTCCACCTGCGGGCGCGCAAGATCTCCGGCATCGCCCGCGACATCCCGGCGGTCGAGGTCGACGACCCCGACGGCGCCGAGCTCCTCGTGCTCGGCTGGGGGAGCACCTGGGGCGTCGCGCAGCAGGCGGTCCGCCAAGCGCGCGACCGGGGGATGGGGGTCGCGCACGCGCACCTCCGCCACCTCAACCCGTTCCCAGCCAACCTGGGCGACGTCCTCGCGCGCTACGAGCGGGTCCTCGTCCCCGAGATGAACCTCGGACAGCTCTCGCGGCTCGTCCGCGCCGAGTTTCTCGCAGACGCGCGCAGCCTCACGAAGGTCCAAGGCCTGCCCTTCCGGGCTTCCGAGATCGAGGCCGCGATCGAGGAGATGGTGAAGTGAGCGACTCGTCGGGTGAGACCGCGGTGAGCCTGACCCGCAAGGACTTCCAGACCGACCAGGAGGTCCGCTGGTGTCCCGGGTGCGGGGACTACTCGATCCTCGCTGCGGTGCAGCTCCTGTTCGCCGAGCTGGGCCTCGCGACCGAGAAGCAGGTGTTCGTGTCCGGGATCGGATGCGCCGCCCGCTTCCCCTACTACATGAACGTCTACGGCCTGCACAGCATCCACGGTCGTGCACCGGCGATCGCGACGGGAGTCGCCCTCGCGCGTCCGGACCTCGACGTCTGGGTCGTCGGCGGCGACGGCGACATGCTCTCGATCGGCGGGAACCACCTCATCCACGCGCTGCGTCGGAACGTCGGCCTCAATGTGCTGATGTTCAACAACCAGATCTACGGGCTCACGAAGGGCCAGTACTCGCCGACGAGCGAAGTGGGCAAGGTGACGAAGTCGTCGCCGTTCGGGTCGCTCGACACGCCGTTCAACCCGCTGTCCCTGGCGCTCGGCGCCGAGGCCACCTTCGTGGCGCGCACGCACGACATGGACCGCAAGCACATGATGAACGCCATGCGACGGGCGTATGAGCACCAGGGAGCGTCGTTCGTCGAGGTGTACCAGAACTGCAACGTCTTCAACGACGCTGCGTTCGGGGCGATCACTGCCAAGGACGCACGCGCCGACATGATCATCGACCTGCACCACGGTGAGCCGATCCGCTTCGGGTCCGAGTCCCAGCACGGCGTCGTGCTGAACACCTTCGGCGAATGCGAGGTCGTCCCGGTGGCCGACGTCGACGAGTCCGCCCTCGTGGTCCACGACGAGCACCGTGAGGACCCGTCGCTCGCCTTTGCGCTCGCGCGGCTTGCCTCGGGGCCGACCATGCCCACGCCGATGGGCGTGCTGCGCGACGTCGAGCGCTCGGTGTACGAGGTCGAGGTCCAGCGTCAGCTGGCGAGCGCGTCGGAGCGTCAGGGCTCCGCGGACCTCGCGGCGCTGCTGTCCTCCGGCGTGACCTGGGACGTCGCCTGAGGCGTCAGGCCTCGTCGAGCAGCCGGAAGACCATCCCGGTCCGCGGCTTGGGCGCGAAGAACGTCGTCTTCTCCGGCATGCGCTCCCCGGCATCGGCCGCCGCGCGGATGTCGTCCACCGTGACCCCCCGCAGGAGCAGGGCCGCGGCGCCCTTGCCCGATCGCACCATCGCCGCGACGTCGTGCGCGTCGTCGCGGTACTCGAGTGCAGCGTCGCCCAGGGCCGGCCGGACGGCGATGTCGAAGCGGGCCGCGTCGACATCATGGAGACACGCCGGCAGCTCGGCCAGTGCCGCACCGACGTGCTCGGGGAGCGGGGCCAGCGTCGCAAGCCCTTCGCGGTCGACCAGGCCGAGGACCTCGTCGGCCTGCATCGCGTCGAGGAGCGCACCAACGCCTGCGTCGGTGTTGGGGCCGCGGTCGACCAGGACGCACGTTCGTGCGAGCGCGTTCCGGAGGTCGGCAGGTGCGTCGCGGACGAGGCGGTGGATCGGGTGCACCGCGAGCTGCTCCTCGGAGAGCTCGACGACCAGCGTCATGATCTCGTCGACGCCAGTCGTTGCGGGCTCCTCGCCCCGGTAGTTGCACGCGGTCTCGAACCGGTGATGGCCGTCCGCGAGCACTGCCGGCGTCTTGGCCACGAGGGCCCGGATCGCTTCGATGGTCTCGGGATCGTCGATGACGCCGAGCTCGTGGCGGACGCCCTCGTCGTCGATCGCCACGTGGGGCCGGGTGATGGGCTCGAGCATCGCCGTCAGGCCGTCGGAGAGGGAGAGCGCCCAGATCGGGTCGAGGTTCGCGCGCGTCGCGCGGAGCAGTGCGAGCCGGTCGCTGCGCGCCTTGGGGAGGGTGCGCTCGTGGGGGAGGATGTCGCCCACCCCTGGTCGCTCGGGGAGCCCCAGCGCTCCGAGCACCCCGAGGGTGTGGAGTGGGCGGGCCGCGCCCGTCGGGGTGGACATCGAATACGCGTAGAGCGCAGGGGTCGAGTCGGTCGTGAGCACACCGGCGTCGCGCCATGCGGTGAGGGTCGCGGCGGCGACTGTGTACGCGTCGGCGTCGGCGTTCGGCTGGGGCAGGATCAGACGTACCGCGTTGTGCGGGTCGCGGGCCTCGAGCGCGACGCGCTCGTCGTCGTCGATGACGTCGTACGGAGGTGCGACGACCGCGTCGAGCGACGCCCCCTCCCTGTAGCGCACACCGCGAAACGGGAGCAGGTCGGGCACGGTCGTCTCTTTCGTCGGGGTCATCGCAGCGGGCGTCCGATTCTCGCATACGGTCCTGCCGTGGCCCCTGACCGCCCTGGCGATCGACCCGTCGTGTGCTGCGACCTGGACGGCGTGGTGTGGCGGGGCACCGATCCCGTGCCCGGGGCCGACGAGGCGATCGCTCAGATGCGTGCCGGTGGCTTCCGTGTCGGGTTCGTCTCCAACAACTCCAACGAGACGGTCGAGGCCGTCGTCGCGAAGCTGGAGCACGCCGGGGTCCCGACCGACGTCGGCGACGTGCTCACGAGCGCGCTCTCGGCCGCCGAGCTCCTCGCGACCGACCTCGAGCAGGGATCCCGTGTCCTCGCCTGCGCCGGACCCGGCGTGGTGACCGCGCTGCGCGACGCCGGCTTCGCGGTGGTCGACGACGGTCCGGCCGACGCGGTGGTGGTCGGCTTCCACCGCGAGTTCGACTTCGAACGACTCGCACGTGCCTCGGCGTGCGTCCGCTCCGGTACCCGCTTCGTCGCGACGAACCTCGACGCCACCTTCCCGGTGCCCGACGGCCTTCTCCCCGGGGCCGGGGCGATCGTCGCGGCGGTGGCGACCGCCGCGGGGCGTGCCCCTGAGGTGGCCGGCAAGCCCGCCGCGCCGATGGTCGACCTCGTCCGGCGCCGACTCGGCAGCTCCGGTGTCGTGGTGGGGGATCGCCCGAGCACCGACGGAGCGCTCGCGCAGGCGCTCGGCTGGCCGTTCGCACTCGTCCTGTCGGGCGTCACGGCGGCGCCGGCGCCGCCCGGTGGGGAGGCGATCCCGTCGCCGCCGCCGCCGTACGTGGCGGAGGACCTCGGCGCGCTGGCTCCTCGGCTCGTCGCTGCACTGAAGGTGACGGCCCGGCCGGGTGCGTAATCTTGTCGGCGTCCCTAGGAGTGCTCCGTGACGCCATCTCTCGCCGGCTCCGCCCCCGACCGGCACCGCTGAACCATGCGCCGACGCCTCGACGTCGAGCTCGTCCGTCGCGGGTTCACGGAGTCCCGGTCGCGGGCCGTGGAGGCCATCGAGTCCGGACGGGTCCTCGTGGGCAACGGACCGGCGACCAGCCCGGCGCGCCAGGTCGGTGACGACGAGGCCATCTCGCTCACCGGTCCACCACCCCGCTTCGTGTCCCGTGGCGGCGAGAAGCTCGACGCGGCGCTGACGGCCTTCGAGGTCGACGTCGCCGGGCTGCGTGCACTCGACAGCGGAGCATCGACGGGCGGGTTCACCGACTGCCTGCTCCAACGCGGGGCGGCGCACGTCGCCGCGGTCGACGTCGGCCGCGGCCAGCTCGACTGGCGCCTGCGTGAGGACCCGCGCGTCACGGTCCTCGAGCGCTGCAACGTCCGCCACCTGGAGTCTGCGCAGATCGGGGGTCCGGTCCCGCTCGCGGTCGCGGACCTCGCGTTCATCTCGCTGCTCACCGTGGCGCAGGCACTGGTCCGCTGCACCACCGATGACGCACGGCTGGTCCTGCTCGTGAAGCCCCAGTTCGAGGCCGGCCGCGCGCACGTCGGCCGAGGCGGCGTCGTGCGCGATCCCGAGGTGCACCGGGACGTCCTCACACGCGTCGCGGAGGGCCTGGCCGACGTGGGTCTCCCCGTGGTCGACGCGATCGCGTCGCCGCTCGTGGGTCCCCAGGGGAACCGGGAATTCCTGTTCCACGTGCGCCGCGGCGCGAACCCGTGCGCCGTTGGGTCACTTGCGCGCGTTGCTGCGGAGGCGCCGTGAACCGGCCCGAGCCTGCCCCCCGCCGACCCCGCGTCGTCGCGCTCTTCCCGCACAACCAACGCCCACTCGCCGCCGACCTCGCCCGCCGCGCCGCCGAGGCGCTGGTGGCTGAGGGCATCGACGTGCGGCTCCTCCCTGCCGACGCCGCTGCTGTCGGCCTCGATGGACTCGCCACCGAGGAGCACGCGTGCCTCGACGACCTCGACCTCGCCATCTCGCTCGGTGGCGACGGCACGATGCTGCGCACCGTCGCCACCGTCTACGAGTCCGGAGCGGCCGTGCTCGGCGTGAACGTCGGGCAGCTCGGCTACCTCACGGAGGTCGAGCCCGTCGACCTCGACGCCGCGCTCGCACGGGTCGTCGCCGCGGAGCACTCGGTCGAGGAGCGCATGGTTCTCCAGGTCGACGTGACCTCCGACGGCGACGCCGCCGGCCGATGGTGGGGCCTGAACGAGGCAGGGATCGACAAGGAGCAGCCGGGTCGTCTCGTACGGCTCGCGGTCTCGATCAACCAGGCCTTCTTCACGACCTATGCCGCCGACGGGGTCATCGTCGCGACGCCGACAGGGTCCACCGCGTACTCGTTCTCGGCCGGTGGCCCGATCGTCTCGCCGCGCCACCGGTGCCTCCTCCTGACGCCTGTTGCACCCCACATGCTCTTCGACCGGTCGCTCGTCCTCGACGCCGACGAAGAGGTCACCTTCACCGTCACCGACGGGCGCGCCGTGGTCCTGACCGTCGACGGTCGCGAGCTGGGGCGCCTCGTGACCGGCGACGCGGTCGTGTGCACAGCCGGCTCCAAGGCGGCACGTATCGTGACGTTCGGACCCCGCGACTTCCACCAGATCCTCAAGGCCAAGTTCGGGTTGGAGGACCGCTGACCATGCTGCACGAGCTGCACGTCACCGATCTCGGGATCGTCTGTTCCTCAATCAGCGAGGAAAGGAACTTACCCGGCATGGAATATATCGGCTCTGTCGAAAATATCTGGAAAAGGTCCTGCCGCCAAAACGGTTGAAAGACCTCAACCCGGCCCACAGCTTCAGACATGCCTGTGCGGTCAATATGCTTCTTGCGGGGCATCCCATATCAGACATAAAAAATCGCCTCGGTCATGAAAGCATTAAATCGACAATGATCTATCTGCACCTTGATTTAGCCCACCGTCAAGGTATACAGAAAAAGTTCATCGCTCATACACAGTCACTGCTCAATCAGGATGACAAGATAGATGAACTGATCAACTGGGAGAACAGGGAGGAAATTTTAACTTGGCTTGATAGTCTTTAGGGGGCTTCTGGTCTCCGACAGGCTGGCGGATAGGTAATAAATAGCCTTATAAATTATGTTGCATGACAAAGAATAATCACTCTCAAAAATGGCAGAACTTCATGAAATAAAAAAGAAAATGAGCAAACAAACGACTCGCTTTACT
>JAWOIO010000080.1:0-21812 GCA_046484625.1 Acidimicrobiia bacterium
GACAAGGATCATGTCGACCCCCGCACCGTCGACGATGCGGGCCGTGGGGGCGTCGTACGCCGTCACCATCACCAGCGGATCGCCGTTCCCTTTTCGGGATGCGATCGCAGGCGCGGTGATCGGGGCCTGGTGTTGCAGGGACTGCTCGGTCATCTCGTGACCCTCCACCGTCCAGGGCACCCATGGCTCCCGGCGGCATCAGGACCATACCAAGTCTTGGAACTCCGAGTCGGAACGCCGGCGCGCCGGGGGCCCGGGCGCGTGGTTCAGCCCGCGTGGCGGCGGCCGTGCAGCTCGCGCCGGTGGAGGTGGTTCCACCGGCACGCGACGCAGACCTCGACGACGTAGCACGAGAACTCCTCGTGCCGGGCCTCCAGGCGCGCCAGCTCCTGGGGCCCGGAGACGCAGCGTCCGTTGGCCGCGCGCAGCTTGTCGCCATAGACGTACGAGACCAGACGCAGCTCCTCGCTCCCGCAGACGGGGCAGTCGCCGCCCGAGGGCTCGCCGATGTGACGTCCGGCCCGGACCAGCTCGGGGTGGGCGTCGCAGACGTCGACGCGCTCGACCCGGCCCGCGCGCAGGTCGCGCAGGACGGCCCGCCGGGCCAGCGCATAGTCCACGTGGCGACGCACGGCGCGGAGTGTAGGGCGGGGATCGGCCACGCGCGTGCCCCTGGGCCACGCTCGACGGGCTCGGCCCGACGTCACACGCCCGACTTGACGCCGGGGCCCGGCTCCCGACATACTCTCCAGCGATATATCGAAGCGATATATCGAGACACACCAGCCTCCCGGAGCCCCTCACCATGATCGAGCTCGCCATCCTCGGCCTCCTCAAGGAACAGCCGTTGCACGGGTACGAGCTGAAGAAGCGCCTCGGCGAGACGCTCGGGTTCCTCTGGGGGGTCTCCTACGGGTCGCTCTACCCGGCGCTGCGTCGCCTCGAGCGCGACGGCGCGATCGAGAGCGTCTCGCCCACCGGCCCGGCGCCGGCACCCATCGCCCCCACCGGCTCGATCACCGGCGACCTCGCGGCGGCCCGTCTGCGGTCCGTCGCCGACCGGCTCACGACCGGCGGACGGCGTACCCGCAAGGCGTACCGCATCACCGAGCGCGGCGAGGCCCACCTTCTCGAGCTGCTCGTCGCCGACGACGAGCGGGCCGACGACGAGCGCGCGTTCGCGCTGAAGCTCGCGTTCTGCCGCCACCTCCCGGACGACGCCCGACTCCAGCTCCTGGAGCGACGGCGCCAATCCCTCCTCGAACGGCTCGACGGCGCCCGGCGCCCGAGCCGGACCACGTCCGCGATCTCCGATGACCGCTACACCCGCTCGCTGCGCGAGCACCGAACCCGGTCGACCGAACGCGATCTCGAGTGGATCGAAGAGCTCATCGCTCTCGAGCACGCCGAGCTCACGCCGGCCCACGACCCAATCCAAGAAGGAGCCTCGAAATGAGTGCACGCAAGGTCCGTGTTGCGATCGCCGGCGTCGGGAACTGCGCGAGCAGCCTCGTCCAGGGCGTGGAGTTCTACCGGGACGCCGATCCCAACGAGGATGTTCCCGGTCTCATGCACGTCGAGCTCGGCGGCTACCACGTCGGTGACGTGGAGTTCGTCGCGGCGTTCGACGTCGACGCGGCCAAGGTCGGCCTCGACCTCGGCAAGGCCATCGACGCCGGCCCCAACAACACGATCACGTTCGCCGACGTCGGCGCGCTCGGCGTCCAGGTCCAACGCGGCCCGACGTTCGACGGTCTCGGCGAGTTCTACCGGGAGCTGGTCGAGGAGTCGCCGCTCGCACCGGTCGACGTCGCCCAGGTCCTGCGCGACACGAAGGCCGACGCCCTGGTGTCCTACCTCCCGGTGGGCTCGGAGGACGCGCAGCGCTTCTACGCGCAGGCGTGCCTCGACGCCGGCGTCGGGTTCGTCAACGCGATCCCCGTCTTCATCGCCAGCGACCCCGAGTGGGCGAAGCGGTTCGAGGACGCCGGCGTGCCGATCGTGGGTGACGACATCAAGAGCCAGGTCGGCGCCACGATCGTCCACCGCATCCTCACCCGTCTGTTCGAGGACCGCGGCGTGGAGCTGGACCGTACGTACCAGCTCAACTTCGGCGGCAACATGGACTTCAAGAACATGCTCGAGCGCAAGCGGTTGAAGTCCAAGAAGGTCTCCAAGACGCAGTCGGTCACGAGCCAGATGGACCACGCGGTCGAGGCGGAGAACGTCCACATCGGGCCGTCGGACCACGTCCCGTGGCTCGACGACCGCAAGTGGGCCTACATCCGCCTCGAAGGTCGCAACTTCGGCGACGTGCCCCTGAACGTCGAGCTCAAGCTCGAGGTCTGGGACTCCCCGAACTCGGCGGGTGTGATCATCGACGCCGTTCGCTGCGCCAAGGTCGCACTCGACCGCGGCATCGGTGGGCCGCTCCTCGGGCCGTCGGCGTACTTCATGAAGTCGCCGCCCGTGCAGTACACCGACGAGCAGGCGCGCGAGATGGTGGAGGCATTCGCCAGGGGCGAGTGACGGCGGGGGCGAACCCCGACCGGATCCCCACCCGCACCGTGCAGCACACCCAGGTCGTCACCGGAGGGTCTGCGTTCCTCGACGCGCTCCGTGTCGACCTGGGTTCGTGCCGGAGCGTGCTGCGCGTGCAGTTCTCCACGTTCGAGGGCGACGCCGCCGGTGAGGCGCTCGCCGCGCTCCTGCTGGACCGGGCCGCCGACGGCGTCGACGTCCAGTTCATCCTCGACGGGTACACCGACGTCGTCGCGGACGACGTCTACCCCCTCACGCCCGCGCGCCGACGGACGGTGCGCGCCGAGCGGAGCCGGACCTCCATCCTGCTCGCGCGCCTCGTCGACGGGGGCGTCACGGTCCGGCGCGTCGCGCCCGCAGGACGCTGGTACCGGTACCTCGTGTACCGCGACCACAAGAAGATGGTGATCATCGACGACCGGATCGGGTACACCGGCGGGATCAACATCTCCGACCACAACTTCGCCTGGCACGACTTCATGGTCCGTCTCACCGGGCCCGTCGTCGACGATCTCGTCACCGACTTCACCAGCACCTGGTCGGGGACGACCACCGCCCTCACTCGTCAGTGTGACGATCGCGACTTCGCGCTCAACCAGTGCCCCGGGCGGCCCACCGTCATGGACGCGGCACTCGCCCTGATCGAGGCCGCCGAACGCAGCGTCGTGCTGCAGTCGCCGTACCTCTGCGGCGACCGCGTGGAGCGGGCGCTCCTCGGAGCCGCGCGCCGGGGTGTGCACGTGCAGATCCTCGGCGCGGCTCGACCCAACCACGTCCACAACCGTGTCTGGGTCCGCAAGCTGCGTCGGCGCCTGCACGGACCCAACATCGAAGTGCTCGGCTACACACCCGGCGATGGGATGATGCATGCGAAGATGCTCATCGTCGACGACACCGTCGCGGTCTTCGGGTCCATGAACTTCCAGGAGATCGAGTCCCTCACCCAGAAGGAGCTCAACGTCTTCACGCGTGACCCCTCGCTCGTCGCCGATCTGCGCGCCCACGCGGCCGCCGCCGCCGCCGCGAGCACGCCGACCGCGCGTCCCGTCGTCGCCTTCGGGTGGTGGACGTACCGCGCCCTGCACTGGTTCTTCCGGGCATGGACCAAGCGGCTCGCGACCCGTCCGCATTGGCGTGCCGTCTATTGCTGACCTGGCTCGGCGCCTGCGCGCCTGGGCCAGCCTCCGACGGATCGAGCTGAAGTACACCGCGATCGCCGCCGTGATACTCGGTGGGATCGGCGCGCTCTCACAGCTGGGGGTGTTCGGCGATCTCGACGAGAACCTCGTGGACTCGCTCGACGCGACCAAGGGGCTCGGCGCGATCGGGATGTTCCTCGTCGCGTTCGTCTCCAACTGCGTCGTGCTCGTGCAGATCCCCTACACACTCCCGCTCCTGGCTGCGGCGATCAGCGGTGCGTCGCTCACCGACATGGTCGTGCTCGGCGTGGCGGCGGGGGTCGGCGCCGGATTCGGCGAGATCGTCAAGTACCACATCGCCCACCGCGTCCTCGGTCGGAAGAAGGATCTCCACAGGAGCCGTCTCTTCCAGTGGGTCCTCCGCCAGGCGGAGGAGAAGCCGAAGCGCGTCAAGTGGATCGTGTTCGTCTGGGCGGGCTCGGTCCTGCCCGACGACACCGTCGTGATCCCCCTCGCGATGGTGAAGTACGGGGTCAGGCGGATCGCGATCCCGCTCTTCGCCGGGAAGGTGCTCCACAACGTCGTGTTCTCGCTGATCTTCTACGGCTTCAGCGAGACCGCCGAGTCGCTCGTCGACGGGGGCGTCCACGTGGACGTCGCGTTCGCGATCATCGCGATGTTCCTGCTCATCGTGCTGTACCAGGTCGAGAAGGCGCTCCACGAGGCCGGCGACGTCGTGGAGCCGGACGCGGCGGCGCCGACGGAGCCCGCGACAGACGGTGCGACGACGGACTAGGTGTGCTCGGGCTCGATCCCCCGCTCGCGCGCCCATCCGGCGAGTCGCTCGTATGCCTCCCCCTCGGGGATGGGCCCGTCGTCGAGCCGAGCCTCGAGCAGGAAGTCCAGCGCCTCCCCCACGACTCGGCTGGGCTCGACTCCGAGGAACTCCATGACCTGGCGGCCGTCGAGCGGCGGCTTGATCGCGTCGAGCTCCTCCTCGGCCCGCAGTCGCTCGATCCGCTCCTCGAGGTCGTCCATCCGACGCGCCAGCGTCGCCGCCTTGCGGACGTTCCGCGTCGTGCAGTCGGCGCGCTGGAGCTCGTTGAGCTCCACGAGCAGCTCGCCGGCGTCACGGACGTAGCGCCGCACCGCCCGGTCGGTCCATCCCATCGCGTAGGTGTGGATCCGCAGGTGCAGGTAGACGAGCCTGGTGACCGCCGCGACCACGTCGTTGGGGAACTTCAGCGCCCGCATGCGCTCCTCGGTCATCCGCGCGCCCACGACCTCGTGGTGGTGGAACGTGACCCCGCCGGAGGCGAACGATCTCGTCTTCGGCTTGCCGACGTCGTGGAAGAGCGCAGCCAGCCGAACCAGGGGATCGCGTGACTCGACGTTGCGGACCACCGCGATCGTGTGCGCGAGCACGTCCTTGTGCGAATGGATCGGGTCCTGCTCGAGCCGCATCGAGTTCAGCTCGGGGAGGAACTCGTCGGAGAGCCCGGTCTCGCAGAGCATCCACAGTCCGGCGGTCGGATCGTCGACCGTGACCAGTCGCTGGAGCTCGTCCCGGATCCGCTCGACGCTCACGATCGCGAGCCGTTGGTGCATCGACTCGATCGCGGCCACGAGCTCGGCATCGGGTTCGAGCCCGAACGCGGCGACGAAGCGGGCCGCCCGGAGCATCCGCAGAGGATCGTCGGCGAAGGAGACCTCCGGGGACTGGGGCGTCCGCAGTCGCCGGTTCGCGAGGTCGGCGGCACCGCCGTGCGGGTCCACGAGCCGCGGCTCGGGGAGCGCGAGAGCCATCGCGTTGATCGTGAAGTCGCGGCGGACGAGGTCGTCCTCGATCCGATCGGCGTAGGTCACCTCGGGCTTCCGGCTCTCCGGCCGGTAGACGTCGCCGCGGAAGGTCGTGATCTCCATCCGCAGGCCGTCCTTCTCGGCGCCGACCGTCCCGAAGCGCTGACCCTGCAGCCACACCGCATCGGCCCAGCCGCGCACGGCGGCCTCGATCGCGTCCGGCCGCGCGTCCGTCGTGAGGTCGACATCCGTGTCGGCCCGGTCGAGGAGCGCGTCGCGCACGGTCCCGCCGACGAGATAGCAGTCGTGCCCGCCCTCGGCCAGGCGTGCCGCGAGCTGGCGCGTGGGCGCGTCGGGGGCGTAGTAGCGGCGCAGGCGCGCCGGGACCTCCATCGAGTCATTGTCCCATCGACGCTGACGAGATCCGGGACCAGAACGCGAAGAACATCCGGCGGTTCTGCGGTGTACCGTCGCCCCGTGGACTCCCCGGAGACTTGGCGCTGGATCTGGCTGGCGCTCGCGAGCGCGCTGGCATTGGGCGAGCTCGGCCTGCCGGGGACGTTCTTCCTCCTCTCGTTCGCGATCGGCGCCGCGGCGGCCGCAGTCGCCGCGTTCCTCGATGCGTCCCTCGCCATCCAGTGGGGGTTGTTCGTCGTCGGGAGCGGCGCCGCACTCGCACTGCTCGTCCCCCTCGGTCGACGCCTCGCCCGCCAGGAGGGTGACGAGGCTCACGAGGGCGCCACCCGATGGATCGGACGAGTCGGGGTGGTCCTCACCGAGATCCCGGCCGACCCCCACGGCACCGGCACGGTGCGCGTGGAGCGCGACGAGTGGCGGGCCGAGACCGACGCTTCGGAGTCGATCGCGGCCGGCACCCAGGTCGAGGTGCTCTTCGTCCGCGGCACCCGCCTCGTCGTGACCGCCGCCAAGTCCGAGTAGCCGGCAAGAGAAGGAGCAGGACTCGTGGTGCCAGTCATCGTGCTCGCGGTCGCGGCCGTCGTGCTCTTCTTCATCGCGGTGCGATCGGTGCGCATCGTACGGCCCTACCAACGCGGCGTCATCGAGCGGCTGGGCCGCTTCCGACTCACGGTCGACCCCGGCTTGCGAATCCTCGTGCCCTTCGTCGACCGCCTTCTCCTCGTCGACATGCGCGAGCAGGTCACGGACGTCCCGCCACAAGAGGTCATCACCTCCGACAACGTCGTGGTCTCGGTCGACGCGGTCATCTACTACGAGGCCACCGACCCCCAGCGCCTCGTCTACAACGTCGCGAACTTCCAGCTCGCGGTGACCAAGCTGGCGCAGACCAACCTCCGCAACGTGATCGGGGACATGGAGCTCGACACCGCGCTGACCTCGCGCGAGACCATCAACACCGAGCTGCGTGAGATCCTCGACGACGCGACCGACAAGTGGGGCACACGGGTCGTGCGGGTCGAGATCCAACGGATCGACCCACCACCCGACGTCGTCGCGTCGATGCACAACCAGATGAAGGCCGAGCGCGAACGGCGGGCGGCGGTCACCCAGGCCCAAGGGGTGCGGGAGGCGGCCATCACCGAGGCCGAGGGTGCGAAGCAGTCCGCGATCCTCGATGCCCAAGGACGCGCCGAAGCGATGTCGCGGGTCGCCGACGCGGAGCGATACCGCCACCTGACCGTCGCCGACGGTGAGGCCCAGGCCATCCGGTCGGTCTTCGGCGCGATCCACGACGGGAACCCGACGAGCGATCTGCTCGCGGTGAAGTACCTCGACGCGCTCGCGCGCATCAGCGACGGCCAGGCGACGAAGATCTTCCTCCCTACCGAGATGGCAGGGCTCTTCGGCGCCGTGGGCGGGCTCGCCGAGCTGCTCCGCGGCGACGGAGAGCGGCCCGACGTGACCATCGATCCCGCCGAGGGCTGATCGCGGTCCGAGCCGGCGACGCTCAGTCGTCGAGCAGCGTCGCCCAACGCGCGACGGCGTCGTCGACCACGTCGCCACCCGGACCACCCGCCGTCGGACGCTCGGCCGCGCGGGACGGTTCGTCGACGAGGACCGGGAGCGTCGCCGCGACGCAGTCGCGCACCGCGTCGAGGTCGTACCCGCCCTCGAGGAACACCACCGTTCGCCCGGGCGGACCCAGCGCCGCGGCGCGACCCGCGAGCAGCGCGTAGTCGCCGGCCGACAAGGCCAGGCCGGTGAGCGGATCGGCGCGGTGCGCGTCGAACCCCGCCGAGATCAGCACCCAGTCGGGGGCGAACCCTTCCGCGGCCGGCCCGATCACGGTCTCGAACGCACGCAGGTACACGTCTCCGGTCGCCCCCGCGGGAAGCGGGACGTTGCACGTGGTTCCACGGGCGTCACCTCCCCCGATCTCGTCGAGGCGCCCCGAGCCGGGGTACAGCGGCCATTCGTGCAACGAGACGTAGAGCACGCGCGGATCGTCCCAGAAGATGTCCTGCGTGCCGTTGCCATGGTGCGCGTCATAGTCGACGATCACGACCCGCTGCCCGCGATCGGCGAGCGATGCCGCGGTGACTGCCACGTTGTTGAGCAGGCAGAACCCCATGGGCAATCGACCGGTGGCGTGGTGGCCTGGCGGCCGGACGCCGAGGAACGCGGCTCGACCGGTCCCGGCCTCGAGCGCGTCGACCGCCGCCAGCCCGGCGCCCGCCGCGCGGATCGCGGCGTGCCACGACCCCGCGGACACCGCGGTGTCGGCGTCGATCCCGCCGCCACCCCGCGCGACAAGCGACTCCACCCGATCGAGCAGTGCCGGCTCGTGGACCCTCGTGAGCTCGGCAGCCGTCGCGTCGCGCGGCTCGAGGATCGAGAGCGCGTCGTCGAGTGCAGCGGCTCGGATCCCGTCGGCGACGGCGGCGAGGCGCTCGACCCGCTCCGGGTGGCCGGGCCCAGGGTCGTGGCCCGCGAACGCGGCGTCGTCAGCCAGGAGCAGCACGGCCGTCACCGTAGTGGTGCTCGCCGGGCCGGCCATCCGGCCTGCCGACATGCGCCCGGACCTCGCCAGGTACGCTCAGCGGCCGTGGCCGAGCGCATCACCGGTGGGCGGACCGCGCGCACCCGCCGCACCGCCGAGCGGAGTGACGCGGGCCGTCCCCCCCAGTCCTTCGGGTGGGCGAAGGCGCGTCCCTGGCGCGGCGACCGGACCACCGCGCACCTCGTCCTCAGCGATCGGGTTCCGAGGGAACCGTCGACCGTCGAGTCGTGCCTCGGTCCGCTCCGCCGAAGCGGGTACCGCTCGGTCGTCACCACCGCGATGCAACCGGGAGACGCCCTCGCGTTCGTCGATGCCGGGTTCGACGTCCGCGAGCGCCTGCACCTCCTCGAGCACGACCTCGAGCGGATCCCGAACCCGACGACGTCGCCGCGCCGCCTACGACGGGCGCGGCGTGGCGACCGGGAGTCCGTCCTCGGGCTCGACGGACTCGCCTTCGACGACTTCTGGCGTCTCGACGAGCAGGGCCTCCGCGATGCGCTCCAGGCGACTCCCTCCGTCCGGTTCCGGATCGGTGAGTCGGCAGACGGGCAGCTTGCCGCGTACTCGATCATCGGGCGCGCCGGGCGCCAGGGCTACCTCCAACGCGTGGCCGTCCATCCCGCGGCGCGGCGCCAGGGATGGGGCGTGATGCTGGTCGTGGATGCCCTGCGCTGGCTCGTCCGCCACGACGTCCGCCGCGCGCTGGTCAACACACAGTGGACGAACGACGGCGCGCTCGCGCTCTACGAAGCGTGCGGCTTCCGACGTCTCCCGGCCGGTCTCTGCGTCCTCGATCGAGCCCTGTGACTCGTGCGGCGCGTGTCGCGGCAATCGCCGCGGCACTCCTCGCGTCGTCGCTCGCCACCGCGGTCGACGCGAGCGCGCCCCGAGCGTCGACCGCTGCCGCTCCCGGGGATCGCATCGAGCTCGTCTCCCAAGACGCGTGGACACCTGCCGGAGGTGATCTCCGGGTCGGTGTGCGCATCTCGGGACCCATCGCCGCCGATGCCACCCTGCGCCTCGTCGCCTCTCCCGCCTTGAGCTCGCGATCGGAGTTCGACCGCGTCATCGCCAACGAGCCTCGGAGCCCGGTCCTGGACGAGGTCCAGATCCCCCTCGCCCCTCTGTCCGCCGACGCGAACGGCACGTACCTCGTCTCGATCGGCCTCGAGAGCTCCGGAGTCCGGGATCCGGTCCGGCTCGGGCTCCAGCGCGCAGGTGTCTACCCCCTCCGCGTCGAGCTCACCGGAATCGGTGAAGACCGCAGCTCGACCTTCACCACCTTTGCCGTCGTCACCGAGGCAACCCCCGACGGGCAGGCTCGACAGCTCGCCAGCCGCCTCGGAGTCGCGTGGGTATGGCCACTGCAAGCGGGCCCCTCGATGCTGCCCAACGGATCCCTCGACCCGATCGTCCTCGACTCGTTCGATGCGACCGGCCGTCTCGGGCAGCAGGCCGCCGCGCTCGCGCGAGCGGGCGACATCGGGCTCACACTGGTTCCCGGCCCCGAGACCCTCGAGGCGTGGGTGGCTCACGGCCGAGACGACCCCGGCGCCGCACGAGGCGCGGCAGCCGTGATCGACGCGGCAACGAGGGGAGAGGTGCTCTCGACCGCCTACGCCCCGACCAACCTCCCCTCCCTCCTGGCAGCCGGGCTCGATCCCCTGGTCGATCGGCAGCTCGCCGAAGGCCGCAAGGTCCTCACGGCGGTCCTGGAGTCGCCTCCCGTGACCACCACCGCGCTCGCTCGACCCGCCGACGAGCCCTCCTTGACGCGGCTCCGCGCCCAGGGCGTCGCGCAGGTGATCGTCGACAGCGATGCGCTCGTCCCGAGCGATGACGGCGAGTCGACCATCACTCGACCGTTCCAGATCCGTTCGGGGCCGGACAGCCAGGAGCGTCTCACCGCGGTCGCCAGCGACAGCGGGCTCGTATCGCTGATCCCCGGGGACGATTCGACGGCGCTGCGCGCTCAGCGCGTCCTCGCCGGATTGTCGATCGTTGCCCAAGAAGCGCCGTCGGCGCCCCGCGCGGTGGTCCTGGCCTCGCAATCCGAGCTGGCGGTGGACGGCACGCTCTTCGACGCGCTGTTCGCCGGACTGCGCGGCCACCCGTGGCTCGAGACGATGACGATCGCCGACATCTTCGCTCGCGTGCCGAGTACCGAGGCTCGGAGTGATGCCGTCCGGACGCTCGCGCCGGCGCCCGTGCCCGAACCGCCGGTACCGGCCGTCGCGTGGCTCGCCACCCAGGCGCGGCTCGACGCATTCGCGGCAGCGGTCGGCCCGGATGATCCGATCGTCACCGAGGCGACCCAAGCCCTGCTCATCGCCCAGTCGTCAACCTTCATCGGCGCGGACGGCGTTGCGCGCGCCGCGGCGACTCTGGCGCACGTGAACGGAACGATTGACGAGTTCCTGTCCGGGATCCGCGTCCCCGACCCCGGCACGATCACGCTCACCTCCCGTGCTGGCGAGATCCCGTTGACGTTCCGCAACGACACCGGGCGCAACGTCCGGATCACCGTCACGCTCGCGAGCCCGAAGCTGTTCTTCCCCGAGGGAGCGACCTACAACATCGAGCTCGCTCCGAGGAGCACGACCTTGCCGGTGGCGGTGAGGGCCCGGACGTCGGGGACCTTCCCGCTCCAGCTCAGCGTCCGGACCTTCGAAGGTGACCTCGCCATCGCCGAGACCAGGTTCCAGGTCCGCTCCACGGTCGTGAGCACGGTCGGGCTGACGCTCATGATCAGCGCAGCGGTCTTCCTCGCGGCGTGGTGGGGGTTGTACATCCGCCGCGCGCGCCGACGTCGCCGCGAGAGTGTCGCGCAACATGGTTGAACGCCCGACGCGCGCCGACCGGCACCAGCGACACGACACCCGGTCGCTCGTCCAGTCGAGTGCGGTCGTCGGGATCGGCACCGCGCTGTCGCGGCTGACCGGGTTCCTCCGGGTTGCGGCGATCGCCTACGCCCTGGGGATCTCGACGCTCGCCGGCGTGTACTCCTACGCGAACGAGACGCCCAACATCGTGTACGAGCTCCTGCTCGGGGGTGTCTTGACCGCGACCCTCGTGCCCCAGTTCGTGAAGCATCTCCACGACCACGACGAGGAGGCGACGAGCGCGGTCGTGTCGGTCGCGATGCTCGCGCTGATCGTGATCACGCTTCTCGGCGTCGTCCTCGCGCCGTTCATCGTCGACGTGTACACCCTGCGGGTCTCGGGGCCGGGCCGCGCCGCCCAGCAGGAGCTGGCTACCGATCTGCTGCGCCTCTTCATGCCTCAGATGCTCTTCTACGGCGTCACCGCGCTCGCGACCTCTCTGCTGCACGCGCGCCGGAAGTTCGCGGCGGCTGCGTTCGCTCCGATCCTGAACAACGTCGTCGTCATCGCGATGTTCCTCGCGCTTCCCCAGGTGGTCGACGGGCGCCTCACTGTCGCCCGGGTCAACAACGACTCCGGCCTCCTGCTCCTCCTCGGGCTGGGTACGACCGCCGGCATCGTCGCGATGGCGCTCGCGCTCGTCCTGGCCCTCCGATCCGCGCGGATCCACCTGCGGTTCGTGCCCTCGATCCGGCATGCCGCTGTCCGCACGATGTTGCGCCTCTCGGGCTGGACCGTCGGGTACGTCATCGCCAACCAGGTGGCGCTCTGGGTCGTGCTCGTGCTCGCGAACGGCGAGAGGGGCGGTGCGTTCGCCTACCTGAGCGCGTACGCGTTCTTCCAGCTCCCGTACGGGCTGTTCTCGGTCTCGGTGATGACCGCGGTCGCACCCGACCTCGCGGCCGCCGGGAGCCGGGGCGACGCGCCTGCGCTGCGCCATCGCTTCGCACGGTCGCTGCGGCTGATCCTCACGGTGATCGTTCCCGCGGCCGCCGTGTACGTCGCGCTCGCGCGGCCGATCGTGGTCGCGCTGCTGCAGCGGGGAGCGTTCTCGGCGTCCGACGCCGCCCTCGTGAGCGACACGCTGATCGCCTTCGCTGTCGGCCTCCCCTTCTTCTCGACCTACCTCTTCGCGCTGCGGGCCTTCTACTCCCTCTCCGACACCCGCACGCCCTTCTTCCTCAACTGCGTCGAGAACGCGATCAACATCGGGCTCGCACTCGCGCTCTTCGGGCGGTTCGGCATCCCCGGGCTCGCGGCCGCGTTCTCGGGCGCCTACGCGCTCGCCGCGATCCTTGCGCTCGCCGTGCTCTCGAAGCGGATCGGCGGCCTGCAGGGGCGTGGGATCGGCACAACAGGCGGTCGCATCCTCGTGGCGAGCGTGGCCGGCGCCGTCGCCGCCTGGGTCGTCGCCGATCAGGTGGGTTGGTCCTCGCCAGCCGCCGCCGCCGCCGCCGTCGTCCTTGGACTCGCGGTGGCCGCGGTCGTCGTCGTGGCCGGCCTGTGGGTGGGGCGCGTCGAGGAGGCCCGGGAGCTCGTTTCCTTGGTCCGGCGCCGGGATCCGTCGCCGGCCAACAACCCGCCCGACACCTCGTGCGCCGATCGGGACGGGCGCCGACACCCCCGGCCGTGACACCATGAAGGTCGCCGCCACCACCTAGGAGCACCCCCTTGGGAGTCCGAGTCGTCACCGACAGCGCCTGCGACCTCCCGCAGGAGCTCATCGACACGCACGCGATCGAGGTCGTCCCGCTCACGATCCGCTTCGGTGACACCGAGTACGTCGACCGCGAGGAGCTCACCGCCGAGGGCTTCTGGCAGCGCCTCCAGTCCTCCGACGTGCTGCCCGAGACGGCCGCGCCGTCGGCCGGTGCGTTCGAGAGCAGGTTCCGCGACCTGATCGAGCGGGGCGCGACCGGGATCGTCTGCATCAACCTCTCGTCCCGGCTCTCCGCCACCATGCAGGCTGCGCAGGTCGCGGCCGCCGCCGTCCGTGGGGACTGCCCGGTCCAGGTGATCGACTCGCTCACCTGCTCGATGGGCCTCGGCCGACTCTGCCTGACCGCGGCCCGGCGGGCATCCGACGGTGACCCCCTCGACCGGATCGTCGAGGAGGTGATCAGCCGACGCGACCGGACACGGCTCTTCGGCGCGCTCGACACCCTCGAGTTCTTGAAGAAGGGCGGGCGGGTCGGCAACGCACGAGCGCTCCTCGGTTCGATGCTGTCGATCAAGCCGGTCGTGGAGGTCCGGGACGGCGTGGTCGAGGAGGCGGGAAAGGTTCGGACCCGCTCGAAGTCGCTGCGCGTCCTCGCGGAGAAGGTCGCGGCGCAGCCCATCGACACGCTGTCGGTGCTGCACGGCATGGCCGACGACGTCGACGACCTGCTCGAGCTGCTCGAGCCGATCAAGCCCCGTGACGAGATCATCCTCGGCACCGTGGGGCCGGTGATCGGCACGCACGCCGGCCCAGGTGTGATCGGCGTGACCTTCCAGACCCGGGCCTGAGCCTCCCGCGCCGGCGGGGCGGTGCACCGGCCCGACGCCCGGTACTCGGTACCGTGGCCCGGTGACACCTGCGGCTGAGCCCGGTCGCGTCCTCGGCGGTCGATACCACCTCGTCTCCCTGATCGCGCGGGGTGGGATGGCCAGCGTCTGGGTCGGCGACGACACCCTGTTGGCCCGTCGCGTCGCCATCAAGACCCTTCGCCCCGAGCTGGCCGACGACGAGGTGATCCGCGCCCGGTTCCGCCACGAGGCCATCGCGGTCGCGAGCCTGACCCACCCGAACATCGTCGCCACGTACGACACCGGGGAGGACGAAGGCATCGCCTACCTGGTGATGGAGCTCATCGACGGGCCGAACCTCCGTCGTCACCTCGACGAGCGCGGGCCCCTCCCGGTGCCCGAGGCCGTGAGCATCACCCGGGGAGTGGCCGCGGCGCTCGCCCACGCGCACTCCAAGGGGATCGTCCACCGTGACATCAAGCCGGCGAATGTCCTGGTACCGCCGACGGGTTCGGCCAAGGTCACCGACTTCGGCATCGCGAAGGTGGCCGGTGGCGTCGACCTCACCGCGACCGGCTCCGTGATGGGGACCGCCCGCTACCTGGCCCCCGAGCAGGTCCGCGGTGAGCCGGCCGACGGTCGCGCCGACCTCTACGCCGTCGGGCTCCTCCTGTACGAGATGCTCGCCGGGCGGACCCCGTTCACGGGCGACACCGACACGGCGGTCGCCCTCGCCCGCCTCGCGAGCCCACCCGCACCGGTTCGGAGCCATCGAGGCGATGTGCCATCCGACCTCGACACGATCGTCCTGCGCTGCCTCGCCCTCGATCCGGAACATCGGTATCCCGACGCGGACGCGCTCGGCGCGGTGCTCGGCCGCGTCGAGCGCGCCGAGGCGGGGGAAGCCGCGGCGGCTGGGCCGAGTCCCGTCGCGACGACCGCGGCGACCGCGGCGGCGCCAGCCCGCGCGACGCCCCCGGGGCCGCCCCGGAGGGACCGCGGGCAGCCCGGTCCCCGACGCTCGGGGTGGCCGTGGGCACTGCTCGGAGTCCTGTTGCTCGCGATCGGGTCGGCGGCCGGCTACCTCGTGGTGTCGACGACCCGCGACTCGGGCGGTTCGGGTGGGGGTTCGAGCGCGTCGGCGCCCCGCGTCGTCGGCGCCACGGACTTCGACCCCGAGGGTGGCGACGGCGAGAACGGCGACCTCGCGGGGTTCGCGGTCGACGGCGACCCGGCGACCTCTTGGCGGACCGAGACCTACCGGAGTCCTGTCTTCGGGGGCGGGAAGTCGGGGGTCGGCCTTGCGGTCGAGCTGGCCGGCGACGGCGACGTGTCATCGGTCGAGGTCGACACGACGAGCAGCGGCTGGAGCGCCCGCGTCTATGTCGGGGACGGAGCTGCGACCACGCTCGACGGCTGGGGACCCGCGCTGGCGTCCGGCAACGAGCTGGGCTCCTCCGCACGGTTCAGGATCGACCCACCGGCTCGCGGATCGGCGGTCCTGCTCTGGCTGACCCGGCTCCCCGGCTCGGGGCGACTCGAGATCGCCGAGGTGCGCGTTGGTTGACCGACCGCCGGGTGCGCCCTGGACCGCGGAGTCCACGGATGGGGATCTCGCCGACGCCGCGGCCGCCGGTGAGCGGGGCGCGCTCGAGGTGTTGCTCGACCGCCACGCCGAGCGCGTCCACGCGGTCTGTCGACGCGTGGTCGGGAGCGCCGAGGACGCGCTCGACGCGGCCCAGGAAGCGCTCGTGGCGATCGCGCAGGGCATCGGGCGCTTCGACGGTCGCTCCGCCTTCTCGACCTGGTGCTATCGGGTCGCGACCAACGCAGCGCTCGACGAGCTTCGCCGACGAGGACGGCGACCCACGCCCACGGAGCTCGTCACCGAGTCCTCGGTACCAGGAATGGAGGCGTCGGTCGACGCGCGTCTCGACGTGGACCGGGCGCTGGCGACGATCCCCGAGGAGTTCCGGGTCGCGGTCGTGCTGCGGGACCTCGCCGACCTCGACTACCCCGAGATCGCGGCGGTGCTCGACGTCCCCCTCGGGACGGTCAAGTCGCGGATCGCTCGCGGCCGCAGCGCGCTTCGGGCGCGCCTGGTCCGCGCCGATGAGGGGAACCAACACGTGCCGACGAGCGTCCAAGGTGCTGACGATGAGTGACGAGGCGGGAGACGACGTGCGGCGAGACGATGAGCTGGCGCGGTCGCTGGAGGTGCCCCCACTCGACGACGTGACCCGCCGACGCCTGGTTCGAGTCGCGATGGACCGCACCGCGCCGGGGGCGGCACCGCAGGACGCGGCGCGCGGCCGCGCCCTCGCGGTCATCGGCGTCGCCGCGTCGTTGGTCGTCGGGGTCGTCGTCGGCCCCGTCGTCGTGACCCGCCCGAAGTCGCCGGTCACCCCGCCCGCCGCCGGGTCGAACCGGGATGTCGCGTCGAGCGAGACCGACCAGAGCGAGGCCGCGGCTGCGGCGCCCGCACCGCCACAAGCCCTCGGGGACCTCGGTCCGGTGACGGACCTCGACGCGCTCGCGCGCGCGGTCGACGCCCGGCTCCAGACGGGTCGGAGCGGAGCGAGCGAAGACGCCGCGTCCCTGGCGGTCCCGTGCGCGGCGACGACCGTCGGAGAGCTGGTCCTGGTCAGCGCGACCGGGACGGCGACGCTCGACGGGCGCCCGGTCGTCGTGCGAATCGGTCCCGCGCCCAGCGGGGAGATCCTGGTGGTCGCGCTCGACGCCACCGGCTGTGTCGCGGTCGCGTCGACGCCACTCGCACCGGCCTGAGCCCGGCGGGGGGGTGGCGGGTAACCTCCTGCCGATGGCCTCGGCTGCGACGAACCCGAAGGACCCCGGCGACGAGAAGGACTGGCCGGGCCAGGCCGCTGACGCCCTCGAGCAAGCGGTCTCGATCGTCCGGGACAAGACCGTCGTCCCGGCCCAGAAGGCGACGAAGGTCGTGGTCTACGGCCTGCTGAGCTCGTTCTTCCTCCTCGTGGCGACCGTGCTCCTCGTGATCGGCGCGTTCCGCGCCCTCGTGGTGCTCACCGGCGAGGTCTGGTTGTCCTACCTCATCTGCGGAGGAATCCTCGTGCTCGTAGGGGTGTTCTGTTGGACGCGCCGGTTCCCCCGACCGGAGAAGGACGAGGACCGAGGTAGCGATGACTGATGTCCGGCCGCTGATCATCGTGGGCTCCGGGCCGGCAGGCCTGACCGCGGCGACGTACGCGGCGCGCGCCAAGCTCGACCCCGTCATGATCGAAGGGATCGCCGCGGGCGGGCAGCTCATGCTGACGACCGACGTCGAGAACTACCCGGGCTTCCCCGACGGGATCATGGGGCCCGAGCTCATGACGAAGATGCGCGAGCAGGCCGCCCGGTTCGGGGCCGAGTTCGTGACCGCCGACGCCGACCGGGTCGACCTCAGCGCGAGTCCGTTCGGCGTCTGGGTCGGCGACCAGGAGTACCGAGCCGAGGCAGTGATCATCAGCACCGGTGCCACCGCCCGAATGCTCGGCCTCGAGTCCGAGCACCGTCTCCTCGGCCACGGCGTGTCCACCTGCGCCACCTGCGACGGGTTCTTCTTCCGCGACAAGGCCCTCGCGATCGTCGGTGGGGGGGACTCGGCCATCGAGGAGGCGATCTTCCTCACGAAGTTCGCCACGTCGGTCACCGTGATCCACCGTCGCGACGAGCTCCGGGCCTCGAAGATCATGCAGGAGCGGGCCTTCGCCAACGAGAAGCTCGTGTTCCGGTGGAACTCGGTCGTCACCGAGGTGCTCGGCGATCAGGCCGTCGAAGGAGTGACGCTCGAGGACACCGAGACGGGCGAGACCTCCCGCCTCGACGTCGCCGGGCTCTTCGTCGCGATCGGCCACGACCCCACGACCGCCCTCTTCGCCGGCCAGCTCGACCTCGACGACGACGGCTACATCATCACGGCGCCGGACTCGACCCGCACGTCGATCGAGGGTGTCTACGCGGCCGGCGACGTGCAGGACCACGTCTACCGACAGGCGATCACCGCAGCCGGGAGCGGCTGCATGGCTGCGATCGAGGCGGAGCGGTGGCTCGAAGCACGCGCGCACGCGGCGAGCGTCGCGACGGCTTCCTGACCCACGGCACGGGTGGGCCCAGCACGGGTGGGCCCAGCACGGGTGGGCCCAGCACGGGTGGGCCCAGGACGGGTGGGCCCAGCACGGGTGGGAAGGATCGAGCCCGAGTCGGGGTTCCACCCCCGGTACACTCCCCTCCCCGCGCTCTTCACGCGCACCAGAAAGGACCTCCCGTGGCCCAGAACATCGTGACCCTCTCGGACGCGACCTTCGACGAGACCATCAAGAGCGAGGACAAGGCCGTCGTCGTCGACTTCTGGGCCGAGTGGTGCGGACCCTGCAAGATGATCGCTCCGGTCCTCGAGGAGATCGCGACCGAGCACGACGCGACGCTCTCGATCGCGAAGCTCAACGTCGACGACAACCCCGAGACCGCCATGAAGTACCAGGTGATGAGCATCCCCACCCTGTTGGTCTTCAAGGGTGGCGAGCAGGTCAAGCGAATCGTCGGCGCCAAGGGCAAGGGCGCCCTCCTCCAGGACCTCGCCGAGTACGTCGCCTGATCCGACCCGGCGTCACGTCGGGTCGCAGGCCACCCTCATGCCCGGAGTGCTGCGCAAGGGGGACCGGGGGGAGTCCCTGCGGGACCTCCACCAACGGCTCGCCGCCTGCGACCTCACGGTCGATGCCGATGAGCCCGAAGAGTTCGGGCCGGCGACCGAACAGGCCGTGCGTTCCTTCCAGGAGGGGCGTGGTCTCCGCGTCGACGGCATCGTCGGACGCGAGACGTGGGCCGCGCTGGTCGAGAGCGGCTATGCCCTCGGGGACCGTCTCCTCTACGTGCGCCGACCGATGCTGCGCGGCGACGACGTCCTCGAGCTCCAGCACCGCCTGAACGCGCTCGGCTTCGACGCCGGCCGCGACGACGGCATCTTCGGGACCGACTCCGCCCGCGCGCTCATGGAGTTCCAGGACGCCGCCGGCCTCCCTCCCGATGGGATCTGTGGAGCATCCACGATCGGCGCGCTCGACCGCGTCGGTACGTTCGCCGCCGGCTCCGCCGCCGCGCTGCGGGAACGCCTGCGGGCCGGGCCACCTCGGCTCACCGGACGACGGATCTTCGTCGCGTCCACACCGGGACTGGCCGCGATCGGCGACCGGGTCGTGAAGCTCCTGCTCGACCTGGGCGCAGTCGCCGTGCACGACGCGTCGGGCGGGGACGACAGCGCGATCGCCGCTGAGGCCAACCGGTTCGAGGCCGACCTCTTCCTCGCGCTCCGGGCCGGCAGCGCGGCCGGGCACCGGTGCGCGTACTTCGCCTCGGCGCGCTTCCGCTCGGAGGTGGGCGCGGCCGTCGCGACCGAGATCGATGCATCGCTCCGGGCTGTCCTGCCGGCGCGCTCGGGTGTCGAGGGCAAGGCGTACGCGGTCCTCCGCGAGACCCGCATGCCCGCAGTCGTGTGCGAGCCGGTCAACGGCGACGATGTCGAGGAGATGCGGACACTCGTGGCCCGCGCGAGCGACGTCGGCCACGCGGTCGTGGTCGGCGTGCGCAGCGGCATCGAGACCGTCGCGGCCGACGGCTGACCCGCGCCGCGCCGACCAGGGCTCAGGCGGTGTCGGCGCGAGCGACCGGAGTCTCCTGGGTGATCACCCGATAGATCCTCTCGAGGTCGTCGAGGCCCGCGAAGTCGACCGCCATCGTGCCCTTGCCGCCGGCGCCGAGCCGGATCTTGACCCGGGTCTCGAGATGATCTCCGATCATCTCCTCGAGCTCGGCCAGTCCGGCCGGACGCATCCGGCCCGTGACCACATCGCCGCCCGCACCTCCGGTCTGGCCGTCGTTGCGGACGCGCACCGCTTCCTCGACCTGACGGACCGAGAGGTCCTCCTTCACGACCCTCCGGGCGAGCGCCTCCTGGAACGCGCGGTCCGGCGTCCCGAGGATCGCCCGCGCGTGGCCCATCCCGATCTGGCGCTCGCGCACCGCCTTCTGGATCGACGGGGGGAGCTGGAGCAACCGCAGCATGTTCGAGATCGCGGCGCGGCTCTTCCCCATCCTCGCTGCAACCTGCTCGTGGGTGAGGTGGAAGTCCTCGATGAGCTGCTGATAGGCCGACGCCTCCTCCAGTGGGTTCAGGTCGTCGCGTTGGAGGTTCTCGACGAGCGCCTGCTCGAGCGCGGTGTTGTCGTCGGTCTCGCGGACGAGCGCAGGGATCACCTGCAGCCCGACGCGACGCGCCGCGCGCCAACGCCGCTCGCCCGCGATCAGCTCGAAGCCGTCGCCGACGGGCCGCACGAGCACCGGCTGCAGGAGCCCGACCTCACGGATCGAGTCGGCGAGGGCTCCGAGCGCCTCCTCGTCGAACCCTTCGCGCGGTTGGTACTGGTTCGGTTGGATGGATGCGATCGGGATCTCCCGGTACCCGTCGCCGGCCGGGGTTCGGTGCTCTGCCGCACCCTGGGGGATCAGAGCACCGAGGCCCTTACCCAGTCCGCCTTGACGCGCCACGACTCACCTCCTTCGCCAGTGCGCGGTAGGCCTTGGCCCCCCGCGACGTCGAGTCGAACACGATGATCGGCTGCCCGAACGAAGGGGCCTCGGAGAGGCGCACCGTACGCGGGACCACCGTCGTATAGACCTTGGCCCCGAAGTAGCCGCGCACCTCGGCCTCGACCTGGTCCGCCAGCTTCGTGCGGGCGTCGTACATCGTCAGGATGATCCCGTGCACGTCGAGCTCTGGGTTCAGGTTCGACTGCACGAGCGACACGTTGCGGAGCAGCTGGCCCAGTCCCTCGAGCGCGTAGTACTCGCACTGGATCGGCACGACGACCCCGTCGGCGGCGGCGAGCCCGTTCACCGTGAGCAGGCCGAGCGACGGTGGGCAGTCGATCACGATCAGGTCGTACTGGTCGCGGATCGCATCGATCGCCTTCTTGAGCTTCAGCTCCCTGCTGATCTGCGGCACGAGCTCGATCTCCGCACCGGCAAGGTCGATCGTCGCCGGTACGACGAACAGGTTCTTGATCGCCGTCGGCTCGACGCAGTCCTCGAGCGGGACCGACTGCAGCAACACGTCGTAGATCGACGCGTTCACATCGCGCGGGTTGAGCCCCAACCCGGTCGTCGCGTTGCCCTGCGGATCGAGGTCGACGACGAGGACTCGGAAGTCGATCTCGGCGAGCGCCGCACTGAGGTTCACGGCTGTGGTGGTCTTGCCGACGCCACCCTTCTGGTTCGCGATCGCCAGGACCGCAGGGAGCACGAGGGGGCCGCCCTCCCGTTCCCCCGCGGCCGGGAGCGACTCGGGATCGAGGATCGGGCCGTCGGGCAGTGCCTCGGGCGCGTCGGGGCTCACGCGGACCTTCGTGGGGGCCACCACCGTCTCCGTCTCGTCGGCTGCTGGAAGGGCCTCGACCTCGAGTTGAGGCTCATGTCTATGAGAGGATACGTCAGGCAACGGAACTACACCAGTGTTGTTCGTGAGATTCTCGTCGCGCGTCGGCGACCCGGCCTCGCGGCGCCGACGACGCCCGAGAGCGCCGCGCTTCTGCTTCGCCATCGGGTGGGAGCTGCTCCTCACATCGTCGACCGGCATCGTCGTCGGTGGATCGAGGTGCGTCAAGTCGGGACCGGTCTCCGCGCGCATCCGGTCGCGCTTCGGGCCCGTCGTCCTTCGGGCCGCCTCTCGTGGGTCGAGCCCCTACTCGCCTTCGGCTCGGGCCCGAGGGGCCCGGGTCTCGACCCACTCCGGCGTGATCGCCCGAAGGTCGCCGAACCCTGCGTGCGACCTCCATCGCTGGAGCGTGTCCGCGAAAAAAACGTTTGTCATTCCGGATATACCCTTTCCGAAGATGCGACTCGCCTAGTAGTATAGCGAGGTTTAAAATTCAATTACAAGTTTTG
>JAWOIO010000084.1:0-8061 GCA_046484625.1 Acidimicrobiia bacterium
CACTGCCATCGCCAAGGATCTGGGCGACCTCACGCTGAAGTTCTGGGCCGCCGCCGGCACGTTCCAGGCTGCGCTCGCCGCGGTCGTCATCGACGATGCCCACGCCGCCCTCGACCGCATGGACGCCGCGGCCGACGAGATCGAACGGCTCGTCACCGAGAACTTCGCCGTCGGCGAGGAGGCCGGCGAACCCGACGCCTTGGACTACTTCGCATTCGGGCTCGTCTCCGCGCGCTGGTACCAGGGGCGGGGGCCGGAGATCCTCGACCAGGTCCACCAGGCGGTCGCCGACACTCCCGGGGTCCCCACGTTGCTAGCCGTCGAGGCCGCGTTCCACGAGCAGAACGGCGATCCCGAGCAGGCGCGCGCGCTGCTGCGCGACGCGGCCGCACGCGACTTCGACTACCCGATCAACAACTCCTGGTCAGCCACGGTCACGATCTGGGCCATCGTCGCGGCCTACCTGCGCGACGTCGACGCCGCCCGAACCTTGTACGACCTCCTCACCCCCTGGTCCGGCCAGATCGCGCTCTCTCGGGTCTCGGCGACGAGCCCGATCGACGCCGCGCTCGGGCGCCTGGCGGCGGTGCTCGGCAACTACGACGATGCCGAAGCACACTTCGCGGTCGCCGAGGCAAACGGCGACGCGCTCGGAGCCCGGTACTGGAACGCGCACGGGGACGTCGACCGTGCGCTCATGTACCTCGCCCGCGGCGACACCGGCGATCGGGCGTTGGCCGAGGACTACGCGACGAAGACGCTCGACTGCGCCCGCGAGCGCGGCTACGGCGACCTCGAACGCCGCGCGGCCGCGCTCCTCGACGCGCTCCCGACCGCCTGAGCCACCGCCGGCCGCCATCGCGCCGCGTGCTCCTCGGCGATGCGTTTCGCCGGACTCCCCCCGGCCGCGAGCCGGGCACCAGAGCGCCTCAGTCGAGCAGCGAGACGAGCAGCAGGCTCCCGATCTCCATCACCACGAGCGCCAGCACCAGCGCCGCCCAGATGACGACGAACTTCACCGGCTCGGGAACGCGAGCAAACATCAGTCGCCACACCACTGCATGCCCTCATCGTCGCCCCGCAAGGGACGCGCGGGTAGGGCAAGAGGTCCCGGCACGACCGGATCAGAGCGCTCAGGCGAGGTCGAAGCGGTCGAGGTTCATCACCTTGCCCCAGGCGGCGACGAAGTCCGTGACGAACTTCTCGCGCGCGTCATCCGACGCGTAGACCTCGGCGATCGCCCGGAGCTCGGAATTCGCGCCGAAGACCAGGTCGCAGCGGGTTCCCGTCCACTTCACGTCACCGTTCGCGCGGTCACGACCTTCGAACACGGCCTCCGAGTCGTCCGTCGCCTCCCACTCGACGCTCCGGTCGAGGAGGTGCACGAAGAAGTCGTTGGTGAGCGTCCCGGGCCGGTCGGTGAAGACACCGTGGTCCGACCCGTCGGCAGTGGCGTGCAGGGCCCGCATCCCGCCGACGAGCACCGTCATCTCGGGCGCGCTCAGCGAGAGGAGCTGCGCACGATCCACCAAGAGCTCCTCGGCCGTGCGGACGTGACCCTTGCCGAGGTAGTTGCGGAACCCGTCGGCCTTCGGCTCGAGGGGCGCGAAGGAATCGACGTCGGTCTGGTCCTGCGAGGCGTCGGTGCGCCCGGGTGCGAAGGGGACGGTGACCTCGTGACCGGCAGCCCTGGCGGCGGCCTCGACCGCAGCACAGCCTCCGAGCACGATCAGGTCGGCCGACGAGACCGTCTTCCCCGAGGCGTTGAACTCGGTGCGGATCTCCTCGAGCTGCTCGAGGATCCGTCGCAGCTCAGGCGGGTTGTTGACCGCCCAGTCGTTCTGGGGGGCCAAGCGGATGCGCGCACCGTTCGCACCGCCGCGCTTGTCGCTGTTGCGGAACGTCGCCGCCGACGCCCACGCCGTCGTCACGAGGTCGGACACGCTCAGCCCGGAGTCGAGGACCCTCGCCTTCAGCGTCGCGACGTCCTCGGCGCCGATCAGCTCGTGGTCGACCGCGGGGACCGGGTCCTGCCAGAGCAGCTCCTCCTCGGGCACCTCGGGACCGAGGTACCGCGAGATCGGCCCCATGTCGCGGTGCGTGAGCTTGAACCACGCACGGGCGAACGCGTCCGCGAGCTCGTCGGGGTGCTCGTGGAAGCGCCGCGAGATGGGCTCGTAGACCGGGTCCATGCGCAGCGCCATGTCGGCGGTCGACATCATCGGTGCGTGCGTACGTGACGGGTCGTGCGCGTCGGGCACGGTGCCCTGCGCCTCCGGGTTCGTGGGAGTCCACTGCTTCGCTCCCGCGGGGCTCTCGGTCAGCTCCCACTCGTACCCGAACAGCACGTCGAAGTACGTGTTGTCCCACGCGATCGGGGTCGGGGTCCACGCCCCTTCGAGTCCGCTGGTCGTGGTGTCGACGCCCGTGCCGGTTCCGAAGGCGTTCTTCCAGCCGAAGCCCATCTGCTCCATCGGTGCGCCCTCCGGCTCCGGCCCCACGAGGTCGGGGTCGCCTGCGCCGTGGGCCTTGCCGAAGGTGTGCCCGCCGGCCACGAGCGCGACGGTCTCCTCGTCGTCCATCGCCATCCGCGCGAACGTCTCGCGGATGTCGCGTGCCGACGCGAGGGGATCCGGGTTGCCGTTCGGCCCTTCCGGGTTCACGTAGATCAGCCCCATCTGCACGGCGCCCAAGGGGTTCTCGAGCTCCCGGTCGCCGTGGTAGCGCTCGTCGCCGAGCCAGGTCGTCTCGGGCCCCCAGTAGATGTCCTCCTCGGGCTGCCAGACGTCTTCGCGTCCGCCACCGAAGCCGAACGTCGCGAAGCCCATCGACTCGAGCGCGACGTTGCCGGCGAGGACCATCAGGTCGGCCCACGACAGCTTCCGGCCGTACTTCTGCTTGATCGGCCACAGCAGCGCGCGCGCCTTGTCGAGGTTCCCGTTGTCGGGCCAGCTGTTGAGCGGAGCGAAGCGCTGGGTCCCGCTCGACGCTCCCCCGCGCCCGTCCTCGATGCGGTAGGTCCCTGCGCTGTGCCACGCCATCCGGATGAACAGGGGGCCGTAGTGGCCGTAGTCGGCCGGCCACCAGTCCTGCGACGACGTCATCAGCTCGGTGAGGTCCTGCTGCACCGCGGCGAGGTCGAGGGTGGCGAACTCCGCCGCGTAGTCGAACTCCTCACCCATCGGATCGACGAGCGCCGAATGCTGGTTGAGCATCCGCAGGCTCAGCTGGTTCGGCCACCAGTGCTGGTTCGCCGTCGACCCGACCGCAGTGCTGGCCGCGTGGGCACCGTGCATGACGGGGCACCGGGCCTCGTCGTCGTTGATCTCGAGTGCGGTCTGGTCAGCCATTGCTGCTCCTTGCCGTGGGGTGTGCGTGCGTCGGTTGGTTCGATTCGGTCTCGGGGACCCGGGCCGCGCGACACGACGGGCAGTGGCCCCAGTAGATGACCTCGGCCTCGTCGATCTCGAAGCCGTGGTCGTCGTCGGCGGTCAGGCAGGGGACATCCCCGACCGCGCAGTCGATGTCGAACATGACGTCGCAGGTCCGACAGATCAGGTGGTGGTGGTTGTCACCGACGCGGTCCTCGTACCGCGCGGGGGAGCCGGCGGGTTGGATCCGGCGGACGAGGCCCTTGTCGGCCAGCACACCGAGGGCGTCGTAGACCGCCTGGCGCGAGATCGACCCGAGCGAGGTCCGCACCTCGTTGATCAGCACGTCGGCCGTGGCGTGGGGATGGGACGCCACCGCGCCCAGGAGGGCGATCCGCTGCGCCGTCACCTGCACCCCGTGCCGGCGCAGGAGCTGGTCGGGCCCGTCGTTCATGGGCGAGACCTTGGCACACACTTCTGGACTCTGTCCAATCCCAGATTGAGTCTGTTCTGCTTCGGCACCCGATCGGCCCGCTCGGCGCGGGCGTTGCCGTCAGTGCCGGTGGGCGCTCCGCTTGTAGAGACGGATCGACAACGGCGCGAACACCGCGATGATCGCCGCGATCCAGAGCAGCGTGTAGAGCACCGCGTGCTCGAGGGGCCACGCGGTCGGCTCCGGCGTCCCGGGCGGGATGTTCCCGAACAGCTCGCGGATCGCCTGCGTCACGCTCGACACCGGGTTCCACTCGGCGAAGGTCTGCAGCCCGCTGGGAAGGCTCTCGGCGGGGACGAACGTGTTCGCCAGGAACGTCAGCGGGAACAGCACCATGAACACCGCGTTGTTCACGACCTCCGGACTCGGCACCAACAGCCCGATCCAGGCCATCACCCACGAGAACGCGTAGGCGAAGAGCAGGAGCAGCGCGAACCCCGCGATCGCCTCACCCACCGAGCTGTTGATGCTCCAACCGACGACGAGTCCGGTGACCGACATGATCACGAGCGAGAGGACGTTGTAGATGATGTCGCTCGTCGTCCGCCCGGTGAGCACGGCGGCCCGCGACATCGGGAGGGATCGGAACCGGTCGATGATGCCCTTCTGCATGTCCTCGGCGAGCCCGGCGCCGGTGAACGTCGAGCCGAAGAGCACGGTCTGGGTGAAGATCCCGGCGATCAGGAACTCCTTGTAGTCGCCGCCCGGCACGTCGATGGAGTTCCCGAACACGTATGCGAACAGCAGCACGAACATGATCGGCGAGAGCGTGACGAAGACCAGGATCTCGGGGACCCGCTTGATCTTGATGACGTTGCGCTTCGCGATGACCGAGGTGTCGGCGAGCGCATAGGCGAGGCGTCGCATCACGCCACGACCTCCTCGTCGTCGGCGGCCCCTTCGCCGTCGCCCGGTTCGGCCTCCGCCACGTGCCCGGTCAGCGCGAGGAACGCCTCGTTGAGGGTCGGGCGTCGGAGCCCGACGTCGCGCATCGCGACGCCGGCCCGCTCGAGGTCCCCGAGGGCGCGGGTGAGCACCGGGACCCCACCGGAGATCGGTGCGATCACCGCCAGTCGCTGCTCGTCGACCCTGATGTCTCCGTCGGCGAAGCCGTGCAGCACCTCGCGGGCCCGGGGCAGGTCACCACGCTCACAGACGATCAGCTCGATCCGTTCCCCGCCGACTTCACCCTTGAGATCGTCGGGAGTCCCGTGGGCAATCGCCCGCCCATGGTCGATGACGACCACGTCGTCGGCGAGCTGATCCGCCTCTTCCAGGTACTGCGTCGTGAGCAGCAGCGTCGTGCCGCCCGCGACCAGGTCCCGGATGGTCTGCCAGAGATCGATGCGGCTCCGCGGGTCGAGCCCGGTCGTGGGCTCGTCGAGGAACAGCACCGGGCTGGCGGCGACGAGCGCGCCCGCGAGGTCGAGGCGACGACGCATGCCGCCGCTGTAGGTCTTCACGGGGCGATCCGCGGCGTCGGCCAGCGCGAACTGCTCGAGCAGCTCCCTCGCTCGCGTGCGCGCCGCCCGGCGACCGAGGCGGTAGAGGCGGCCGATCATGTCGAGGTTCTCGAAGCCGGTGAGGTGCTCGTCGACCGCCGCGTACTGCCCCGAGAGCCCGATGCGCTTGCGCACCTCCTCGGGCTCCCGACACACGTCGTGGCCGGCCACGGTCGCAGTCCCGGCATCGGGCTGGAGCAACGTGGTGAGGATCGACACGGCGGTGGTCTTCCCGGCGCCGTTGGGGCCGAGGAGCCCGAGCACCGTGGCCTCGGGGACGGTGAGATCCAGGCCGTCGAGCGCGACGACATCGCCGAACCTCTTCCCCAGGCCGTGCGCTTCGATGATGTTCACCATGCGGGTCTCGCAGGCTACTCACGGGCCGAGGCCGACCGGTGCAGCATTCGTGCCCCGGTCGGCTCGGTCGATCTCGTCGTTGGGCTCACCCCACCCAGAGCACGTCCACATCGAGCGCGCGGTAGATCTCGGCCGCCCGGCGGTCCCGGGTGGCGAGCCGGAGGTCGTGCGCGCGCGCCGCAGCGCCGACCAGCGCGTCGTACACCGAGCCGCCCGCGATCCCGAGGGAGGCGAGCCCCGAGAGCAGCGCTCCGGCCTCTTCGGGTCCGAGGTAGCGGTTCTCGGGGAAGTTCCTGGCCAGCAGCCGCGCCACCGTCACCGGCGTCCGCCGGGCGGGGGGCGGCAGGCGCGTCAACACCGAGAAGGTCTCGAACGCGGCATGACCGGCGAGGCCGAGGGGTCGAGGACCGACCGACTCGGAGGTCTCCTCATGGTGCTCGTGGTCGGCGACCACGAGCGCGACGGCGACGCTGGTGTCGACCAGGAGTGGTGCCTCACCGCTATCGCTGGTCGGCATCGCGCAGTGCCCGGACGTCGTCGTCGGTGACCACCGACCCGGCCGTGGGGATCACCAGGCGACCTCCGCGCTCCTCGACCTCCGAGCCGGCAAGGGGTTCGACCCGCAGCACGTTGCCGTCGGCGGTGACCTCCACCGCCCCGGGCCGCAGACCGAGGCGCTCTCGGAGTGGCTTCGGGATCACCAATCGACCTGCCTTGTCAATGGTTGCGCGCATGCCATTACAATACCATTCGGGTGCGCCGCAGCCGCTCGGGATCGAGGACAGGCGTGCCTGCCCACCGGCATTCCCTCGCCGCTCCGTGGACGACGGGCGGCGCGGCGCTCAGGTGGTGAGCGGCCCGAGGCCCTTGCTCAGGAGCACCACACCGATCACGAGCAGCAGCACCGCCATCACGGTCGCGTTGTTGTGCTCGAGCCAGAGCTTCCAGCTCTCGAGGCTGGGCTTCATCCGATCGCCGGCGAACAGGTATGCGATCACGGGGACACCGACACTGAGGCTCCCGATGATCACGAAGACCGCGAGTGCGATCTCCGCGTCGGTCGTGGAGAGGCCCGCGGTCTGACCGACCGCTGCCGCAGCGCCGACGGAGAGGAGCAGGTTCTTCGGGTTGACCGCACTGAGCAGCAGTCCCAAGCCGATGGCCTTGACCGGCGTCACCTCGTCGACCGCGGCCATCCACTTCGGCAAAGGAGGCTGCGCTCCCGCCTTGGGTCGCGACCGCCACTGACGTCGGGCCATCAGCACCAGGACGACACCGAGCACCACGAGCAGGGTCGACGAGGCGTCCGACGCATCCGGGTCGGTCGCGGTGTCGAGGCCCGTGGCCACTGCGTACACGACCGCGCAGACGGCGCCGAGGCCGACGACCCAGCCCAGGAGGAACGACGGTCCGTTCACCCGCGCGCGCGGGGAGAACAGCATGAGGATCACCCCCATGATCGGGATAGGGCTGATCATGACGCCGACGGCCAAAGGCAGGACGTCGCTGATCGCTTGTCCCATGCCGGCAACCTAGCCAGTCGGGTAGAGCGGTGCCGTGATGCCGGTCAGTGCTGGAAGCCCTCCGCTGTCGAGCCGTGGTCGCGGCTCCGGCTGGTCAGAGGTGTGGGCGGTGAGTCGGCCGGTACGCCGGATTCTGTCCGGGCCACCCACCCGAAGGTGCGGGCCCGTGACGGCCATCCATCTCGGCCGACGGTTACCCGTCGGCTCGTGCGGTCTACCCGAGGGTGTCTGCGGGCGGGCCGCCCTCCCTCTGCGTGACCTTGCTCCCGGTGGGGTTTGCCGAGCCACCCGGGTCACCCCGGGTGCTGGTGCGCTCTTACCGCACCGTTTCACCCTTACCTGTGCGCACCACCCTTGCGGGTGACGCGCCATCGGCGGTCTGTTCTCTGTGGCACTTTCCTGCGGGTCGCCCCGACTGGGTGTTACCCAGCACCGTGCCCTGTGGAGTCCGGACGTTCCTCGGACGGGTCGAGCCCGTACGCGGCCGTCTGGCCGACTCACCACCGGGTCCAGTCTCGCGTTGATCGCGCGTGCTGTCGTCATGGAACGGCGACCGGTCCCTCGGCGTGCCATGCTCTCGCCGCCGCCGCCCGCCGGGAGGATCGCCGTGGACCTCGATCTCGCCGCCGCCGCACACGCCCGCGCCAGTGCCCGCTTCTCTGCCCTGGTCGCCGCGCTGTCGGCCGAGCCGGGTCCGGTCCCTGGGCTCGACTGGTCCACCGTCGAAGTCGGCGCCCACGTCCTGTCGCTCTTCCGTGGCTACAGACGGATGGCGATCGATGGCGTGCCCCTCTGGCCGACGACCGACGGTGTCG
>JAWOIO010000034.1:0-5231 GCA_046484625.1 Acidimicrobiia bacterium
CGGCAGTCACGACGACGACACTTCCGCTCACCGCGGTCTCGTCCGAGAACACGGTCTCGCGCTGGGCTTCGACAACTGAGAGCACGACCAAGAGGAGCGTGAGAGCGATTGGCACTTCCTCATGATCGAGCGCCGCCGCAACAATCGCCGTTGCTGCGATCACTCCAGAAACTGCAGAGGCAATCGCGGCACGACCAACTCGACCGCGTCCCACCAGACAAATCTGAGCAGGACTATGACCGTCCATCACGGCGATTCCTCGCGAGGCTGCGCCTGACCTCCGACAACTCGCTGCCCATACAAGTCGAGCAGTTGCTCGTAGCACGATGTGCAGCCGTCGCACAGCTCCAAGTGGCGAGCGAGCTGCGCTCGGACCGGTCGCGACAGCAGGCCTCGGTGATAGCGACCGAGTCGGACGCGAACGTCGCGGCAGTCCGCGGGTCCCGCTTCGGCGACCGTCTCCATGCACGCAGTGACGAGCTCCTCGCGCGCTCGGTGCACACGCTGCCGCGCCGCCACCGGCGTGATCCCGAGACGCTCCGAGATCGTGTGGTAGTCGAGCCGCTCGCCGTAGCGAAGCTCGATCACCTCCCGGCTCGTGTTCGAGAGCATCTGCATCGCGGCGCTCGCGACCGAGACATCGAGCGCATTGAGCACTTGCTCTTCCGGCTCGAGATCCTCCGATGCGATGCGCTCTGCGGCATCCGACCCGACGAAACGGCGACCCCCTCGCGCCCGCAGAGAGTTCCGCCACACGTTCCGAACCGCCGTGAGGAGATATGAGCGGATCTTCGATTCGTCGTGGATGTACTCGGCGCGTCGCAAGACGTTCAACAACGCTGTCTGCGCGAGGTCCTCTGCCTCGGCAGGGTTCCTCGAGAGCCGACGCGCGAGACGGACTGCGTCGTCTCGGTACTGCGCGATCAGTAGGTAGAGCTCTTCTGGTGCCGCGTCCATCGCACCGCCCCGAGTGTTCCGCCGCCGCAGATGCCTGTCGGCCGAACATATCGATTTGCACGAACGATGTCTATGGGAATGATCGCCCGTTCAGCCGTCACTACCGATCGCCGAACTTGTCGCAGCGCGACTCTGCCTACCGCCCGGTCCAGCGAGGTGAACGCTTGTCGGCGAACGCGGCCACGCCTTCGGCTGCATCGTCGGAGAGCGTGGTGACCGTGAGCATCGCCTGGAGATAGTCGAGCGCGTGATCGGCATCCAGGTCGAGCACGTGATGGAACGCTGACTTGCCGAGTCTCAGCACAAGCGGCGACTTGGAGGCCAGGTCGCGTGCGAGTGCATCGACAGCGTTGTCGAGTTCAGTGACCGGTACAACGCGGTTGACGAGGCCGACCTGCTCGGCCTCTGCGGAATCGACACGTCGGCCCGTCATCATCAGCTCGAGCACGAGGCGCGGGGGAATCGATCGCAGCAGCGGGATCGTGATCATGTACGGCCAGAGGCCGACGTTCACTTCGGGAGTCCCGAACTGTGCGTCGTCGGCGGCGATCACGAAATCGCACGACATCGCTAGCCCGAACCCTCCGGCGAGGGCGTACCCACGGACGCGTGCGATCGTCGGCTTTCCGAGCGACCACAGGTCGCGGAACAGGTCGGCGAACGCTCCACGCCCATCGTGCGCGGCGATCGCGCCCGAGTTGTCGGCGATCCCGGTGAGATCGGCACCCGCGCAGAACGCTTGGTCCCCAGCGCCGGTGATCACGACCACGCGCACATCGTCGTCGGCACGAGCGTCGGCGAGCCCATCGCGGAGCCCGCGCATCACATCGAACGAGATTGCGTTCCGTCGTTCCGGTCGGTTGATCGTCAGGCGCGCGATCCCGTCGCCGACCGAGTACTCGAGTTCCGCCACGGCTCGCATCGTAGGCACCGGGAGCGGGCGGGCGCCCGCTACGTTCTCAGTTGTGTGGTTGCTGATCCTGACGTTGATCGCCGCCGTCATTGTGGTGATCGTCACGGGTGGGTCGTTCCGTGAGCTCGGTCGGATGCGGTTCGCAGGTGTGTGGCTCCTCTTCGCCGGGCTCGCACTCCAGACCGTGCTCGAGTTCATCGACCTCCCACGGAGCCAGTTCGAGACCGTGGGGTATGGCGTCCTCATGGTCTCGTACGCCTTGGTCCTCGGGTTCTGCTTCTCCAACCTTCAGACGCGCGGGTTCGGCGTGATCTCGATCGGCATCGCCCTGAACGCGCTGGTGATCGGACTCAATCAGGGAATGCCAACCGTCCCGATCGGAAACGACGCGGCCGGGAATCGAGTCCGGAAGGTGATCGAGCAGACCGTGAAGCATCGACCGCAGGCCGACGACGATCTCCTCCCCTTCCTCGATGACCGGATCATCCTTCCCGAGCCCTTCGACGAGGTGTTCTCGTTCGGCGACCTGATCATGTCGGTCGGGATCTGCGAGCTCGCGTACTTCGGGACCCGGCGTCGACGTCGGCCGCGAGGGACCGGTCAGGCCCGAGTGAGCACTCGCGCGTCGAGCACTCGCTCGAGAGCGCCGACGACGCGACCGTCGTAGACGTAGAGGGGCCCGGTGTACAGGGCCTCGAGCGCCCAAGCCGCGTGCTCGGGCTGTCCTTCGGTGAGCTCGTCGAACGCGCTGGCGACCTTCAGGATCTGGCCTGCCAGCGCGTCCTTCTGTTGCCCGGGGACTCCGGGAACCCGGTGGAGCAGCGGCGCCGCCGCGACGATGTCGCCGGCGGGCGCAAGGATGTCGCTTGTCCTGAGCATCTCCGCACCGACGGTCGCGATCGCCGTCGCGTCGAGGACCTCCCCGTCGGCCGGTGCGTCGAGGCAGACGGCGCCGAGGTGGTGCAGCAAGGCAGCGGTCTCGAGATGCTCGACCTCGGACTCGGAGAGATGCAGATCGCGACCGATCGCGACCGCGAGCGCCGCCACTCTCTCTACGTGACCTTCCCGGACCAGCCCACCGAGCTCCGGAGCCACGCCGAGTGCCTCGACCGTCTGACGGAAATTCCGCCGAGTCGAGGCGAGGAGCTCGAACGAGTACCAGGCTGCGAGCAGCGGGATGCTGAACAGCAGCGGGCCCCAGAGTCCGAGGCGGCCGTCACGGCCGATACCTGCGTACCCGACCGCCATGAGCATCCCCGATGTCACGAGGGCGAGATCTGCACCCCGTGCGGTCAACGGCGCGATCCGACGCGATCGGACGAGCGTCACCAGGTCGGCAACGATGACCATCGAGACGCTGGCCCCGGCCAGGGCGAGCAAGACGCTCGCCTCCGTGGACTGCTCTCTCGTCGCATCGAGAACGACGTGATACGTCACGCCCGCGATCGCCACCTCGGTGAATCGCTCGAGGAGCAACAGACCCTTTGCGAGGACGGGGGCGGGAGCCGGACGCAAGAGAACCGCAACGACGCACGCGACCGCGACGCAGATGGCGAAGTCCCGTGGATCCGCCGCTCGTGTGAGAACGACCACGACCGCGAAGGAGATCGGGAGCGGTGCGCGTCGCAGCGGACGCAGCTCGAACAGCTCTCCGATCACGAGCGCGACCGCCAGCACGATGAGGTCGGTGACCGATCGACCCGCGCCGGCGAGGATCGCACCCGCGAACGCGACGAGCCCAGCGCCGGCGACCAACGCGATCCGTCCGACGCGACTCATCGGTTCACGCTCTCTTCGACCTCGAGATCGCCGAGCCCCGCGGACCCCGTCCCGACAATCGGGGGCGGAACATCGAACTCGGCGATGTCGGTCTCGAACCCGTCGCCGTAGCGCTCACCCGCGCGCTCGATCACGGTGATGAGCGCCTCGACGCACTCAGTGTCGAACTGCGTTCCGGCCTTGTCGCGCAGCTCGGCGAATGCGACCTCCTGGCGGAGTGCGCGTCGATAGGCGCGCGTCGACGTCATCGCATCGAACGCATCCACGACCGTGATGATCCGCGTCTCGATCGGGGCGGTCGCCGAACCCTCGGCCTCGATGCTCGGCGCGATGGGGGCGAGAAAGTCGATCCGGCGGAGGAGCTCGACCGAGACGGGCTCGTGCCTGCGCATCTGCTCGAACTCCGACTCGGTCAGGCGGCCGGGCTTGTTGAGGATCTGATTCGGGACGATGAGCTTGCCGATGTCGTGCATGAGCGCCGCGTAGCGCAGCCGTTCCAGCTCGGCCGGGCGGAACCCGAGCTCGACACCGATGCGTTCGGAGAACCGCGCGACGCGCTCGACGTGACCCGCGGTGTATCGGTCCTTTGATTCCAATGTCCGGATCAAGGTCGAGATGGTCGCCTCCTGAGCCTCTCGGAGCGCGAGGTAGGAGGCGAAGGCAGTTCGGGCGATGAGGATCGGCGCAACGAAGAGCGGAAGCACCCAGGCCCCAACATCGACATACAACTGGCCGAGAAGGACTCCCATCAGCGCGAACGGGTAGATCTGCATGTCGCCTAGCCACAGTTCCTCCGCCACCGCCTTGACCGGCCTCCGATCATGAAGCGACAACGCCGCCGTAAGGAGTGCAAAGTTCACAAGCGAGTACATGAGCGCCGCGGGGATTGACGCGAGCAACAGACCTGGTACGGAGTCGAGCACCTCGTCGGGAACAACCGAGTAGATGGCGGCAGCGGCAAGCGCGCTCAGGCCAAGGCTGCCCGAGTTGAACATCGCCTTACGCCAATCTCGCTCGCGAATATGGGGCAGGTAGAGCCCGGCGCATATTCCGACTATCAGGGGTCCGAGGAACTGTGCGTTTCCGTGGAAGGCGACGACGGATGCGATGCACAGCATGAAACTTGCGCTGAGCGCGGAGTCGTTGGGCAAGACAACGCTCGTGTTGGCCGCGAAGATCGAGAGCACGCCGAAAATCAAGATCGCCGTGACGTCCAGTGTTGGGCCTCGAACCGCGAGAACCACCCCAGCGATCAGCGCGACGAACCCGATGCCCACGCATAACGAGGTGAGCGCAGAACCGGTGCGACGGGAAGTTGAATCAGTCATGGTCGAGAGGTGAAAGATCCGGGCGGAAGGGGCAGGGTCTCGGCTCGTCGCATGCCTACCGCCAAATGCGGCTGGCGCCGCCAGAGAGCAGCAACGCCGAAACAGTCGAGCTGATGATGGCAATGCGTGCAATCACCCTTTTCGTCATGGCGAATCCCCCCAATCAATGGGAACTCCCGTCGACCTAGCTAGGGGTCGATGAGGTGACGCTCCGCTTCGAGGCTCTGGTGAACCTCAGTGATCGCCGAGGCCCT
>JAWOIO010000036.1:0-38086 GCA_046484625.1 Acidimicrobiia bacterium
CCGTGTGCGGCGCCGAGGTGACCATGACGTCGGCCCAGGCCGGGGAGGAGCCCGACGCACCCCGGCACTGCCGGGAGGACATGGCGCTCGTCACCGGACCGTGACCACGACCGCCGGTCATCCACAGGCTGTGGAGAACCCTGTGGGGAGTTACACGGGTGGGATTCCGGGCCGGACGACCCGCCCACCCGGCCTCAGCGGTACTGGCCTCAGCGGTACTGAGTGGAGAGCACGAAGCCGCTGACCATGAGCCCCAGGCCCACGAACAGGTACGAGTTCTGGGCCTCGCCGCCGGGGAGCAGCTGCAGGTAGTTGCCGATGATGACGACGAACCCGGTGCCGAGCGCGGTGAACATCGCGGTCGGGACCCACAGCGGCGAGTGCTTCGCGGTCCTGGGCTTCGGCGGCGTGTAGCGCCCCGACGCGGGTCGGGGTGGTGCCGGAGCTCGCTTCGTCGACTTCCTGCGGCGCGCCATCGTGCGGCGAGCGTAGCGAGGATCTCGTGCGCCCGAGCGGAGCGAGATCGCATGCCCGGCACGGTGGGCGCCGGGGCTACCGTCGGGGCGTGGCCGCCCGGGTGCTCGTCGTCGACAACTACGACTCGTTCGTCTACAACCTCGTCCAGTACCTCGGCGAGCTCGGCGCGGAGCCCGTCGTGCACCGTCACGACGCCCTGTCCCTCGACGAGCTCCGTGCGTTGGAGCCCGACGCGGTGCTGGTGTCGCCCGGTCCGGGACGGCCCGAGGACGCGGGCGTCTCGAACGACGCGATCCGGTCCTTCGGGGAGGCGGGCGTCCCGGTGCTCGGTGTATGCCTCGGACACCAGTGCATCGGGCAGGTGTACGGCGGCCGGATCGAGCGAGCGCCCCGGGTCATGCACGGAAAGACGTCCGAGATCACCCACGACGACGCCGGCGTCTTCGCGGGCCTCCCGAACCCGTGCACCGCGACGCGCTACCACTCGCTCGTCGTGGCCCGGGAATCCGTCCCCGACGTACTCGAGGTGACGGCCGAGAGCGACGACGGGCTCGTCATGGGGCTGCGCCACCGCGACCTGCCGATCGAGGGCGTGCAGTTCCACCCCGAGTCGATCCTCACCGAGAGCGGACACGACCTCCTGCGCAACTTCCTTGCGGCGGCCGTCCCGGCCTGAGCGTCACCCGGCCTGAGCGTCACCCGGCCGGCGATCACCGCGTCGCGAGACGCGCGTGCTCCCCGTCGATCTCCGCGAGCCCGTCGTCCACCAACGTGCCAAGCGCCTCGTGGTCGAGCGAGGCCATCCCGGTCGGGCCGGCGCGGAGCGCCGCGAGGACGCCGCCGCGCCGCTGCCGGAGGCTCCCCTCGAAGCGCGGCTGGCGTCGCCGCTCCCGTTCGTGGGGGAGGGGCCCTCGACTCGAGCACCGACCCTGGAGCGGGCATGCCGCGCAGTCCGGGTCGCGCGGCCGGCACACCATCGCGCCCAGGTCCATGAGCGCGAGCAATCGGTCGCGCCCGCGCAGTGGTCGGCCGACCTCCACCATCGCGATCTCGATCGCGCGATCGGTGCACGGTTCGCCCTGCGTCCGCTCGACGACGCGTCGGACGTTCACCTCCACCGCACCGACGTCGGCGTCGTCGACCTGGGCCGCGATCGCCCGGGCCGTGTACCGGCCGACGCCCGGGAGCGTCTCGAGGTCGTCCGGCCAGCCGTCGTCCTGGATGATGCGGGCCGTCTCCCAGAGCCGCCGGGCCCGTCGCGGGTAGCCCAGGCGCCCCCAGGCCTCGATCACCGCCGCCGGACCGGCGTCGGCCATCGCCTCGGGCGTGGGGAAGCGGGCCAGGAACACGGGCCAGGCCTCCACGACCCGGGCGACCTGGGTCTGGTGGAGCATGACCTCGGAGACCAGTACCGACCAGCGGTCACGCGTCGCGCGCCACGGATGCCCGTGCCGGCCCTCGGCCTCGTACCACTGCGCGAGCCCCATCACGGGTCAACGATCCGAGGGCTGCTCAGCAGCCGATCGTGATCACCGTGCCCGGAGGGGCCTCGCCCCCGCTGGGGTTCTGGGTGGCGATGATCGCCAATGGGGCGCACCCGTTGACCGTGACGCTGAACCCTGCCGCGGTCAATGCCGCCGTCCCCGCTTCCCGGGTCTGGCCGATCACGTTCGGGACGACCACAGCCTGCGGGCCGGTCGACACGGCCATCTGGATGGTGGTCCCCTTGGGTGTCGGCGTGTTCGCAGCGGGGTTGGTGCTGATGACCTTGCCCGCGGCGACCGTGTTGCTCGGCGTGGGGACGACCGTCACCTGGAAGCCCGCGTTCTGGAGGGTGGTCTGGGCCTGGACCTGGTCCTGCCCGACGACCGACGGCACCGGGACGGGCGGCTCGGCGGCCACGGTCACCTGCACGGTGCTGCCCTTGGCGACCTTGGTCCCGCTGGCCGGGTTGGTGGCGAGCACGCTCCCCGCGGGCGAGTCGGGGGACTCCTGGTCGACGCGCTCCACCACCAGGCCGAGCTGCTGGAGCTCGGCCTGGGCCTCCTCGAACAGCTTGCCGGTGACCTCCGGGACCGTGACCTCGCTGCTGCTCACGGTGAGCGTGACGGTCCGGCCCTTCTCGAGGAGGCGGCCACCGTCGGGGCGCTGGCCGATGACCGTCTCGACGGGCTCGCTGCTGACCTCGTCGATGCGCGTGACCTTGAACCCGAGGTCGGTGAGCGTCGTAGACGCGACGTCGAACGTCTGGCCCACCACGTTGGGGACCTCGATCGATTTCTTCGCGGTGCTCCCGTCGTCCTTACCGAGGAAGAACAGGGCGTAGACGATCACGCTCAGGAGGAGTGCGAGACCGAGGACCGTCACGAAGATGGGACCCCAGCGCCGCCGCTCTGCCTCCCAGATCTCCTCGGAGTGGTCGGGGGCCGCCTCGGGGGTTGCGGCGACGGTCGCTGCGTCGGCCACCAGGGCACCGGTCGCGGCCAGCGCGAGCGCCGGTGCCCCTATGAGCGGGCGACCGCGACCGAAGCGGACGAGGTCCTCGCGGAGGTCCTCGGCCGACTGGTACCGCCCCGACGGGTCCTTGACGAGTGCACCCATCACGACGCGTTCGAGGTCGGGTGGGATGTCGCCGACGACCTGGCTCGGGGGGACGACCTCCTCGCGCACGTGCTTCATCGCAACCGCGACGGGGCTCTCGGCGACGAACGGCGCGGTGCCGGTGAGCATCTCGTAGAGCACGACACCGAGGGAGTAGACGTCGCTGCGCCCGTCGACCTGGTAGCCCTGCGCCTGCTCGGGGGAGAAGTACGTCGCGGTGCCGATCACCGCCCCGGTCTGGGTGAGCCCGGACGCCGCGTCGGCGGGGTTGGCCGCGATCCCGAAGTCGGCGACCTTGACCTGCCCCGACGGGGTGATGAGCACGTTCCCGGGCTTGATGTCGCGGTGCACGGTCCCGTGGCGGTGGGCGAAGTCGAGCCCGGCCGCGATCTCGGCGGTGATGCGCGCGGCCTGCATCGGCGCGAGCCGACCGCGTGCCCGCAGCACGTCGCGGAGGGACTCGCCCTCCACGTACTCCATCACGATGTAGTAGGTGCCGCGCTCGCGGCCGTAGTCGTAGACCCCGACGATGTTGGGGTGGTTGAGCATCGCCGCGTGCTGGGCCTCCCGACGGAAGCGCTCGACGAAGTTCGGGTCGATCGCGAACTCCGGGAACAGGACCTTCACCGCGACCTCACGGTCGAGCTGCTGGTCGCGGGCGACGAACACCTCGGCCATCCCGCCGCGGGCGATCGCGCGTCCGATCTCGTAGCGATTGGCGAGGAGGTCGCCCACCTGGGTCATCGACCACACCGCCCGGGTGCGCGCTCGGGCCTGCCTGTGCTCATCGGGGCTTCACGGTAGTTGTACCGGTGCGGCCGAGGTGGTCACGGGGCATCGAGGCATCACAGGCCCAGCGCGCGGCGGAGGACCCGAGCCGCGATCGGCGCCGCGACCCGACCACCCGTCGCTTCCGAGCCGATCGACCCACCCCGCTCGACGAGCACAGCCACGGCGACCTCGGGTGCCTCGGCGGGGGCGAACCCGATGAACCACGCGTGGGGGTCACCGCCGTCGGCCTGGGCGGTGCCGGTCTTCCCGGCGACGGTCACCCCGGGGATCCGAGCCGCAGTCCCGGTGCCCTGCGGGCTCTCGACGACGGCCACCATCATCGCGGTGACGGCCTGGGCCGTCCCGGGGCTCGTCGCGGTGCGCCACTCCCCCGGGGCGATCCGCCGGACGAGGTCGCCCTTGGCGTCACGGATCTCGGAGCCGACGTGCGGCTTCATCAGCACGCCACCGTTGGCGATGCCTGCCGCGACCATCGCCATCTGGAGCGGCGTCGTCGACACGTCGCCCTGTCCGACGCCCGCGAACGCGAACAGCGGTTGGTTCTCGGCGAAGCTGCCGGGTCGGGGGCCGATGCTGGCGACCGCGCCGGGTGAGAGGTCGATCGGCGGGATGGCACCCACCCCGAAGCGGTTCATGCCGGGGACGAACGCATCGCCGAGATCGAGGCCGATCTGACCGAACGTCGTGTTGCACGACACCGTGAAGCTCTGCGCGAGCGTGCCGCCGCAGGCGCGGCCCCCGAAGTTCTCGAGTGTGTTGTCGGTCTGGGGGAGGTCGAGCTCGCGCAGCACCGGGTACGACGGGGCATCGGGGGTGGCGATCCCGGTCTCGAGGGCGACCGAGGCGGTCACGGTCTTGAACGTCGAGCCGGGCGGGTAGACCTCGCGGTACGCGCGTGGGAGATCGGGCTTCTCGGGGTTCGCGACCAGCGCGCGGAAGTAGTCCTGCACAGCCTCGGTGTCGTGGCTCGCGAGCGGTTGGTTGTCGTACGCGGGGTTCGAGTACATCGCGAGCACCGCGCCCGTGCGCACATCGAGGGCGACGACCGATCCCCGCTGGAAGCCCAGGCCCTCGGCGGCCTCACGTTGGACGTCCGCACGCAGCGAGAGCACGACGGTCCCGGTGCCGTCGGTCCCGCTCACGAGATCGGGGAGGTTCTGGAGCTGGAGCTCGGTGTCGCGCCCGACCAACGCGTCGTTGTAGGTCTTCTCGACGCCGCTGTTGCCGATCACGAACGACTGGTAGCCGACCACCTGGCTGAAGAGCGGCCCGTCCGGGTACTGGCGCTGGTACTTGAAGTCGGTGCCGTCGTCGACCTCGACCGACGACGCGACGACGACGCCGTCGGCCGTGACGATCGGTCCACGAGGACGGTTCGCGTCCCGGAGTGCTGCTCGGGTGTTGCGCGGGTCGTCGGCCAGGCGATCGGCATCGATCACCTGGAGGTAGGTCAGCTGGGCGACCAGCACCAGGACGAGCACGATCACGGCGACGCCGACGCGGCGGATGGCGCGGTCCATCAGGCCTAGCCGTGGACGGCGGCGGAGGCGGCAGCCGCGGCGCCGGGTTGCGCGCTGCGGGCGTTGTCGTCGGAGATCCGCAGCAGCAGCGCCGCGATCGCGAAGTTCGCCACCAACGACGAGCCGCCGTACGACACGAAGGGGAGCGTGATCCCGGTGAGGGGGATGACCCGGGTGACCCCACCGATGATGACGAAGCTCTGGATGCCGATGATCGTCGTGAGGCCCGCCGCGAACAGCTTGGAGAACGGACGCGTCGCCTGGACCGCGATCCGGTACCCGGACCCGACCAGCAGCAGGATGCCGGCGAGGACCGCGACGGTGCCGATGAGGCCCAGCTCCTCGCCGATCGCCGAGAACACGAAGTCCGTCGCGGCGTTCGGGATCTGTTGGGGGTTCCCGAGCCCGAGCCCGGTCCCCGTGAAGCCGCCGGTCCCGAACGCGAACATCGACTGGACGATCTGGAAGCCCTCGTCCTGGGCGACGGACCACGGGTCGATCCAGGTGCTGACGCGGTCCTGGACATGGTCGAAGAGCCGGTACGCGATCGTCGCGCCGCCCACGAACAGCACGAGACCGAACAGGAGGTACGCGGCGCGCTCGGTCGCGACGTAGAGCATCGACGAGAAGAGCGCGAAGAACAGCAGGGCCGAACCGAGGTCCTTCTGGCGGACCATGATGACGATCGACACGGCCCACGCGAGGAGCAGCGGGCCGAGGTGCTTCGGGTCGGGGAGGATCAGGCGGCCGAGCCGTCGACCGCCGCTGCTCAGCAGCTCGCGCTTGTCGACGAGGTACGCGGCGAAGAACACGACGAGGAGCACCTTGGCCGCCTCGCCCGGCTGGAAGTTGACCGGACCGAATCCGACCCACAGCCGCGCCCCGTTGATCGTCTTGCCGATGCCGGGCAGGAGCGGGAGCACGACGGCGACGAGTCCGAGGAACAAGAACGTGTAGCGGTAGCGCTCCAGGGTCCGGACCCGGCGGACGACGACGAGGGTCAGGACGAACATGGCGACGCCGGCCGCGGTCCAGCCCGCCTGGCTCCGGGCCAGGTCCCGGTCGAGGCGCGAGATCGTGACGAAGCCGATGCCGTTGAGGAACGCGACGACGGGGAGCAGGACGGGGTCCGCGAGGGGCGCGAGGCGCCGCACCGCGTAGTGGGCGACGACGTAGAGGATGATCATCACCGCGAGGAACAGCCAGAGGTCCGGCGGGAGGTTCGGCTTGTCGGCGAGCTGGACGAGCAGGTACCCGAACGTGGTGATCACCACCGCGACGAGCCCGAGGCGCAGCTCGATGTTGCGCCGCCGGCTGGTGGTGCTCACCGGCGCTGCCACCAGCGACGCGACGGCGCCTCCTCCACCGGCTCGGTCGGGGCGTCGTCCGCCGGCTCGGTCGGGGCGTCGTCCGCCGGCTGCGCGTCGAGCGTCGCACGAGCGTCGACGGCCGGCTGCGCGTCGAGCGTCGCACGAGCGTCGCTGCCGTCGCCCTCCGCGCTGAGCACGTCGATCACGACCACGGTGATGTTGTCGACACCGCCGGCCGCGTTCGCGGCATCGACAAGGTCGCGAGCGAGCTTCTGGGGTTCGTCGGTCTCCGCAAGGCGAGTGGCGAGCTCGTTCTCGTGCACCATGTTCGTGAGGCCGTCGGAGCACAGGAGCACACGGTCGCCGTCGGCGAGCGCGATCTCCTCGACGTCGACCTCCACTTCCGAGTCGAGCCCCAGGGCGCGGGTGATCATCGAACGCCGTGGATCCCGCTCGGCCTCGGCCACGGTGAGCTCGCCGGCCCGGATGAGCTCCTCGACGAGGCTGTGATCGGTGGTGACCCGCTCGAGTCGGCCGTCCCGGAACAGGTACGCGCGCGAGTCGCCGACGTGCCCGAGGACGAGCGAGCCGTCGACGAGGGCTCCCGCGGTGATCGTCGTGCCCATGCCACGGAGGTTCGGATCGGCGACCGATTGGTCGTGCACTGCCGCGTTTGCGGCCAACACCGCCTCTTCGATGGCCGCCCCGGCGAGGAAGGCGATGCGCAGCGCGTCCAGGGCCGTCGTGCTCGCGACCTCGCCACCGCGGTGCCCGCCCATCCCGTCGGCGACCGCGATGAGGCCGAGCTCCTCGGCGACGAGGTAGCCGTCCTCGTTGTGGTCGCGCACGCGGCCGACGTCGGTCGCGCCTCCTACCTTGATCTGTGCCGTCATCGCACCAACTCCGCGATCGTCTGCCCGAACTGCACCCGGTCTCCTCGCTTCACCCTGGTCGCGACGGAGATCTGCGTCCCGTTGAGGTGCGTGCCGTTGCGCGAGCCGAGGTCTTCCACGAAGACGTCGGAGCCGCGGCGGAACACCCGCGCGTGCACCGTCGATACGAACTGGTCCTCGGTGAGCACGATCCCGCACCCGCCGCCCCGCCCCACGGTGATCTCGTCGCCGAGGGGATAGGTCTCTCCGCGATGCGCCTCGGGCTCGAGGATGCGGAGCCGGGCGCCTCGCCGGTCGGCCTTCGCCGTTCGACGCGGCTCGCCGTCACCGGAGGGCCCTCCCACGAGCGCGGGCGCACGCAGCTCGAGGACCACGACCCGCACGACGCGCCACAAGAAGAGGTACACCAGCGCCAGGAAGCAGAACTTCAGGACGGTGAGGAGCGACTCGGGGACGGCGTCGGCCAGCAGGATCACGGCGGCCTCAGGTCACGGCTCGGCTACGACGCCTCGAAGCGGAGCACCGTGTTTCCGATGCGAATCTCGTCGCCGTCGCCGAGCGCGTGCTCGCGCACCGCCGCGCCGTTGACGAGCGTCCCGTTCATCGAGTCGAGGTCACAGACCACGAAGCCGTTGCCCTGCGGACGGACCTCCGCATGTCGGCGCGAAGCGCGCGCGTCGGCGACGACGACGTCGGAGTCGCTTTGTCGACCGATCCGCAACGGGTTCTCGCCGAGGGGGATCCGGCGACCGTCGGGCAGCGCCAGCGATCCGACGCGCACGCCCTCGTGGATCTCGGCGGCGACGTCGCACTCACCCGCGCGCAGCTCGTCGTCGGCGACGAGCGTCACGGTCACCGGGCCGACGAAGTGATAGCCCTCGGTGCGGGCGTGCTCACGCGCGACCTCGGCGAGCTCGCGGGCGAGGGCGTCCGCGAACGATTCGAAGCGGTCGAAGTCCTCGAGGGAGAGGTACACGCCGATGTTGTTCGGGGCGACAGGAACGCCGTCGACACCCATGGTGCGCTCGCCGTCGAGCGTGCGCGTGAGCCGGCGACCCACCTCCACGGGCTCGAGCCCGCTCCGGAAGGCCTTGCTGAAGGAGCCTTCGACCAGTCGCTCGAGGCGTCGTTCGAATCCCTGCATTCCCACGGCGACGAGTGTACGACGGGACCCACGCGCGGGCCCGTCGCTGAGGGCGTTTCGAACGTCCGTTGGTAGGATCGTCGTTCGCCGGGGCGAGTGGCGGAATTGGCAGACGCGCAGGCTTCAGGTGCCTGTGTCCGAAAGGATGTGGGGGTTCAAGTCCCCCCTCGCCCACCCGAACGTCCCGTGTGCCTAGTTGCCCGAACCGCCGTCCGTGCCGCGATCGAGGTCGAGCGACAACGAGTTGATGCAGTAGCGCTGGCCGGCCGGACCGGGACCGTCGTCGAAGACATGGCCGAGGTGCCCACCGCAGCGGCGGCACACGACCTCGGTCCGCAGCATCCCGTGCGACAGGTCGCGGCTGGTCTCGACCGCGTCGGCGACCGCCGGCTCGGTGAAGCTCGGCCACCCGGTTCCCGACTCGAACTTGGTCGACGCGTCGAACAGCTCCGCGCCGCACCCCGCGCACCGGTACATGCCGTCGTCGTGGCAGTTCCAGTACTGACCGGTGAACGCGGGCTCGGTGCCCGCCTGGCGGAGCACCTGGAACTGCTCGGGGCTCAGCTCCTGGCGCCACTCGTCGTCGGTCTTGACCACTTCCGTCTCGGACTTCTTCCCCATCGTCATTCCCCTTCGTGTCTCCTCTTCGTGCCGGCGGGTGCGGGACCGTTACACCGGCTGGTGGACCCAGACCTCGACCTCGAACGACGCGCCCATCGGGAGCCAGGCGGCGCCGACCGTGCTTCGGGCCGGGCGATGGTCGCCGACGACCTCGGCGTAGATCTCGTTCACCTCGACCATCCAGTCGGGGGTGGCGACGACCACGAAGAGCGTGACCTTGGCGACGTCGCCCCAGGTGGCACCGCAGTCCGCGAGGATCGCGGTCACGTTCTCGAGTGCCTGGCGCGCCTCGGCCTCGACGCCTCCCGGGACGAGTGCACCCGTCGTCGGGTCCACGCCGACCTGGCCGGAGCACACGATCCAGTCGCCGGCCCGCAGCGCGGGCGAGTAGGGGCCGGCCGCGAACGGTCGGCTCGGGGTCGGGATCGCTTCCAAGGCCATCGTGAGCTCCTGTGAATCCGGACGTGCGTCGCACACCCGCCGAGGGCGGTCGGGCGACGCATCAACGAATGGGCGGACCGGGTGGGGTCGGGGAACGCCAGCCGTCGGCGGTGCCGATGAAGGCCTCGGCCTCGTCGGGTCCCCACGTGTGTTGCTTGTACGGGCGCGCGGCCGCGTGGTCGGCCAGGACCGGGTCGACCACGCGCCAGGCTGCCTCGACCCCGTCCTCGCGGGCGAAGAGCAGGTTCTCGCCCTCCATGGCATCCCCGAGCAGCCGTTCGTAGGCGGTCATCCGATCCTCGCCGTCCTCGCAGAGGTACAGCTCCACGTTCTCACCCATGAAGCCGTCACCCGGCTGCTTGGCGCGGGCGCCGATCGCGATCTGCATGTCGGGGGTGAGGCGGAACCGCACGTAGTTGGTGTCGCGGGGGAGCTCCTCGTACTCGGCGAAGACCCGTTGCGGCGGGCGGTGCAGCTCGACGACCACCTCGGTGCAGGTCATCGGCAGGTTCTTGCCCGCCCGCACGTAGAAGGGGACGTCGGCCCAGCGCCACGAGTCGATGTGCAGCCGCACCGCCGCGTAGGTCTCGGCGTCGGAGTCGGCGGCCACACCGTCCTCGTCGCGGTACCCGTCGAACTGGCCCCGAAGAAGGTCTGCGGGCTCGAGCGTGCGCATCGCGCTGAACACCTTCTCCTTCGCGCTGCGGAGATCCTCACCGCCGGGACCGGTCGGCGGCTCCATCGCCAGGAGCGCGACGGTCTGCATCAGGTGATTCTGGACCACGTCGCGCAGGGCGCCGACCTCGTCGTAGAACTTCCCGCGACCCTCGACACCGAAGTCCTCGGCCATCGTGATCTGCACCTGGCGGACGATGTCGCGGTTCCAGATCGGCTCGAGGAACGCGTTGGCGAAGCGGAAGTAGAGGATGTTCTGGATCGCCTCCTTGCCGAGGTAGTGGTCGATCCGGAAGATGTCCTCCTCCCTGAAGACGGAGTGGAGCACCTGGTTCAGCTCCCGGGCCGAGGCCAGGTCACGCCCGAACGGCTTCTCGACGATGACGCGGGCGTTCTTCGCACATCCGGCGGACCCGAGATGCTCGATGACGACGGGAAAGAGGCTCGGCGGGATCGCGAGGTAGTGCGCCGGCCGTTGCGCGTCACCGATCGCCTTGCCGAGCGCGGTGAACGTCGCGGTGTCGTTGTAGTCGCCGGAGACGTACGACAACGACGCCGTGAGCCGAGAGAACGCGTCCTCGTCGTCGACGCCGCCACCGAACTTCTCGATGCCGTCGCGGGCCCGCTCGACGAGATCCTCGAGGGACCAGTCGGAGGACGCCACGCCGACGACCGGGACATGGAGGTCGTCCCGCTTGGCCATCTCGAACAGGGCCGGGAAGATCTTCTTGTGGGCGAGGTCGCCCGTCATCCCGAAGAAGACGAGCGCATCCGACTTCGGTGGGGTCACGACCCGTCCCCCTCGGCCTTCTCCACGTGCCCACCGAACTCCTTGCGCATGGCGGAGAGGATCCGGTTTGCGAAGTCACCCTCGCCGCGGGACTCGAAGCGCTCGAACAACGCCGTCGCGAGCACCGGCACCGGCACGCCCTCGTCGACCGCAGCGAGGACCGTCCAGCGGCCCTCGCCCGAGTCGGACACCCGCCCCGCGAAGTCGTCGAGCGCCGGGGACTCCCGGAACGCGTGCGCGGTCAGGTCGAGCAGCCACGACGAGATGACGCTGCCGCGGCGCCAGACCTCCGTGACCGCGGCGAGATCGAGGTCGTACTGGTAGAGCGCCGGGTCGCGCAGGGGTGTGGTCTCGGCGTCGGCCGTACGGCGCTCCTTCCCGATGTTCGCGTGGCGCAGCACGTTCAGCCCTTCGGCGTAGGCCGCCATGAGCCCGTACTCGATCCCGTTGTGGACCATCTTGACGAAGTGGCCGGCGCCGTTGGGGCCGCAGTGCAGGTATCCGTGCTCCGCCTGCGTGGGCTCGCCCGACGCTCCCGGCGTGCGCGGCGCCGCATCGACGCCGGGCGCGATGGTCGCGAAGATCGGTTCGAGGCGGGTGACGACCGCGTCCTCGCCCCCGATCATGAGGCAGAAGCCGCGCTCGAGCCCGAACACTCCGCCGCTGGTGCCCACGTCGACGTAGTGGACGCCCTTCGCGGCGAGCTCGCCGGCGCGTCGGAGGTCGTCGTGGTAGTAGGAGTTTCCGCCGTCGATGACGATGTCGCCCTCGTCGAGCAGTGGGACGAGGTCGTCGAGCGTGGCATCGACGGCGGCCGCCGGGACCATGATCCAGATCGCGCGCGGCGGGGTGAGCGCGGCGACGAAGTCGGAGAGCGTGGTTGCCCCGGTGGCGCCCTCCGCGGCGAGCGTCGCGATCGCGTCGGCGTTGACGTCGTGGGCCACGCACTCGTGGCCGTCCCGCATCAGACGTCGCACCAGGTTGGCACCCATGCGCCCCAGTCCGATCATCCCGAGCTGCATGTCGAGTCCCATCGTCGAATCCGGCCGAGGCGCCGATCGTTGCGGCTCGACCGCGCGGCCGCAAGGCGGCGGTAGCCTCGACCGCCACCACGCGAGGATCGGGTGATGACGACGCGACTGGGCATCGACATCGGGGGTACCGGGATCAAGGGTGCTCCCGTCGACGTCGCGAGCGGAGCGTTGCTCGTCGAGCGGACCCGCATCCCCACACCGCAGCCGTCCACACCGGACGCCGTGGCCGGTGTCGTCGCCGAGATCGCCCGCGGGTTCGACTGGACCGGGCCGATCGGGGCGGCGTTCCCCGCCGTGGTGCGGAGGGGCGTCGTCCACACCGCGAACAACGTGGACCAGTCCTGGATCGGCACCGATGCAGCCGCACTGTTCTCCGCCGCCGCCGGGACGACGGTGGTCGTGCTCAACGACGCCGACGCGGCCGGCGTCGCCGAGATGGCGTTCGGTGCCGGGCAGGGCCGACCCGGGACCGTGGTGGTGCTCACGCTCGGGACCGGGATCGGATCGGCGATCTTCGTCGACGGGACGCTGGTGCCGAACACCGAGTTCGGCAGCCTGGACGTCCGAGGGAAGGCCGCGGAGCACCGCGCGGCCGAGAGCGTCCGCGACCGCGAGGACCTCTCCTGGAGGGAGTGGGCCGAGCGCCTGAACGAGTTCCTCGCGTTGCTCGAGGCGCTGCTCTGGCCGGACCTGATCATCGTCGGCGGTGGGGTGAGCAAGAAGGCCGGCAAGTTCCTGCCGCTGCTCGACACGCGGGCCGAGGTCGTCCCGGCCGCGCTCCGCAACGACGCCGGCATCGTCGGCGCTGCCCTCGCTGCTGGGTGAACGTTCCCATCGTTCTTGCGTCGAACACTGCTGCATATCAGCAGGAAGTGACGCAAGAAGGCCGTGGGGTGAATCGGCGGGGCGTCGGGAAGGCGCGCCGCTACGATCGTCGCGTGCTGCGCGTCGGTTTCCTCGGTCCCCGCGGGACCTTCGCGGAGGAGGCGCTCGACACCCAGGACGACCTCGCGGCCGGTGAAGCGGTGCCGATCGCGACCGTCCCGCAGGTCATCACGGCGGTCGAGCGCCACGAGATCGACGTCGGACTGGTCCCGATCGAGAACTCCATCGAGGGGACGATCACCGTCACCATCGACACGCTCGCGTTCGACACCGACCTGCTGATCCAGCGGGAGATCGACCTCCCGATCTCGCTGCACCTGTGCGCGAAGCCGGGCACGACCCTCTCCGACGTCCGTCGCGTCGTGTCCCACCCCAATCCGCTCGGGCAGTCGCGGGGGTGGCTCAGCACGAAGCTCCCCGATGCGGAGCTGGTCGCGGCGAACTCGACCGCCGACGCGGCGCGTCAGGTGTCCGAGGCGACCGATCGCGACCAGGCCTCGGTCGGGACGCGTCGAGGCGCCGAGCTGGCGGGGCTCGAGGTGCTGGCCTCGGAGATCGAGGACCATCCGGAGAACGAGACGCGGTTCGTCGTCGTCGGCACGGGGATCCCCGCGCCCACGGGGCACGACAAGACGTCGATCGTGTGCTTCCAGCGCGAGGACCGTCCCGGGTCGCTGCTGGGGATCCTCCAGGAGTTCGCGGCCCGCGCCATCAACCTCACGAAGCTGGAGTCCCGGCCGACCAAGCGCGGGCTCGGCCAGTACTGCTTCTTCATCGACTTCGAGGGGCACGTCTCCGACGAGGTCGTCGCCGACTGCCTCCGACAGCTCGCGGCGAACCTCGCCGAGGTGAAGTTCCTCGGCTCGTACCCCGTCGCCGGCGACGAAGGACCGGCCCGCCGGCGTGCGGTGAGCGACGCCTGGGAGCAGGCCGACGCCTGGATCGAGCAGGTGCGCGGGCAGATCCGACCGCCGGGATGACCGAGGTCCGGTGATGATCGACCTCCGGCGTCTGCGCGACGACCCCGAGATGCGTCCGGCCATCGAGCGCAAGCGGGTCGCCCCCGGTCTCCTCGACGAGGTGCTCGCGCTCGATGCCGACCGCCGGAAGCGCCAGCCGCTGGTCGACGAGCTGCGCTCACAGCAGAAGCAGGCGTCCAAGGCGGTCGGCAAGGCCTCGCCCGACGAGCGCGACGCGATGCTCGCGGCGGCGGCCGAGCTCAAGCGCGAGGTGCAGGAAGCCGAGCGCGCGCTGGCCGAGCTCGAAGCCCAGGTCACCGAGCTCGCACTCCAGGTCCCGAACCCGGCCGATCCGAGCGTCCCCGACGGGGGTGAGGACGACGGCGAGGTCCTCCGCATCGTCGGCGCCACGCCCGCGGCACCACCCCTCGACCACGGCGCGTTCGCGGCCGCGCTCGGATTCGTCGACACGGACCACGCGGTCGAGGCGAGCGGCTCGCGGTTCGCGTCGCTGATGCGCGAAGCCGTGCTCGTCGAGCTCGCCCTGGTGCAGTGGGTGATGGGACGCCTCGTGGGCGAGGGGTTCACGCCGGTCGTGCCACCGGTCCTCGTGCGTGAGCACGCGATGGTCGAGGCCGGGTTCTTCCCGACGGACCGCGCGCAGGTCTATGACGTCGACGACGGAGACCTGTTCCTCGTCGGCACGAGCGAGATCCCGCTCTCGACGCTGCACCGCGGCGAGCGCCTCGACGCCGCCGACCTCCCGGCGCGGTACGCCGCGTTCTCCACCTGCTTCCGGCGCGAGTCGGGGACGTACGGCAAGGACACGACCGGGATCTTCCGGGTCCACCAGTTCGACAAGGTCGAGATGTTCGCCTGGGCGAACCCCGACGAGTCCGACGACGAGCACGAACGGCTCCTCGCCATCGAGGAGGGGATCCTCGGCGATCTCGGGTTGCCGTACCGGGTCGTGAACATCGCCGCCGGTGACCTCGGCGCGGCGGCCGCGAAGAAGTACGACCTGGAGGTCTGGCTCCCGTCGGAGGGTCGGTACCGGGAGCTCACGTCGTGCTCCAACTACCGCGACTTCTCGGCCCGTCGCCTCGGAACCCGCGTCACAACCGACGCCGGCAGCGAGTTCGTGCACACGCTGAACGGGACCGCGTGCGCGGTGGGGCGCACGCTGGTGTTCTGCTTCGAGCACTACCAGGAGGACGGCGCGTTCGTGGTGCCGGAGGTCCTGCGCCCGATCACGGGGTTCGACCGCGTGGAGCCGCGGGCCGGCTGATCTGCGGGCTGGCTGATCCGGCCGACCTAGCCTGGCCGTCGGGAGGGGTGCCAGAGCGGCCGAATGGCGCGGTCTTGAAAACCGCTGAGGTGCAAGCCTCCGTGGGTTCGAATCCCACCCCCTCCGCCGATTCTCTACGCTCCCAGCGTGCACGAGTGGTGGCGCGATGCGGTGCTGTACCAGATCTATGTCCGGTCGTTCGCCGACTCGAACGGCGACGGCATCGGCGACCTCCAGGGCGTTGTGGCGCGCCTGGACCATCTCGCATGGCTCGGTGTCGACGGCATCTGGCTCTCGCCCACGTTCCCGTCGCCGAACGGCGACTGGGGCTACGACGTCGCTGACTACTTCGGCGTGCACCCCGACCTCGGGACCCAGGACGACCTCGACGCGCTGATCGCCGCGGCGGACACGGCCGGGATCAAGATCCTGCTGGACCTCGTCCCGAACCACACGAGCATCGAGCACGAGTGGTTCCGCGACGCCCGGTCCTCGCGCACGTCGGCCCACCGCGACTGGTACGTGTGGGCCGACCCCGCACCCGACGGCGGACCCCCGAACAACTGGGTCAGCAGCTTCGCCGGGCCCGCGTGGACGCTCGACCCCTCGCCTGCCCCGGGCGAGCCCGCGCAGTACTACCTGCACAACTTCCTCGACAGCCAGGCCGACCTGAACTGGTGGAACCCGGACGTCCGCGACGAGTTCGACCGGATCCTCCGGCACTGGTTCGACCGCGGCGTCGCCGGGTTCCGCATCGACGTCGCGCACATGATCGTGAAGGACGCCGACCTGCGCGACAACCCTCCGGCCGGCGACGACGACTTCCTCCTCGACCGTCTGCGGGGCCAGGTGCCCGTCTACAACTCGAACCGGCCCGAGGTGCACGACGTGCACCGGCACTGGCGCGGCGTCGCCGACGGGTACGACCCGCCGCGCCTGCTGCTCGGTGAGACCTTCGTGGGCGGGCTCGAGGAGGTCATCCCGTACTACGGATCGGGGGACGAGCTCGGGCTCGCCTTCAACATCCCGTTCCTCCAGGCGCCGTTCGAGGCGGCGACGCTGTGCGCGCTGGTCGAGGAGACCGAGCGCCTGCTTCCCGGCGACTGCACGCCGGTGTGGACCGGGAGCAACCACGATGTCTCGCGCGGGCCCACGCGCTGGGCTGCGGGCAACGTCGACGCCTTCCGCTGCGCGCTCGTCATGCTGTTGACCCTGCGGGGGAGCGCCGTCCTCTACTACGGCGACGAGATCGGGCTCCCGGACACCGACGTGCCCGATGACCGGCTCCTCGACCCCGTCACGATCCGCCTCCGTCCGATCCTCGACCGCGACGCGGCGCGCACCCCGATGCCCTGGTCCGCCGGGCCGGGAGCCGGGTTCACCGGCGCCGGCACCCAGCCGTGGCTTCCGTTCGGGGACGTCGACGCCTGCAACGTGGCCGACCAGCGCGACGACCCCGACTCGACGCTGCAGCTGACGCGCGCGCTCCTCGCGCTGCGCAAGGAGCACGTCGACCTGCGGACCGGCGGGTACCGGACGGTCGTGTGCGACGGTTCTCTGTGGGTGTGGCAGCGGGGCGACGCCGTCCTGGTGGCGGTCAACCTCGGTCCCGGCGCGTCGGCGACGCACGACGTCGAGGGAACGATCCTCGTGGGGACCGATCCGGCTCGGGTGGGGGCGGGCGTGCGTGGCCGGATGGAGCTCGGTCCCTACGAGGGCGTCGTCATCTCACGAGCCGTCTGACGCGCCGCCCGCGACCGACGCGCCCTCGCGCTCGAGGAGCGCCCGCTTGCGTTCGACGCCCATCGAGTAGCTGCCGAGCCCGCCGGCCGCAGGAACGACCCGGTGACACGGGACGACCACCGGCGCGGGGTTCGTCGCGCATGCTCGCCCGACGGCACGCGCGGCCTTCGGGTGGCCGATGGCCGCGGCGACCTGCGCGTACGTCCGCGTCTGGCCCGCGGGGATCCGTCGGAGCTCCTCCCACACGCGCCGCTGGAACGCGGTGCCCTTGAGGTCGAGGGGCAGGTCGTGCGCGGGAAGCGCGCCGGCGATGCCGTCGAGGACGACCTCGACCAGGTCGCGCAGGGTTCCGTCGTCACGGTGCAGGTCGGCCGCATGGAACTCGCCGGCGAGTCGAGCCACGAGCTCCGAGGGAGCGTCCCCGAGCGCCACCGAGCAGAGGCCGCGCTCCGTGGCGGCGACGAGCAGCGCGCCGAGCGAGCTGGGCACGACCGTGTAGGTGATGGTCGCGCCCGCGCCACCGGCGCGATACGACGCCGGTGTCATCCCGAGGTGGTCGTGGGCCGACTCGTAGAGCCGGCTGGTGGATCCGTACCCGGCGCTGAACAGCGCGAGCGCGACCTCGTCGCCGTCGCGCAAGCCCTCCCGGAGCCGTTCCCGCCTCAGCGCGTCGGCGTACTGACGGGGGGTGACGCCGAGCACGCGGACGAACGCGCGTCGAAGCGAGTCCGGCGACACGTCGAGCGCGTCGGCGATCTCGGCCGTCGTGGGGATCCGATCGTCGATGGAGGCGATCCGGGCACAGGCCGCCTCGACGAGGGTCCGGCCCTGGGCGTCGGTCGGGGGTCCGGTGGGGGCGACGGTCGTGGGGGCAATGGTGGTGGTCACCCGTCCGTTGTACGACGGGGCGCCCGCCACCGCTATCCGCTTTCGGCGTGCGCGGCGGTCCATTCGAGGAGCCGCTCGACCGGCCAGGCGTTGACGATCCGGTCCACGTCGAGGCCGGCCTCGGCCACCCGGTGACAGCCGTAGGGCTGCCAGTCGAGCTGCCACGTGGCGTGGGCGTCGGAGTCGATGGCGATCCTGGTCCCCGACTCCTCGACGATGCGGAGGAGACGCCGGGGCGGGTCGAGGCGCTCGGGCCGGCAGTTCACCTCGATCGCCTTGTCGAGGTGGGCGGCGGCCGCGAACACGAGCTCGGCGTCGAAGGTGGACTCGGGGCGGCCGCGGCCGACGACGAGCCGGCCGGTGCAGTGGCCCAGGATGTCGACGTGGGGGTTTGCGAGCGCCGTGACCATGCGCTTGGTCATCGCGCCCGACTCCATGTCGAGCTTGGTGTGCACGCTCGCGACCACGACGTCGAGCCGCTCGAGCAGCTCGTCGTCCATGTCGAGCGAGCCGTCGTCACGGATGTCGACCTCCATGCCCGCCAGGATGCGGAACGGGGCGACCTCGTCGTTCAGGGCCGCGACGACGTCGAGCTGCTCCGCGAGCCGTTCGGCGTCGAGCCCGCCCGCAACGCGCACGAGCGGCGAGTGATCGGTGAGGGCCAGGTACTCGTGACCGAGCTCGGCCGCGGCGCGGGCCATCGCATCGATCGTGGCGCCACCGTCGGACCAGTCGGAGTGGAGGTGGAGATCGCCGCGCAGCGCGGCGCGCACCGGGCCGGCGAGATCCGTGGGCGGCGCGGTCGACCCGTCGAGCTTCGTGAGGTACTCGGGGGTCTTCCCCGCGAGCGCCTCCACGATCACCGCCGCGCTGCTCTTCCCGATGTCGGGGAGCTCGGTCAGTCGGCCCGCGTCGGCGAGCGCGCGCAGCTCGTCGACGGGAACGTCGCGGATCGCGTCGGCGGCGCGGCGGAACGCCTGCACCTTCGGTCGCGCGTTGCGCACCCGCTGCATCAGGTCGGCGATGCGTTCGAGCGCTTCGACCGGATCCACGCGGCCACGGTACCCGAGCACCGCGACGCGTAGACTTCGATTCCTCCCGGAGGGATGACCGAGAGGCCGAAGGTGCTCGCCTGCTAAGCGAGTAGGGGGTGCAAACCTCCTCGAGGGTTCAAATCCCTCTCCCTCCGCCATGCACGCAACGGAACGGGCGCTGCTCGCCCTCGGTTCGGCGACCCTCGGTGAGTCCGGCGGTCGCCCGATGCGCGCGCGGGTGCGGCCGGTGTGGACGGGCGCGACGCTCGCCTCGCCCGCGTTCCCGGTGCAGTGCACGCCGGGCGACAACCTGGCTGTCCACGCGGCAGTCGCGCGCGCACCGCTCGGGCACGCTCTGGTGGTCGACGTCGGGTCCGAGCGGGAGCTCGGCTACTGGGGCGAGGTGCTCACCACCGCGGCCGAGGCCCGAGGCCTCACCGGGCTCGTCATCGACGGGTGCGTCCGCGACGTCGCCGCGCTCGAGGCTCACGGCTTCCCGGTCTTCTCCACCGGCATCGCGCTCCCGGGGGCCACGAAGGACCGCCCCGGCCGGATCGGCAGCCCGGTCGCGGTCGGGGGCGTCGAGGTCGCAGCGGGCGACTGGGTTATCGGCGACGTCGACGGCGTCACGGTCGTCCCGGGGGATCGGGTCGAGGATGTGCTCGCCGCGGGCCGCGCCCGCGAGGCGAAGGAGACCGGCCTCTTCGACGCCCTCCGCGGCGGTCAGACGATGCTCGAGCTGTTGGGCCTCGACGCCGACCGCATCGACGGGGCGTAGGGTTCGTCGATGTCGACGACCACCCCAAGTCGTGCCCTCCGCCCGTTCGTCGTCGCCCTGATCGCGGCGCTCGGCCTCTTCGCGTCGATCCCGGCCGTCCCGGCCGGCGCACGGGCGGTCACCGCGCCCGCCGACGAGGAGGCGGCATGCGGGGCGTTCCGCGACTTCTTCGAGACCACGTTCGTCTTGAGCTTCCTGATCACCTTCGCCCAAGGGCTCGCGGAGTCCGGTGAGGGCGACGCCGCCGACTCCGGGAGCCCGGGCTCCGGCGAAGGCGACTTCGACGCCCAGCAGCTCCAGGACATCTTCCTCCTCGTTCTCTCACCTCGGCTCGAGGACGCGACCGGGCTGCTCGCCCGCTCGGCGCCCCGCGCGTTGCGGGCGGCGTTCCGGGAGCAGACGGCGGTCTTCGGACGCGGCACCGAGATCCTGCGCGACGACCTCGGGCTCACCGAGCGCCAGATCGCGGCGCTCCGCGACGCCGACCTCACCGTGTCCGACCCGGACGACCTCCTCTCGTCGGCCGACATCGACGAAGCGACCCTCGAGCGCGCCGCCGAGAAGTTCGGGAAGGCGGCCGCGGGCCTCGACCTCGAGGGCGCGTCCACCACACCGAAGGCCGAGCGCGCGTTCGTCGCGTTCGGCGGACGCTGCGGAGTTCTCCCGACCGAGGTCGACTGCGACGAGCTGCTGACCGGTCCCGAAGCGGAGGACCTCGTCGGGGCCCCCGTCGACGTGTCCGACGCGAACGGGGCGTGTGAGTACGAGGGACCCGACGACGACGGAATCGAGGCCCCCCGGATCGGGCTCGAGGTGTACGCGAGCGCACCTGCCTACGAGAACCTCCTCGAGAACGCGACCAGCGAGGAGGTCGACGGCGTCGGTACCGACGCGAGCCGCCGCGACGGCTTCTCCACCTTCTCGAGCACCTCGACGTGTGGGGCGACGCTCGTGGTCCGCGACGCCAAGGCCGACCTCACGCTCGTGGTTGCCGTCTGCCTGGGCGACGAGGAGGTCACCGACGAGGTGCTCGTCGATCTCGCCACGGTGGTGCTCGACCGCGTCGAGGTCTGAGGTCGGCAACCCTTACGGGGTCACGAGGTTCGGGGGCCGCTCGCCCGCGAGCACGGCGACGGCGCCCTCGCATGCGAGGCGCGCCATGCGGGTCCGCGTCGCCGTCGAGGCCGACCCGATGTGGGGGAGCAGCACGGCGCGCGGCGCGGCGAGCAGACGGGGATGGACCTCGGGCTCCTGCTCGAAGACGTCGAGCCCCGCGGCGAACAGATGGCCGTCCTCGAGCGCGGCAGCCAAGGCCTCCTCGTCGACGACCGGACCCCGCGCGGTGTTCACGAGCACCGATCCCGGCCGCATCCGCGCGAGCCGGTCAGCGTCGAAGAGGTGGTGCGTCGCGTCGGTGAGTGGGACGTGCAGCGACACGACATCCGACTCGCCCAGCATGGCGTCGAGGTCGGCACGCCATCCCGACTCGCCGGTGTCGGTCCGGCTGTGGTGCAGGACGTGCATGTCGAACCCGGCGGCGCGCCGTGCGACGGCGCGGCCGATGCGCCCGTACCCCACCAGCCCCAGCGTCGCCCCGTGCACGTCGTGCCCCAGGTACTGGTTGATCCCCCATCCGTGCCACCGTTCGTTCCGCAGGTCGGCCTCGGCTACGGAGGCCAGTCGGGCCGCGGCGAGGACGAGGAGGAAGGCGAGGTCGGCGGTCGTCTCGTCGAGGACGCCGGGCGTGTTGCACACCGCGACGCCGGCCGCGGTCGCCGCGGCGACGTCGACGTTGTCGTAGCCCACCGCGACGTTCGCGACGACCTTCAGCCGGGGGGCGCCGTGCTCGATGACGGACGCGTCGATGCGATCGGTCAGCAGCGACACGATCGCGTCGACGTCGCGCACTGCAGCGCGCAGCTCGTCGGTGGTAAAGGCACGGTCGTCGTCACGGGCAACGATCTCGTGCCCGGCGGCCGACAGCGGGTCGGTGCCGCCGTCGGGGAGACGCCGGGTGACGAGGACGCGCGCCATCGGAGCGCGTCAGTGCGAGGTGTAGTCGACGACGCCGGCGTCGGGGACCCCGACCGCGAAGCAGAAGCAGTGGATCGGCGCGTTGGCGCTGAGCGGCCGGAGGCTGTGGACCAGGTTCGGGGGGATGTGCACGAGGTCGCCCTGCGCGATCTCACGCTCCTCGCCGTCGATCGTCATCAGGCCGCGACCGGACGTGACGTAATAGAACTCGTGGGTGGGGTGAGAGTGCGGGTCGACGAGCCCGCCGCCCGCCACCTCGAACTCGCTCACCAGCTCGAGGTGGCCGCCGACGGTGATGTCATGCATCTCACGCGGCGAGATGAGCCACCACACCGGAACGGTGCCGTTGTGCTCGACGACCGGCTCGACGTCCTCGATCGAACGCACATCCATCGCTCGTCTCCCTGGCGCATCCGCAGGGCGTTCCGGCGCCCGGCCGCCAATGTAGCGATCTGGCATCCTGGCGCGATGAGCACCGCCCGCCGCATCGTCGTGGAGGCCGCCCCGCTCACACCCGAGACGTGGGCGCCCTTCGGCTGGCTCCCGGTGCTCGACACCGATCCCGCCGACGGCGACCACACACTCTCCTTCGCCTGGGCCGACCCTCACCTCAACGTCATCACCCACGCTTCCGACGAGGTGGAGCACACCGACGACGGTCCGGTGTGCGCGCGCCTCTACCGCCACCGGACCCACACCCAGGCATTGATGCCGCTCAACTGCGCGGCGGTCGTGGCCGTTGCTCCGGCATCGCTCGCGTTCGCCGCCGCCGACGATGTCGGGGAGATCCGAGCGTTCCGCCTCGCACCCCAGGACGTCTTCGTCCTCCACGCCGGGACGTGGCACTGGGGCCCGTTCCCGATCGGCGACGAGCCCGTGTGCCTCCTCAACGTCCAGGGGCGCCGTTACTCGGAGGACAACGCCTACGTCGAGCTCGGGCCACTCGGGGTCGAGGCGGTCGTCAGGTCCTGATCGGTGTGTTCGCGCGATCCACGCGACGCCAGGTCCGGTCGTGCACCGCAAGGGTGCAGATCGACGCGGCGATGATCGCGGCCACGTTGAGCCCGAGCTGGGCCGCCGCGCCGCCCGCGTCCGACCAGCTCGCGAACACGATGTCGACCCCGAGTGCGGCCGCCGCCGGGATCGTCGCCACTGAGACGAGGACACCCGCGAGCGCGGCCTGGCGGCCTTGCGCGAGGGCGATCGTTCCGGCGACCCCGGCTGCCAGGGCGACGACGACCGAGAACACGTTCGGCGTCGTGACGAACGCGGTGAAGAACCGCTCCGAGGGCTGGTAGCCGTCGGGCACCTCCCCGACCGCCCGGAACACGACGGTTGCCAGCGCGGACGTGGCGACCGCGGCGGCGAGACCCCAGGCGAGGGTCGCGGCTGCTGCGAGCGCGTACGGGCGGCGGCGGTAGAGCGCGACCGACAACGAGGTGATCGGACCGTACTCCGGACCGACGATCATGGCCCCGATGATGAGGACCGGCGAGTCGAGGAGCACGCCGACACATGCGATGAGTGCCGCAAGCACCATGAGGGCCGCGAACGTCACCGAGCCGCCCGCGTCCGAACGCGAGTTCTCCTCGAGGGCCTCCCAGAGGATCGCGTCGAGCTCGTGGCCGATGGCTGCGTCCTCGGCGTGCCGCGCGCCGAGCGACGTGCTCGCCTCGAGCGTGAGGACACTGATCGAGCCGAGCCGGTCGAGCTCGAGGGCGACGAGGTCCTCGACGACGGCATTGCCCCGCTCACGGGCGATGTCGACGACGACCAGGTCGCCGCTCGGCTCGAGGGCTGCGCCCGCGTGGACCGTGATGTTCGTCGCCCCGTGCTCGCCTCGCAGATGCGTGATGACCTGGTCGGTGAGGTGGGTGGGGGAGACGACTCGGACCTGGAGCACGGTCCCAAGTGTGGCGATCCGGGCGTCCTGCGGCGCGGACCAGTTGACCGCATACCGCTCTGGCGTCGGGCAACCGTCACCCAGCACCCCCTGGCGACGCCAAATCGGGTAGGAAGGCCCTTTCCCGCCCGCCCCGATCCCTGATGGAATCACGTCATGTCCGATGTGCAGGCCAGGAACCGTGAGGTGCTCGACGCCGTGCGAGTGCGTCGCGATTCGTTCTACGACGCGCTCCTCGAGCTCGAGCAGGCGCTCTGCACTCCTGCGGGTGACGACGTGGCGGGATGGACAGCCGCGGCGCGGGTTCCCGTCGCGCACCTGCGCGAGGTCCTGGACGCCCATGTCTCCGGCACCGAGGGTGACGAGGGCCTTTTCGCCGAGGTGCGTGACCACGCGCCGCACCTCATCCCTGCGGTGGATCGGCTGCGATCGGAGCACGCCCCGTTGATCGCGGCGACGGAGGCACTCGCGGCTCGACTCGACGACCTGCAGAGCGACGCCGAGGTCGAGGGGGTTCGCGACGAGGGCATCGAGCTGATCGGACGACTGCTCGCGCACCGTCACCGCGGCGCGGAGCTGGTCTACGACGCCTATTCGATCGACATCTCCACGGGCGACTGACGCGGCTCGAACGTGCGCCCGGCTCACGAGAGCGCGCGGACCGCAGCAGTGGTCGCGGCTGCTGCGACGATCACCACGACGACGCTCGCGCGTCGCCACACCGCGATCGCCGCGGCCGCGAGTCCCGCGGCACGCGCGTCGATGACGAGCGTGCCCTCGTCCGCGAACGTGGAGACGACGATGAGCGCACCGAAGAGCGCGGCCGGGAGGAGCCCGAGCAGCTCCTCGATGCGCGGCGACACCTGACGATCGCCGAGCACGACGAGGCCCAAGGACTTCAGGAGGTAAGACCCCACGACGAGACCCGCGAGCGCCGGCCAGCCCCAGGTCATGCCGGGAGCTCCGGTGGCGGTGGAGGCTCGGGGTCGCGGACAGCGAGTGCGGTGAGCACCCCCACCGACGCGACGATGACCGGGATGCCCGCGGGCGTGAACGGCACGAGCACGAGCGCGATCAGTGCACCGGCAATCGCGACGGAGCGCCCGTCACGGCGCCGCAGGAGCGGGACGAGCAGCGCGAGGAACGCGGCCGGGAACACCGCGTCCAACCCGTACGTGGCGGGGTCGCCGATCGCGTCGCCGAGCAGCGCGCCCAACAGCGTGCCGACGTTCCAGCCGACGAAGACCGACAGTCCACCCCACCAGAACGCGGCCGACGCCGCCTGGTCGTCCGGCTCGGTCAGCGCGAGGAGCGTGGACTCGTCGATGAGGAACTGCGCCGCGAGCAGCCGGTGGAGGCGACCGGGAGCGAGCTTGCGCCGCAGCGCGAGCCCGTACCCGATGTGGCGGATCCCCAGGAACAGGCCGCTCCCGATGGCCGCGATCGGGGACCCCCCGGACGCGAGCACCCCGACGGCGGCGAACTGGGTCGCACCGGTGAACACGAACAACGACATCGCGCACGCCATCGGCGCGGAGAGCCCGGCGCCCGTTGCGATGACCCCGAACGAGACCCCGAACACCGTGACGGCGAACCCGAGCGTGATCGCGGTCCGCCGAGCGGCAGGCGGGGTCGGCATCGCCGCAGCGTAGGCCCCGTCACGTCGCCGTCTCGCGGGCACTCGGTCCGGCATTGGCGAACGCCGCGTCCACCCGTACCATCACAGGTGTGAGCGACGCGCCAAGGACTGCTCGACCCCGTCGGGTACGCGGTATCGACGCGGCCTTCCTGCACAACGAGACCCGTAGCACCCCGTGGCACATCGTGGGCGTGATCGTGCTCGACTCGACCACCGCAGGACCCGACTTCGGCGTCGCCACCCTGCGCAGGGTGATCTCCCAGCGACTCGACCGGGTGGAGGCCTTCCGGCGCCGAGTCGTCGACGTGCGCGGCGTGCTCTCCGTTCCGCACTGGGTGCTCGACAAGGCCGTCGATGTGAACTCGCACGTGCGCGTCGCCTCGGTTCCCGGGGTCAGCGGTCTGGCGGCCCTGGCCCAGCTGGCCGCGGAGACCGCGCGTTTCCCACTCCCCCGCGACCGCCCGCTGTGGCAGATGGACGTCATCGAGGACCTGGGCGAGGGGCGGGTCGGCGTCGTCGCCAAGGTGCACCACAGCATCATGGACGGCTCCGCGGCGGTCGGGATCCTGGGTGCGCTCTTCGACCTCGCACCCGAGGGTCCCGACGACAGCGAAGGGACCTCTGGTCCCGGCTCGCTCCTCCCTGGTCTCGGGGTCGGACAGGCGCTGCGCGCGGTGGGGCGGACGCCGGTTGCCGCCGCGAGGACGATCTCCCAGATGCCGAGCGCCGCGATCGGGTTCGTACGGGCGCTGCGCGATGCGGGTCGCTCGGTGACGTTGCCGCTGCAAGCTCCGCGCACGCCGCTCAGCGGGTCGATCACTGCCGAGCGTGCGGTCGCGCTCACGACGGTCTCGTTGGCCGACGTGCGCGAGGTCGCCGACACCTTCGAGCTGAAGGTGAACGACGTCGTGATGGCCATCTGCGCCGGTGGCCTCCGGAGGTGGTTGCTCGCGTCCGGTGACCTGCCGGATCGACCGCTCGTGGCGTCCGTCCCCGTTGCGGTGAAGGGCGACGGAGGCCACCTCACCGGGAACCAGGTGTCGGTGATGTTCGCGACGCTGCCCACGCACCTGTCCGATCCGCAGGATCGTCTCGACGCGCTCCGTCGCGAGATGCACGACGCGAAGGCGACCCACACCGACGTGGGTCAGCACACGCTCGGGCGGATCGCCGATGCGGCGCCCTGGAACGTGGTCGGGTTGCTGTTCCGGGCCTACTCGGACCTCGGGCTCGCAAGCCGTCTCCCACCCGCGGTGAACCTGGTGATCTCGAACGTGCCCGGCCCGCCCGTCGACGTGTACTTCGGCGGGGCCCGCCTCGTCGGCCTCTATCCGCTGGGGCCCATCTTCGACGGCGCCGCGCTGAACATCACGGTCGCGACCTGCGGGCCCGATGTCGACATCGGGATCGTCACCTGCCCCGACGTCGCACCGCCCGTCGAGGGGCTCGCCGACGCGATGCGCGACGCCTTGGCCGAGCTGGTCACCGCCGCTCGCGTCCCGATCCGCCCCGACGCCTGACCCGACGGGCCCCCCGTACCCCGGGATGCGTCGCTCACCCGAAGAGCGCGCGGTGAGACGCCCTCCGTCTATCCGAGGGTCGCGAGCGCCGCCTCGTAGTCGGCGCGTTGGCGCGGGGTCGTGAGGTCGGCGGTCGCGAACGTCGCCGCGACCTTGCCGTCCTTGTCGATCACGAACGTCGCACGGTTCGCGCAGCCCAGTGCGTCGTTGAACACGCCGTAGGCCTTGGCGACCTCACCGTGGGGCCAGAAGTCGGTGAGCACCGGGAAGTCGTAGCCCTCCCGCTCGGCCCACGCGGCCTGGGCATGACGGGCGTTGCAGGAGACGGCGATGAGCTGGGCACCCGCGGTCGCGAAGGTCGATGGGTCGTCGCGCAGCTCGCAGAGCTCGTCGGTGCAGATCCCGCTGAAGGTGAACGGGTAGAAGACGAGCACGACGTTCTGCTCGCCCCGGAACGACGACAACGAGATCTCGTTGCCGCCCTGGTCCTTGAGGGTGAAGTCGGGCGCGTCGTCGCCCACGCTGATCGCCATGGTGTTCCTCTCGAACGGGAGGTGCGGAAAGGGTGACACCCTACCGGCGTTCGCCCGCCGGTCACCCCTCGAGCGGCACGGCCTCGAGCTCGGGTGAGGGCAACGGTCGACCAGCGCGGCTCGCGCGGATGCCGTCGACCGTGAACACGGCCAGGGCTACCCATACGAGCAGGAAGCCCGCGAGTCTCCAGGCGGGCATCGCCTCGTCGTAGAGAACGACGCCGAGCACGAAGTTCATGGCCGGCACGGTGTACTGGAGCGGGCCGAGGGTGGTGAGCGGCACCCGGTGCGCCGCGGCCGCGAACAGCAGGAGCGGGACGACGGTGACCACACCCGACAGGGGGACGAGCACCAACTGGAGGGTGCTCGCCTCCGTGACGACCTCGTGCCCGGCGATGTTCGTCGCCGCGACGACGATGAGCGCGGCCGGGAGGAGCATGGCGAGCTCGAGGAGCAGGCTCGAGCGGGGGCCGAGCGTCACCGTCTTCTTCAGCAGGTTGTAGCTCGACCAGCTCACGGCGATCACGAGGGCGAGCCACGGGACCTCGCCGTAGCCCGCGGCGAGCACCAACACGGCCGCGCTGGCGAGCGCGATCGCCACCCGCTGCGCGTTCCGCAAGTGCTCGCGCAGCACGAACACCCCCAGCGCGACGGTGCCGAGCGGGGCGATGAAGTACCCCAGCGCGGTCTCGACCACGTTGTCGTGGGTCACCGCCCACACGTAGGCGGTCCAGTTGGCGCCAATCATGAGCGCGGCGAGCGCGGCGCGCCACAGCAGGGCCCGGTTCCGGAGCGCGGCTCGGATCTCCGCAGTGTGGTGGGTCACGAGCAGGACAGTCCCGAGGACGAGGATCGCCCAGACCACCCGGTGCCCGATGAGCCCGAACGCGTCGAGCCCGGTCATCTCGTGCCAGTAGAGGGTCGAGAGACCCCAGAGCACATAGGCGGTCAGGCCGTACCCGATGCCCGCGCGGTGTCGATCCATCCAAGCAGGCTATGCAGCACGGCGAGGACGGCGATCCGATTTCTGCGGGCTCCGGCGAATCGGGCGGAGGCGCGTACACTTGCTCCCCCGGCGCTCGTAGCTCAATGGATAGAGCATCTGACTACGGATCAGAAGGTTGGGGGTTCGAATCCCTCCGAGCGCGCTGGTTCCGCGGATGAACTCGTCGGCGCGGCGATGATGCAGACGTGATCAAGTACCTGGGGTCGAAGCGCCGGCTCGTCCCGGTGCTGGGGGAGATCCTCGACCGCTCCGGGGCCGGGACCGCCCTCGACCTGTTCTGTGGGACGACACGCGTCGCGCAGGAGTTCAAGCGCCGGGGGGCACACGTCACCGCGCTCGACTCGGCGAGCTACGCACGGGTCTTCGCGGAGTGCTACATCGCGACCGACGGCGAGGTGGTCGACCGGGCCGAGCTCGCCGCCGCCGTCGACGCGCTGAACGCCCTCCCGGGCCGTCCCGGGTACTTCACCGAGACGTTCTGCGAGCGGTCGCGCTTCCTCCAGCCGAAGAACGGAGCGCGCATCGACGCGATCCGCGACCACCTCGATGCCGAGTACCGGGAGCATCCGCTCTTCCCCGTGCTGCTCACGAGCCTGATCGAGGCGGCCGACCGGGTCGACTCCACGACCGGGGTCCAGATGGCCTACCTGAAACGGTGGGCGGCGCGGTCGGGCAACGACCTCGAGCTGCGGGTACCCGATCTCCTGGCCGGCGGTGGCGTCGCGGTCCAGGCCGATGCGGTCGAGACGGCGTCGACGCTGGGTCGCTTCGACCTCGCCTACCTCGACCCGCCGTACAACCAGCACCGGTACTTCACGAACTACCACGTGTGGGAGACCCTCGTCCGCTGGGACCGTCCCGACCACTACGGGGTCGCGTGCAAACGGGTCGACAGCCGCGACGCCGCGACCAAGAGCGTCTTCAACGCGAAGCGTGCGATGCCCGACGCGTTGCGCCGGGTCGTCGCCGATGTGGACTGCGACGTCCTCGTCCTCTCCTACAACGACGAGTCGTGGATCCCGCTGGCGGATCTGGTCGCGGCGTGCGCGGCGCACGGCGATGTCGTCGCGCTCGCGTTCGACTCGAAGCGCTACGTCGGCGCCCAGATCGGGATCCACGACCCCAACGGGGCGAAGGTCGGCGAGGTCTCCCACCTCCGCAACCAGGAGTATGTGCTCGTCGCGGGGGACGGCCGGCGCGTGGCCGAGATCGTCACACCATTCGCCGACCACCGGGTCGATGTGCGAGCGGTCGGGCGGCGGGACGACCCCGTTCTCGTGACGGGACCCGCCCTCTCCCAGAACTCGTGACGTTTCGCGCCTACGGGGGGGCGCATTCGGTCACGGGAACGGGGCGGGGGGCGGGATCGGTCACGGGAACGGGGCGGGGGGCGCGATCAGACGGTGCCGGTGCGAGCGAAGGCGACGAGGTCGGCGTAGACGTTCAGGACCGCGGCGGAGTAGTGCTTCGCCGTCGCCCAGTTCCCGTTCCCCATGTCGACCCACGTCGGGGCCCAGCCCTTGGCGAAGAAGGTGTCGAAGTTCCGGGCCGCGGTGGCCGGGTCGCTCCCGTACCAATACGGCGACGGCGGGTTCGCGAGGCCCGACGCACGCGAGGTCGGGTCGGCGTAGTTCTTCAGGTGCTGGATCTGGGCCCGGATGCCGTCGCGCGGCGTCGGGAACCGGCGCCCGTTCGAACAGCTGTCGCACCAGCCCATCCCCGCGTAGTTGTTCGACGGGGATGCGTTGAACCCTGCCGTCTCCACGACCGCCTGCGCGAACGCGAGGTCGCCGCGTACGCCCTCGGCCTGTCCCTCCTCGACGAACGTGTTCGCCAGGTCCTCGATGCTCGTCTCGATCCGGGTCTTGTAGCCCTTGGCCTTGATCCACGCGGCCATCTGCGCGCCGGTGAGGATCGTCGGCCCGAGCACCGGCTCACCGCGGGCGCGGAGCGCCCCGATCGCGGTGGCCCGCTCGAGGGCCGCGTTCGCGATCGCCACCCGCTCGGCGAGCTCGGTCTGCTGGGACTGGAGCCGTGTCTCCAGTGCCGCCAGGTCGGCCTGCTGCTGGGCGAGCGCGACCTGCTGGGCGGTGAGCTGCTCCTGGGTCGCCCGCAGCTCGGCCGTGGTCGCCTTCAGCTGCGCGATCGTGTCGGCGTCGCGCTTGGCTGCTGCGTCGGCGAGCACCCGGCGCCGCGCCTGCGCCAGGTTCGGGTCGAAGCTGATCGGCCCGTAGATCGCAGCCGGACCGCCCGAGGAGTACACGGCTGCCGCGCGCTCTCGGACGGTGCGGCGAAGCTGGCGGGTCTCGGCCTCGAGCGCGGGGATCCGGACCAGGAGCTCCGCGATGCTCGCCTGCACCTGGGCGACCTGCGCGGTCAGCTCGACCTGGCGGGCCTGCGTCGCGGCCAGCTCGGCAGCCGACGCGTGCGCCGCCGATTGGGCCTCCTGGACCTGCTGGCGGGCCTGCTCGATCTCGGCGTCGAACGGGTCGACCTGCGCGTGGGCGGGCGGGATGGGAGCAGCGACAAGCCCCATGCCCACGAAGAGCGCGACGAAGACCACGATCCGAGGGAACATGAGTCGACCAGGCTAGACACCACCAGCCTCACCCACAACATCGCCTCGATGGGCTCGACCCGTGGGCCTCGGTGCGGCAGGGCTCAGTGGTCGCCGGGGGCCATGTAGAACCACATCATCTGGCTGGCCCCGGTGTCGCGCATGACCGCGCGGGCCTCGAGGACGACCTTGCCGGCCTCGGTGTGGTCGAGGAACCAACGCGTCCCCGCCCAGGCGCTCGGGGCGTGCTCCGAGAGGCCCAGCGCCGCGGTCTCGTAGTAGCCGCGGATGTCCTGACAGACCCGTGCGGGGATGCCGGGGATGCCGGCCTCCTTCCACGGGGTGCCGTCGATGATCCGGACGAGCGACTCGATCGCGTCCGGGATGTCGTCAGCTTCGACGACCCGGCCTGCGCCCATGTGGTTGCCATACTGCGCGACGGCTCGGTCGTACGCGTTGCGGATCCCGCGCGCCTCGTCGATCGCCGGGTGGGCGTCGGGGTCGTGTCGGGGTGGCAACGTGCACGCCGCGACCTCGGCGCCGTCGTCGGCGATCGACTCCGGGAACACCTCGAAGACGGGCTCGGTCGCGTCGAGCAGTGAGAAGGCGTGGGCCAGTACCCGGTGCTGGAACTCGGGATCGCCGGGCTTGCCGAGCGGGCGGCCGAGCGGGAAGTCGCACCAGAGGCCGCGCGGTGGCGCGGTGTTCTCGATCTGCTTGCGCATCGAGCCGAGCGCGACGGTCGCAAGCCCTTCGGCCTCGAAGACGTGGGCGAGCGTACTCACGGTACGCGTGCAGAGCGGTCAGACGGGGGTGAGCAGCACGACGTCGACGCCCTGCTCCTTCAGCCACCTCCCGCCGGCCGGGCCACTGTCCATCCGCACGCCGGCGAGGTCGAACTGGTTGCCGGCATACGCGAGGTGCTGGTCGGAGACGCGACCGATCACCCCGCGCGCGGCCAGCTCGTCGAGCCGGTCGATCGGGAACACCGTGTTGATGTCGTAGGCGAATCCCACCGCGTCGAAGTTCGGGCTCCAGTGGCCGGTGACGTAGTCGCGCCGGTGTCCGTCGAGGACCCGGTAGCCCGTGTCGACGGGCGCGAAGTCGTCCTGCTCGGGGTGGTGGAGCGACGCAGACGTGACGATCGCGACCGTCGCCTCCGCGAGCGGTGGCGGGGTGGTGAACGCGGTCGTCTCGAACACCGGCGTCTCGATGTCGTCGGTGAGTGCCTTCATGTCGCGGTCGGCCACGGGTGCTCCCTCTCCGGGGCGCAGCGGCCCCGAGCGATGCGCATGATCCTAGGGAACTCGCGGGCTCCACCGCGCCCGACGGGGCAGAATCACCCGATGGGGAAGCAAGCGACGACCCCGCGGACGATCGCCGAGATCGAGGCGGGCATGGGGCGCGTGCGGGGCGCGCCCGGCGACGGCGGCTCGGTGGCGCTGATCGTCGCCCGCCCGGCGCCCGGCGAGCGGGTCGTCCTCACGGAAGGGACGCTCGACACCGCAGTGGGGCTCGTGGGGGACTGCTGGCTCGAGCGGGGCAGCCGCACCGGACCCGACGGCGCGGCCCACCCCGACCGCCAGCTCACGCTCATGAACGCTCGGTTCGCCGACCTTGTCGCCGGCACCAGAGATCGCTGGCCGCTCGCCGGTGACCAGCTCTACGTGGATCTCGACGTGGGCGTCGCCAACCTGCCGGCGGGGTCGCGGCTCACGATCGGTTCGGCGGTGGTCGAGATCTCGGCGGCACCGCACACCGGTTGCGCGAAGTTCGTCGATCGGTTCGGTCGCGACGCGGCCCGGTTCGTGAACACCGGCGTCGGACTCGACCTCCGCCTGCGCGGGGTGAACGCGTTCGTGGTCGAGGGCGGCACCGTGGCGACCGGCGATCCGGTGCGCAAGCTCCCCACGCGCTGACGGAAGCTCACTCGCGGTCGAGGATCCGGCCGGCCGCCGATCCGGACTCGCCGGTCACCCACGCGGCCGCCTCGGCGCCACCGAAGCGGCCTCGCTCCACGTCGAGCGCGGCGGCGCGCAGCTGTGCCTTCACGACGCCGTAGGCGTTCGCGGGGAGTGCGCCCATCTCGCGGGCCAGCGCGACGGCCCGGTCGACGACCGACTCGTCGGCGACGGTCTCGTCGAAGATGCCCAGCGCCGTCGCGGTCGCGGCGTCGAAGAGCTCGGCTCGGAGGGTGAGGCGGCGCAGCGCCGGCATGCTGAGCTCGGACCGGACGACGGCCATGGCTGCCGACGGGAACGGGATCCCCGCCGCAACCTCGGTCAGCCCGAACCGGCCGGTGGTCGGGCCCACGCGCGCATCGCCACAGAGCGCGAGCACCAGGCCTCCTGCCACCGCGTGGCCGTTCACCGCCGAGACGACGGGTCGCGCCAGCGTGAACCAGCCCGAGAAGAGGGCGTTGATCTCGCGGGCCATGTTCGCCTGGTCGTCGGGCGACAACGAGGGGACGACCCTGAGGTCGGCACCGGCCGAGAAGAAGCGGTCCGTCCCGGTGAGGACCACCGCGTCGGGCGTCGACGCGCCGAGGTGCTCGAGCATCTCGAGTCCGGACGCGATGAACGACGGGTCCATCGCGTTCGCCGGCGGACGGTCGATGGTGACGAGCGCGACACCGTCGACGTCGCGGACCGAGAAGATGCTCATCGCAGCACCCGCGCCTTCCCGAAGATCGTGCCGAACAGCAGGCGACCGTCCTCGTCGAGGGTGACGCCTCCGCCCAGCGTGTTGAACCGCGAGTCGCCCAGCACGAAGTGGAACGCCGACTCGCCCGTGGTCCAGTCGAGCGCCTCGATGGTCCACTGCCGGTCGCGCGCACCGCACGTGTAGACGAGATCAGCGCCCTGGCTCACGAACGGGACCGAGTTGGGCGAGGACACGTCGGTGTTCACCCATGCCTCGCGCAACGTGCGCGTATCCGGGTCCCACTCGTACTTGTGGAGGCCGTGGGGGGTGTAGGCCGGGTCGTGGCCGAGGAAGAAGACGAGCAACCGTTCGCCCTGCGCGGGGAAGCCCGCGGGGACGGTCGCCGGCTCGTTGTTGACCGTCATCGCGCCGTATCCACTCACCGTGATCGACTGCTCGGTCTGGATCGCGGTGCGGGTGGGGTCGCCCATGTGCGCGGGGCCGAGACCGGCGATGCGCCGCGACGGCGCGTCGGGGAGCTGCTCCCAGTCGTCGGGGATCTCGTCGCGCCACAGCAGCGTGATGTTGACGACGCCGTCGCCGTCGCCGATGACGACGAAGCGGTCCTCGTCGCCGAAGCCCATCAACGAAGGTGTCGTCCCCGAGCCGAACCCGGCACCGTTGCGGTACTCGGCGCTCCACGCGCCGTCGTCGGGGTCGAGCGACAACCGCGATCCGGTCCACACGACCTTGTGCGTGTGGTCGACGGAGCTCACGTAGATACCGCCCGCGTCGTCGACGCAGCAGCTCGTCCGGACCCAGCCGTACCCGGTGTTCCCGCGTTCAGCCTCCATGCGGGCGCAGTACGCGGCAGCGTGCTCGGCCGCGCCCGGGAGCTGGATCGCCGCGTAGTCGGAGAAGTCCCGTGCCAGACAGACGACCCATCCCTCGTCCGTCGTCAGCACGAGTCGGCCGTCGAACGTGAGGTTCACGCCGACGAAGGAGCCGCCGATGTGGTCCGGCTTCTCCCAGCGACCGCGCTCCACGATCGCAGAGGCGGGCTCCGCGCGATCCGCCTCGACGTAGGCGGCGGCATGCGTGCGCCGCCCGAGGAAGAGCGTGTTGTCGACGTCGACGAGCGCGTACACGCCGTCGAGACCGGTCATGAACCGCATCGCCAGTCCGATCGCGTGCTCGATGGCCGCGCCGTCGCGAAGGTCGTCGAGCCCGGCCACCATCGACTCGAGCTCGGCGACCGGTGTCGGTACGGCATCGTTCACGGCGAGGGTGGCCAGCACCTCGAGGGTGTCGTAGTCGAGCTTGGCGATCGTCTCCCGCCCGTTGCTCCAGATCACCCGCCGTCCATCGGGATAGGGCGACGACGTCATGCCGCCGAAGTGGCCTGGGCCGAGCCACGCATACTGGCGGTCGCCGTCGTCGAGGACGCGGGTGGGACCCGACGGGCCGGTCACAGGAGCGTTGTCCTGCTGGTCACAGCGCCCGTGCGCGATCGCGTACTGGCTGTCAGCGAGGAACGGGTTGCGGGGTCCCGCCGCCTGCCGCGGCGTCGCGCGGGCCACGGCGGGCGTCAGGCGGGCCGCAGCTCGACCAGCCGCACGAGCGGGATCCGCCGGTCGGTGCGCCTCTGGTAGTCGTCGTAATAGGGCCGGTCGGCGGTGAGGCCGGCCCAGGTGTCGGTGTACTCGTCGCCGTCGAGGACCCGCGCGTCGGCCCAGAACAGCCCGTCCTGCACCCGGATGCGGATCTCGGGGTTCGCGTCGCGGTCGGCGAGGTTGAGGTACCACGCCGGATGGTCGGGCGCGCCGGCGAACGACGCGACCACGACACGGTGGCCTTCGGCGTCGCGCCAGAAGGGCAGCGCGACCTTGTGCTCGTTCCCACTCTTGCGGCCGATGGTGCGGACGACGACGTGGTGCATGCCCGCGATGACCCACGCGGCGTCGTCATCGGTGGACTCCATCGCCTGCACGTGGTCGGCGCTGATCTTCGGGATCTCGTCGCGCGATGGCTCGACGAACTGCTCGTGGCCCTGGCTCTCGTCCGGCATGGCCGGAGCGTACCGGGGTGCGCGGCCGGCCGTTCAGGTGGTCCCGACGTCGAAGCGGGTCCGGTAGTCGGCGAACTCCTCGGCCAGGCCGTCGTAGGACCACCCGAAGTCGGCCGGGTCGTACCGGTGCCGCCCGAAGGCGTCCTGGGGACGCTGCTCGAGCCAGGTCCGCATGCGCCGGTCGTGCAGGTCGCCGATCTCCTCGCCGTGGGCCGCGTACAACGCGCGCACCGCGCCGATCGGGTCGTCGACCAGCGCGTCGTAGCGCAGGTGCTGGCACCAGCCGCTCGGCGCCGACTCGTCGAACGCGGTCGCGGTGGAGAGCGCGTGGTGGATCTTGTGCTTCCACTCCTCGGCGGCCGGACGCGGGTCAGACCGCGACGTGAGCGGTCGCTGGATGCCGTTCACCAAGCTCGCGAGCGAGGTGAGCACCGGACCGGGCGCGCGGTGGGTCCAGATGACGCGCGCGTCCGGATACGTGGCGAGCATCGTCGGCAGGCACCAGAGGTGGTTCGGCGACTTCAGCACCCAGCGCTGCGTCGGATAGCGGGACTGCAGCGTCTTGAGCGCCAGGGAGTGCTGCTCGTACGCCGGTGTCATGTCGGCGTGCTCGAGCCAACGGCCGTACGAGGGCACGAGCGCCTGGGTCTCCATGCCGACGGTCCGCAGCTCGTACATGAACAGCGCGACGCACTCCTGCGCGAGGGTCGCCCCCATCGGATGCATCGCCGGGAGGGCGGGGTTCAGCTTGTCGAGCTGCGCCAATCCCTTGGCCGTCTCGGCGATCCGAGGATCCTCGGCGGCCGAGTCGAGGGTCGGGGGCGGCACCGGCGCCGCGGCCTCCCATCCGAGCAAGGGCCGTGAGGTCGGGTCGAGGCCGAGGAGGATGGACAGGAGGGTCGTTCCCGTGCGCGGCAGGCCCACGATGATCCACGGCGCCTCGATGCGCTCGTGGTGGACCGCGGGGTGCTCGTCGGCCCAGCGGTGCAGCTGGATGCGGTTCGCCAGCGCGCCCGTCAGCATCGTCGACACGAGGATGCGTCCGAACGTGGTGAGCTCGGCCTCGTTCCGTGCCGAGTCGAGGTAGTGATCGAGGCCGTCGCGGTAGGAGTCGGCGCCGAGATCGTCGGAGCCCGCCTTCTTGGCCGCCTTGGCCAGGATCGCCTCGGGCGTCAGCGCGGGACGGTCGAGACCGGCCCGGCGAAGGGTTGCCCCGACCCGGTTGACGATCTTGAGCGGACGGCTCCGCAGCTCGGCGTCGCGGAAGGTGACGTCGGTGCTCATGCGTCGGGTCCGATGCCGATCACGCCGCGACGGGGGGTCGCCGGTCGGTCCACGGGCGCGCGTCCTCGAGCTGTGCGGCGAGGCGGAGGAGCACGTCTTCACGTCCCGGCGCCGCGACGAGCTGCACACCGATGGGCAGGCCGTCGTCGCCCCAGTGCAGCGGGAGGGAGATCGCGGGCTGGCCCGTGATGTTGAACGGGATCGAGAAGCTCGTGAGCCCCGACATCCGGGCCATGAGCTCGCCGGGCTCGACGTCAGGAGCGAGGCGGCCGAGGGAGAAGGGCGGCTCGGTGAGGGTCGGCGTGACGAGGATGTCGTGGCCATCGGCCCACCAGGTCACGACCGCGCGCGCGAAGCCCTGGAGGTCCTCGACGGCCCCGAGGTAGGCGGAGGCGGTGATCGTCGCGCCGGCGTCCGCGAGCATCGCGTTCCACGGCTCGAGCTCCGTCGACGCGATCTCGCGCCCGAGGCGAGTGCTCCAGCGGTCGAGCTCGCGTGCGATGAACGCGCTGAATGCAACCGCTGTGCCGCCGGAGAAGCGGGGATCGTCGAGTCCGGCGATGTCGGCCGGCGTCACGTCGTGGCCGAGGTCCTCGAGGAGCTGCCCGGCCGCGCGCACGGCGTCGACGCACGATGCATGGGAGTCCCCGTTCCCGCCCGTCGTCATGGTGCGGAACCCGACGCGCAGGTGGCCCGGATCCGCACCGACCTCGTCGGCGAACGGACGGGTCGGTGATGGAGCGGTGTACGGGTCACCGACTCCCGGGCCGGCGATCGCGTCGAGGACGGCTGCGGTGTCGCGCACGGACCGAGTGAGCACGTGCTCGTGCGTGGTCATCCCCCAGTACTCGCCGAAGTCGGGCCCGAGCGTCGACCGGGCCCGTGACGGCTTCAGGCCCACGAGCCCGCACAGCGACGAAGGCATGCGGATCGACCCGCCCATGTCGTTCCCGTGCGCGACCGGGACCATCCCGGATGCCACTGCGGCCGCGGCGCCACCGCTCGAGCCGCCCGGCGACCGGGTGA
>JAWOIO010000074.1:0-14133 GCA_046484625.1 Acidimicrobiia bacterium
TTTTCATTCACCTCGACAAATTCCCCCGCCAGGATGCGCTCGCAACCGTCGATGGTCTGCGCCAGCGGGACCAGCTTTCCCTGCTTGCCGGTAAACTGCTCGGTGGTGAAAAAGGGCTGCGTCAGGAACCGCTCCAGTCGCCGCGCCTTGCTGACCGTTTCGCGATCCTCGCGCGAAAGCTCCTCCATCCCGAGCATCGAGATGATGTCCTTGAGGTCCTCGTATTCGGCCAGCGTGGTGCGCACCCCCTGGGCCACCCGGTAGTGGCGCTTGCCGACCACGGTGGGGGTGAGCATCTTCGAGTCGGTCTGCAGGGGATCGATCGCCGGGTAGAAGCCCTGACTGGCGCGCTTGCGCGAGGCGGCGGCTTCGTCCAGGAGATGACCCTGTTCGCGCCGGCGCCCTCGATCTACGGCGGCACCGACGAGGTGCAGCGCAACATCATCGGCGAGCGTGCGCTCGGCCTCCCCAAGGAGCCCGGCCCCGACAAGCTCACGCCGTTCCGCGAGCTGCGCGTCGGCACGCAACCCGGTTGAGCGTCCCCGGCGCCGTGGTGACCGAGCTGCTCTACCTCCACGACGCGTACCTCCGTGCGTTCGAGGCCACGGTGGTCGACGCGCGCGACGACGCCGTTGCCCTCGACCGGACCGCGTTCTACCCCACGGGTGGCGGCCAGCCCCACGACACCGGGACCCTCGGGGACGCGGCCGTCGTCGACGTGCGCAAGGACGGCGACCTCGTGTGGCACCACCTCGACGGACCGACACCGTCCGTCGGAGCGGCCGTCTCCGGGTCGCTCGACTGGGATCGCCGGCATCAGCTGATGCGCACGCACACCGCCCTCCACGTGCTGTGCGGCGTGATCTGGGAGCGGTGGTCGACGCCGGTGACCGGTGGGAACATGGAGCCGCTCTCGGCGCGCATGGACTTCGAGTTCGACCCACTTCCCGAGGGTTTCGGCGCCGAGGTGGAGCGGCTCGTGAACGCCGAGCTGGCCGCGGATCGTCCGATCGAGGTGTCGTTCCTGCCTCGCGGGGTCGCGGTCGCCGACGAGGACTTGATCCGCACGAAGGTCAACATGATCCCAGAGTCGGTGCAGGAGATCCGCGTCGTCGACATCGTCGGCCTCGACAAGCAGGCCGATGGGGGCACCCACGTCGCTTCGACCGCCGAGGTGGGTCGACTCGTGGTCGTGAAGACCGAGTCGAAGGGCAAGGGCAACAAGCGGATCCGGCTGCGCGTCGAGGACGCAGCGGGCTAGTGGATGACTCCGAGTACCTCGAGCCGGCACCGGGAACGCGCACCATCACCGGGACCCGACGGGTCCGACTCGGAGATGTCACGACATCGGGACGCCTCCGCCTCGACGCGGTGGCTCGGTACCTCCAGGACATCGCCACCGACGACGTCGACGACGCCGGGGTGGAGGGCGCCTGGGTCACGCGGCGCGTCGTCCTGCGGATCAGCGAGCTCCCGCGCTACGGAACTCCCGTCACGGTCGACACCTTCTGCACCGGTGCCGGGCCCCGGTGGGCGGAGCGACGGACGAACATCCGGCTGGGCGATCGCCTCGCGGTGGAGGCACGCGCGATCTGGGTCTTCCTGAGCCCCGACGGCGGCCCCGCGCCGCTCCCACCCGGGTTCTTCGAGCACTACGCCGCAGCCGCGGCCCGGCGCGTGAGCGGACGGTTGCGGCTCGCGTCCCCCGCTGCGGACGCAGCAGCGCGGCCGTGGCCGCTGCGCGCCACCGACTTCGACGTGCTCGACCACGTCAACAACGCGGTCGGTCTGGCTGCGGCTGAGGACGAGCTCGCCCGTCGCCCGGCGCGTCGACGACTCGCGACCGCCCAGATCGAGTACCGGGCACCGATCGACCCGGGCGACGATCCGATGCTCGTCGCGGGGTGGGACGACGACGCGCTGTCCTGCTGGCTACGGGTCGGCGACGACGTGAGGGTCGCAGTCCGCGTGGAGTGGTGACGCGCGCTTCCTGAGGTCAGGCAGGCGTCGCGCGGAACGACTCGACCGTGACGTCGGCAGTCGGCGTGGCCTGGAGGCCGACGCGGTGGCCGCGGGCCGGCTCGCAGCCGGTCGCGACCGATGCCTCGCCGAGCGAGGGGATCGCCATGACCGCGACTCCGTCGACGGACGCGGTCATGGCGTCGCCCACGAGGCCGATCACGATCTCGTGGCGGCCGTACAGCCGGGTGGGGCTCGAGGGTGTCTGGGCCAGCGTCTGCCAGTGCGGCAGGTTGTCGACCCACTGCCGGACGACGTACGCGCCCCCGAGCGGGTCGACGTCGAGGGAGTAGCCGCTCATGCGGTCGTGACCGTCGACCGTCGCCCGGAAGAGGACGCCGAACCCGGTCCCTGCTGCGAAGTCGAGCACCGCATGGATCGTGGAGTCACCCGGGACCCGCAGGTCGGACAGCGCCCATCGCATCGCCGCGGCGGGGTCACCGCCTGGACCCTCGATCGTCCCTCCGACCTGCCACGCCATGTCGGCCGTGTCGGCCGGCGCGGGGGAGGTCGCCGTCGCGGCGACGGGAGCTGGTGCGTCGGGGACCGGCGCCGGGTCCGGTGTCGCGACCGAAGGTGCGGGGTCCGGGGTCGCGAGGAGAGGTGCGGGGTCCGGGGTCGCGGGGGGAGGTGCGGGCGGGTCGACGTGGACCGCGACGGGTGCTTCGACTGGCGGCTCGACGGGGATCGTGAGGGGCATGACGGGCGTCGCGGAGGACGCGTGCACTGCGCCCGCGGCCTGCTCGCCCCAGAGGAAGATCTCTTCGCCTCCGATGCCCCAGTACGGAGGGATCGAGTCGTCGCCCGACGCGGGGACGTACCCCACCGGCGGGGCGATCGGGGACGCCGGATCCGAGACCACGTGCGACGCGCTCGCCGGGTCGGGCGCGAAGCCGAACGGGTCCGGTCGTGTGGGCGCGACCGAAGTCGCATTGGGCGCCGCGGTGATCGGTGCAGGAGTGCCGGTCATCGCGTCGACTGGTGCCGGAGCGCCGGCCATCGCGTGGACCGGCTCGGGGGAGCGGGCCGGGTCCACCTCGGCGGCGATCGGGGGCGGCGGCGCGAACGGGTCGGCGGCCCGAGGACCTGCGAAGAACTCGGCCGCGCGGTCGGCCGGATCGTCGGCTCCGAGCGAGAACGTGTCGGCGGCTCCCGCGGTAGGGACGAGGATGGCGCGCATCTGGGCGGCTTCCTCCCGTGAGGCCCCGGTCACCTCGACGAGGCGGGCCTCGATCGATGCCGGTGTCCCGCCGAGCGCCTGGGCCAGGGCTGTCATGTCCTCGGCGCGCCACGGGACCGGCGCGCCGGGAACGAGGACGCGGAGCTGGTTGATCATGTCGGCGAACGTCCGGAGCACGTCGTCGGGTCCCGACCCGGCGGCGGCCTGGGTTCGGTTCCCGATCGTCAGTGAGGATCCGCTGGAACCGACCCGCAGGTCGTCCCGGCCGGGCAGGAGGTCGTCGACGTCGACGCCACAGGACCCGGCGAGGCAGAACAGCTCGTGGTCGGGGATCTCGGTACTTCCGCGCTCGTAGGCGGCGAGCTCCCGCTTCGTGAGCCCTGCGGAGCGGGCGACGTCGGCGCGTGAGAGGCCGCGCTCCCGCCGGAGCTCCCGCAGATGCCGGCCCACGTCCTTGGCGTTCCGGGGTGCAACCTGTGTGCCCTCGGGCGCGCTCGGCGTGGGGACGGCGGCCGGGGTGGTCTGAGGTGCGTCGGGTCCCGACGCTGCAGCCTTGGCCTTCTTCCGCACGACCCCTGTATCGGCGCCCGGACGGAGGGCCTGAAGGGCCAGAATGCAGGTCTCGGACCGATCCCGGTCCGGTTCCGGCGACGAGACGACGAGGGATCGATGGACGGCGACTTCGACGGCAGGGTGGCGCTGGTCACCGGGGGCGGGTCCGGGCTCGGGCAGGCTGCGTCACGCCTCCTGGCCGAGCGCGGGGCTCGGGTGGTCGTGGCCGACGTGAACGACACCGGCGGGGCCGCGACGGTCGCTCAGTGCGAGCAGGCCGGTTCCGAGGGGGTGTTCGTCCACACCGACGTGACGGTGGAGGACGATGTCGCCGGCGCCGTTGCCGCGGCGGTCGACCGATGGGGACGGCTCGACTGCGCGGTGAACAACGCCGGGACGACCGGCCCGTCGAAGCCGACGGCCGACTACACGCTCGAGGAGTGGAACGCCGTCGTGGCCCTGAACCTCACGGGCGTGTTCCTCGGGCTCAAGCACGAGATCCCCCAGATGGTCGCCCAGGGTGGCGGTGCGATCGTGAACACGTCGTCGGGGGCGGGGCTCATGGGCTTCGCCGGTCTTCCCGGATACGTCGCGACGAAGCACGGGGTGCTCGGACTCACGAAGGCCGCCGCGCTCGAGTACATCAAGGCCGGGGTGCGGGTGAACGCGGTCTGCCCGGGGAGTGCCCGCACCCCCATGCTCGAGGGCTGGATGGGCGGTGACCCCGCAATCGAGAAGGCGATGGCCAGCTCAGCACCGATCGGACGCCTCGCAGCACCCGAGGAGATCGCGCAGGCGATGGTGTGGCTGCTGTCGGACGCTGCGTCGTTCATGGTCGGGCACGCGCTCGCCGTCGACGGGGGCGCCGTGATCATGTGAGCGCGGCGACGCTGGGAATCGGGGCGGGTGCGGCGGTCAGGGGCTCAGCTGGTCCCACAACATGGAGTCGCCGTCGTCGGACTCCCCGAGCATCTCGACCGGGTCGTGCTTGTCGATGTGGCCGATCAGCCCCCGGTAGATCCCGTACCCGACGAGCCTGCGCAGCCGCGGCGAGAACCGTGCCGCGACCTCGCGGGGGATCCCGAGCTGCTGGTTCTCCTGCTGGCGGATGAATCCCGCGCAGTAGTTCATGGCCACGCCCACGCGGCGTTCGTCGGTCGCGTTCGCGCCGCCGCCGTGCCAGAGGCTCCCGTGCCACACGAGGACGCTGCCCCGAGCCATCTCCGCCGGGATGGTGTCGTACGCGGCGCCGTAGTCGGGACTGTGGTCGGCGCGGTGCGAGCCCGGCACGACCCGGGTTGCACCGTTCGCGTCGGTGAAGTCCGTGAGCGCCCACATCGTGTTGCACACCGTCGGCGGGTGGGGCTTCGGGAGCGGGATCAGCTGGTCGTCGGCATGGATCGGCTGGGCGGACTCCCCGGGGAGGATCGCGATCGACGAGAGCGACGACACGAGGCATCCGTCGTCGAGCACCCGCTGGACGAGGGGCAGCACACGATCGTGGACGGGGATCCGTTCGAAGCGCCGGCCCAGCGCCAGGAGGTTGTAGATGCGGACGGTGCTCGACCCCTCGAAGCTGTTGTCGGCGGGGGTGATCCCGAACGCGTCTTCCAGGTGGTCGAGGTCGGCGACCAGCGCGTCGATCGCATCGTCGTCGAGCACGTGCTCGATGATCGTGTAGCCGTCGCGCTCGATCTCGGCGAGGTGCGCATCGACGTCGCCCGCATCGACCGGGTCCGCATCGGCCGGGCTCGGGGCGTCGCTCACGGATCGAGAGGCTACCGTCACCCCCGATGGCCATCTTTGCGCTCGGCGACGTCGAGCCCGACATCCACCCGGATGCGTACGTGCACCCGGACGCCACCGTCATCGGCAACGTGACGATCGGCGCGCAGTCGTCGATCTGGCCCCAGGCCGTGCTGCGCGGCGACTACGGACGGATCGTGATCGGGGCGCGCACCTCGGTCCAGGACGGCACCGTCGTCCACTGCACCCGCGAGCACCCGACGGTGGTGGGCGACGACTGCGTCGTCGGGCATCTCGCGCACCTCGAGTGCTGCACGATCGAGGACGGCGCCCTGGTCGGGACGAACTCGGTCGTGCTCCACCGGGCGATCGTGCGGTCGGGAGCGCTCGTGGGTGCAAGCGCGCTGGTGCCGAACGACATGGAGGTGCCGGCGCGGGCGATGGCGCTGGGGGTCCCGGCCAAGCTCCGGCTCGATGCCGTGGCCGACGGCATGATCGCCGCACTCGCGCAGGGCTACGTCGAGAACGCCGGCCGGTTCACTGCGGAGCTGCGTCGCCTGGACTGATGCGTCCGGTGTCGAGGTCGTCGGGCTCGACGCAGATCCCCTCGCCGGACAGCAGCGATCGCGTTGCGGCTCCCTTCGTGCACGGGCGCAGGCTACTGCGATGGCACGAGATCGATCGCGAACACCGCGTCGGTCGCGACCTCCGCCGCACCGCACGAGTCGAGCAGGCGGATGCGGCGGCCGCCCGGGGTCAGCCCCACCAGGACGCCGGTCGTGGCGTCGATGCCCGACTCCGTCGTGTAGCGGATCGCGAACCGCTGACCGCGGCCGAGGCGGAGTCGCTCGTCCCAGCCGTAGCGCAGCCGACCGTCGGGCGCGGCCCTCGGTGCGCGGCCGACGCGGACCCGCTCGGCGGCGTAGCCGGCCTCGAGCTGGGCGGCGCGCGCCGCGCCGAGGAACTCCTCGGTGAGGTCGAGGTGCAGGCGCGCGAACGTGCTGCCGTGATGCGCCACGAGGGGCTCGTCCCACAGTGCCCAGTGCGTGAGCTCGTGGAGGACGACGCCCTTCGTGCGGTACCGCCGCGGGAGTGTGATGGTGGGGTCGCCGCCGTCGTAGCGGGGATCACCGGGACGGAAGAACGCCTGGCGGGCGCCGTTGCCGGGGCGGAGGCGCGGGACGCGATCGTGGGCGTGTCCGGGGAAGCGCTGCGCCCACCAGAGCGAGCCGACGACGCGGTCGATGAAGGTGGCGCACGCGTCGAGCCCGGGGAGCGGGCTGGGCGAGATCGGCGACTCGGCGCGGTAGACGCGGGAGCGTTGGGAGTCCCGGGGGTGACGGGCGGGTTCGGCCATGGTCCGAGCCAACCACGCGGGTGTGACAGATCCGTGGACCTGTTCCGTGGACCCGCCGCGTTGGACCGGCCCGACCGAGGCGGCGCCCCTATCCGGCAGGGGGCAGCTGCATCGGGTTCTCGGTGACGAGGCCCGGCATCTGGCGGTGGGTCCTCCCGACCCGGCTCGCCATGATCCCGTGCTCGGCGCGAAGGGCGGCCATGCCCTCGTTACGGCCGGTGTAGGAGGGTGGCTGCTCGACCATCCAGACGATCCCCTCGGCGGCGACCTCCGACGGCTCCCAGTCCGAGTGGTCGACGTCGGGCGCGTTGGCGAGGAACCCCTCGGACGCGACCGGGATGTCGATGCGGAAGGTGTTGACGGCCACGCCATCGGGCCGCAGCTGGGCGGCAGCCGACACCGTGAGGTGCTCCAGCGCGATCTTCGACATGCCGTACGCCATGAGGCCGGGGAAGTAGTTGAGACCCGCGACCGAGGAGACGTTCACGATCGAGCCCCGGCCGCGTGCCCGCATGCTCGGTGCGACCGCCTGGATCGCGAGGAGTGGGGCGCGGAGGTTGACCGCGAAGACGAGGTCGTGGCGCTTCATCGGCAGGTCCAGGTCACCGGGAAAGGTGATCGCGGCGTTGTTGACCAGAACGTCGACGGGACCCAGCGCCTCGACCGTGGCGGCGATCATTCGCTCGACCTCGGCGTCGACGGCGAGGTTGGTGGGCACCGCGATCGCCTGGCCCCCCGCGTCGCGGATGCGGGCGACGGTCTCGTCGATCGTGCCCTCGGTGGGCTGTGGGTTGTCAGCAGTCGCGCGGGCCGCGCACGCGACCCGACAGCCCCGCTCGGCGAGAGCCACTGCGGTGGCCGCGCCGACGCCGCGGCTCGCGCCGGTCACCACGGCGACGGTGCCGTCGAGGTTCACTTCAGGTGGCTCCTTGGATCGTCTGCCGAATCTACGCGAGCTCGGGGAGCTCTTGATCGGTGTCGAGGTTCGCGGCGTACGGGTCGCCCATCTGCTCGACCCGCGTGAGGACGGACGCCGAGTCGTGCGCGAACCCGGTGGGGTCCGCCGCATCGAGCGCGTCGGACACCTCGTCCCAGGTGAGCGGCGCCGACACCATCGGTCGCGGCTGGGCGCGCAGCGTGTACGCCGCGGCGGTGGTCTTGTGGCGGTCGTTCTGGCTCCAGTCGAGGAACACGCGGCCGCCCCGCTGCTCCTTCGCCATGGCGATCGTCACCCGCTCCGGATCGCGGGCGGCGAGAAGCTGGCCGAGCGCTCGGGCGAAGGTCTTGGTGGCGTCGGCGGTGGCGCCCCGAACCGGGACCGCGAGGTGGAGGCCCTTGGAGCCCGACGTCTTGACGACCGACGTCAGCCGCAGCTCGTCGAGGACGGACTCCAGCTCGAGCGCGACCCGTGCGCAGTCGAGGACGTCTGCCGGCGCGCCCGGGTCGAGGTCGAGCACGAGGGAGGTGGGGTGGTCGGGGGCGTCGACCGTCGCCTGGTGGGTGTGCAGCTCGAGCGCGGCGAGGTTGGCGACCCATGTGAGCGTGGCGAGGTCGTCGACGACGCACCCTTCGATGCCGCCCTCTGCGGGAGCGGTGACGACCCAGTCCGGGGCATGCCCGGGGCAACGCTTCTCGAAGAAGGAGGGACCCTCGACGCCGTCGGGCCAGCGGACCATGGTGAGCGCCCGTCGGGCGAGGTGGGGGAGCATCACGGGCGCGACGCGTGCGTAGTAGTCGATGACGCCGGCCTTGGTGAACCCGGTGGCGGGGTACAGGACCTTGTCGAGGTTGGAGAGGGTGAGGCGCCGTTCCACACCGCCTGCGCCCGCGACCTCGATCACCGTCTTGGACGGGGCAGCCATGCTCTGCGAAGGTAGTTGTCATGCCGAGGCCGATCTGGACAGGAACCATCGGGTTCGGACTCGTGAGCGTGCCCGTGAAGCTCGTCAGCGCGACCAAGAGCAAGGACGTCCGCTTCAACCAGCTGGAAGAGGGGACGAACTCGCGGATCCGCTACCGGCGAGTGTCGGAGGCGTCGGGAGAAGAGGTTCCGACGGACCGGATCGTGAAGGGCCACGAGGTCGCTCCGGGGCAGTACGTGGTGCTCTCGGACGACGAGCTGGCATCCCTCGCACCCAAGGCGAGCCGCACGATCGAGATCGAGGACTTCGTCGACCTCGACGACATCGACCCGCTCTACTTCGAGCAGCCCTACTACCTGGCGCCGGACCCGAAGGCAGTGAAGCCGTACAAGCTGCTCGTGGAGGCGATGACCGAGCTGCGGAAGGTGGCGATCGGGCGCGTCATCATGCGCTCGAAGGAGAGCCTCGTCGCGATCCGACCGCTCGACGGCGTGCTGTGCATGGAGACGATGCGCTTCGCCGACGAGGTGCTCTCGACCGAGGATCTCATCCCCGACGATGTCGAGGTGGCCGAGCCCAGCAAGCGTGAGGTGGACATGGCCAAGCAGCTGGTGGAGTCGCTCGAGGCGGTGTTCGATCCCGAGAAGTACCACGACACATACCGCGAGGAGCTGGTGGCGCTCATCGACCGCAAGGCCGCGGGTGAAGAGATCGTCGCCGAGCCGATGGTCGAGGACGACGGCAAGGTCCTCGACCTCATGGCCGCGCTCGAGGCGAGCCTCCAGCGGGCCGGACGGGGCGGCCCGGGCAACGACGACGAGGGTGAGGAGCTACCGCCCGCGGCCGAATCCTCCGGCACGGCGACGAAGCAGGCGAAGAAGCGGACCGGGCGCTCCCGCAAGTCGGCCTGATGCGGGGGCCTCGTCGGTTCGGCTGATCCCTCCGTGCCGCTTGGTCGTGCCCTGGGTTGCCGTCATGGTGGGCTCCCTTCTCCCAGCGTCAGGGAACCACGGGGGTGTGACAGTCACGCCGAGGCGATGCCGTGCTCCGGCACTACGCGTCGGCCTGGACGCTCTTCCCGTCGCGCCACTCGCGCGGCACGAGGTACGTACCGGTGAGCGCGGCGTGGTCGTAGTGACCGAAGCCCATCTTGTGCCTTCGGTCCCCAGGCTGGCCGGGAGCAGCTTGATGCGCTCGAGCGCGTCGCGCACGTCGGCGTCAGCCTCCGAGGTCGGTGCGGGTGTACTCGACCACCTCGCGGATCTCCTCGGTGCTCAGCCGACCTGCGAAGGCGGGCATCCCCAGGCGACCATTGGTGACGATCTCGATCTCGTCGGCGACGTCCGGGTACCGGCCGACGACGACGTCTGCGAGCCGGGGGCCGACCGAGCCCTGCCCGGTCGCGCCGTGGCAGGTGGCGCAGCTCGACGAGTAGATCTCGGCGCCGGGGGACTGGGCGGCGCCACCGCTGCCGTCACCGCCGTTGTCGGGCTCGTTGACGAACAAGAGCAGCACGAACGCGAACGCGGCGACGAGCGCGACGATCTCCACGAGGTTGACGAGGCGGCGCAGCGACATCAGAAGAGTGGGAGGCCGGCGGGCCGGTCGGTGAAGAACCACACGCTGCTCGTGAGGAAGACCGCCACGAGGGACGCGAACACGAGGCCCCCGACGACCGGGAGCGTCCAGCCCGGGAGTCCCTCCATCCGCACGGACAGGACCTTGGCCACGAAGGCGCCGTAGAAGACGCATCCCACGATCGAGTGGACCACCACGCGGGTCGTCGTGGACTGGTAGCCCAGCGACCAGAGACAGTGGTAGGCGACCGGGAGCGAGAGCACGAAGGCGACGGTCCCGCTCAGTCGATGCGCGTCGCCGAGCCACGACGGTGCGTCCGCGGGCCACCGCAGCTTCCCGTAGAGGCGCATCGCCAGGAAGACCTGGAGGCACGCCAGCACGAACGCCGCGGTCGCGAACCACACCTTGAGCTGGAGCGTGTCGGAGAAGAACAGGCTGTAGGGCGTCTCGCCGGTGGGGGTGTGCGAGTTCGCGTACACGCCCAGCGCGACGGACACCGCGGCGCCCCAGAGGAAGACGCCGAGGAGTCGGGGGACCGCCGAGTCGCGGCGTTCGACCGCCGGCGCTGTCACACCGTCCCCCTCGCGTCCCGTCGGCAACCCTGTCGCGTCACGTCGACACCCCCTGCCGGGGCCAGTCTGGCCCGCGGGCGTGATGGCGCTCAACCGTACCGCTAGGGTCCGCCGGTGGAATTGCGCCGCAGGGTTCGTGCGAGCGGGCACCGCTCATGAAGCAGGGTCGTCAGACCCGGGCGTTCCGGGGGGTGGCCCAGGGTCCGTCGTCCACGGCGTCGGTCCGCCAGACGCGTCGCCCGGTGCGAGCCTCCCGAGGCCAGCGGTTCCGATACCGCATGGACACTGCGTTCTCGCGCGGCCCGATGGCCGTGATCGTCTGGCTCGCCAGCATGACGGTCGCTCTCATCCTCGTTGCCTCGTTGGTGCTCGCCATCTTCCGTGTCCGGATCAACGACGCGAGCGTCGGATTCGTCGAGGGGTTCTGGCAGAGCATGCTGCGCGTCATCGACCCGGGGACCATGGGCGGCGACAACGGTTGGGGGCTGCGGATCGTCGCGCTGCTCGTGACGATCGGTGGGGTCTTCCTCGCGAGCGCCCTGATCGGCATCATCGCGGCCGGGATCGATGCCAAGGTCCAGGACCTGCGTCGGGGGCGGAGCTTTGTCGTCGAGCACGGGCACACTCTCGTCCTCGGGTGGTCGCCGCGGATCTTCACGATCGTCTCGGAGATCTGCGTGGCGAACGAGAATCAGTCGGACGCGTGCATCGTCGTGCTCGCCGAGCGCGAGAAGACCGAGATGGAGGAGGAGCTGCGCACGCGCGTCGACACGCGACGCAACACCCGGATCGTCTGCCGGACAGGAGAACCGGCGTCGCTCCACGATCTCGCCATCGTCAACGTCGCGCACGCACGGTCCGTCCTGGTGCTCGGAGACGTCGAGGAACCCGGCGGCGATGCCGGCATCGTCAAGTCCGTGCTCGCGGTGCTGGTCGCGACCGGGTCCGACGACCGCCCGATCGTGGCGGAGGTCTCCGACGGCGAGATCGCGACCGCGCTCGGCGCGGCCGGCGGGGGCCGTGTCCTCTGTGTCCGGGCCCCCGACATCATCGCCCGCATCACCGCCCAGGCCTGTCGCCAGTCGGGCCTCAGCGCGGTCTGCCAGGAGCTGCTCGACTTCGACGGCGACGAGATCTACTTCCACGTCGCGCCGGAGCTCGAGGGCACGACCTTCGGGGGCTCGCTCCTTGCGTTCGAGGAGTCGTCGGTGATCGGTGTCCGACGCGCCGACGGGACCGTGGCCGTGAACCCTCCCATGGACTCGGTGTTCGGACCCGGCGACGCGGTGGTCGCCATCGCGGCCGACGACGACACGGTCGCCTTCACCGGTCTGCGTGACGTGGCAGCACCCGACGTGGTCGTCTCGCCCGTGAAGGATCAGACGCTTCAGCGGATCCTGGTCGTGGGCTGGAACCCGATCGGCGCGGTCGTGCTCGACGAGCTCGACGAGTTCGTCCCAGCCGGCTCCGCTGTCGACGTGCTCGTGGACGAGGACCTCGCCGCGGTGGACCCCGCCGAGCTGGAAGGACTCGGCAACCTGACCGTGTCGGTCGTGAGCACGCGCAGCGACATGGGCCGAGTCGAGGCCCAGGTCGACGAGCACCACTACGACCGCGTGATCGTGCTCGGGTACCGCGGCGGGCTCACGGAGTCCGAGGGGGACGCCCGCACGTTGCTCACGATGCTCCTGCTCCAGCGGCGGTCGCGGGAGTCCGGCCGTCCGCCCACTCGGGTCGTGGCAGAGATCCTCGACTCGCGCGACGTCGAGCTCGCCGAGGCCACCGGCGCCGACGACTTCGTTGTCAGTGACGCGCTGTCGAGCTACCTCATGGCGCAGCTCGCGGAGAACCCCGAGCTCGACGCGGTGTTCACCGACCTGTTCGATGCCGAGGGCTCTGCGATCGGTGTGAAGCCGTCGGAGTGGTACGTGGCCCCGGGCCGCGCCGTGGAGTTCGCCGAGGTGGTCGCGGCCGCGCGGGCGCGCGGCGAGACCGCGATCGGCTACCGCCTGTCTGCGACTGGGAACAACGCCGCCGAGGTCGTGGTGAACCCGGCGAAGCATGCGACCGTCGAGCTGGCCGCCGACGACGCGATCGTCGTCATCGGGCGGCCCGAGTGATGGGGGCCGGAGCGATCGGACACGTCGTGATCGGGAGTCTGGGGTGACCGCGTCATGCGGCGGTTGATCGGTTCGTTGCTCCGTGGCATCTGGGGTCGCGCGGTGCAGTGGGGCGGGATCGGGCCACACGCGGCACGCCGGCGCGGGTTCCACTCGTTCGGTGACGGCAGTGCCATCTGCTTCCCGGTGGTTGCGCTCTTCGGCGAGCGCTACATCAGCATCGGGTCGGGCACGATCATCGGACCCCACGCCAGCCTGTCGGCCGGCGTGTCGCCCGGCCATCACCTCGGGGTCGAGGAGGTGGTGACGATCGGCGACCGCTGCCTCATCGGGAAGGGGAGCGGCATCGTCGCGCACGAGCGCGTGGTGATCGGCGACGACGTGTTCACCGGCCACCACGTCTACATCACCGACGCGAACCACGGCTACGAGGACACATCGATCCCGATCGGATCACAGTTCGCCCCGCCGCGGCCCGTGCACGTCGGTGCCGGTTCCTGGCTCGGGCACGGCTCGATCGTGCTTCCGGGCGCCACCATCGGGCGACACGTGGTGGTCGGGGCGGGATCGGTCGTGACCGGCACCCTGCCCGACAACTGTGTGGCGGTGGGGAACCCGGCGCGGGTGATCCGGCGCTTCGTCGACGGCGCGTGGGTGGACGTCGACGACGCGGCGAGCGGCGGCTGATCTCCGGCCGTTACGACGCGGCCGTGGAACGTACGAAGTCGACGACGACCGCGGCGAGCTCCGGCCCGCGATCCTCCTGGAGGAAGTGGCCCCCACCCTCGATGGTCGTGTGCGGCTGACCCTCACATCCCGGGATCTCGCGGCGCAGCGCCGCGTCGTTGCCGCTCGTGATGGGGTCGCGGTCGCTGAAGGCGCAGAGGAAGGGCTTGGTGAACGCGCGGAGCGCGTCCCATGCGCGTCGGTTGGGCTCAGCAGCCGGGTCGTCCGGCGACGTAGGTACCAGCATGGGGAACTGGCGGGCACCGGCCTTGTAGGTGTCGTCGGGAAACGGTGCGTCGTACGCAGCGATCACATCGGCGGCGAGGTCGGTCGTGCAGCCCCCGTTGACGATCCGACCGACGGTGAAGTCCTCCACCTCCTGGGAGAAGCGCTGCCAGGCGAGGAACGCGTCACCGGGCGG
>JAWOIO010000213.1:0-2536 GCA_046484625.1 Acidimicrobiia bacterium
GCCTCACCACTCGTCCATCTCCCGGAACGTGCCGGCTGCGGCCTCCTCGACCCAGCCGTCGGGTTCGTCGGGCGAGCGTGCGTACCCCCGGGTGATCGCGGTGTCGACGAGCTCACCACGGATGTCGTGCGCGAGTGCTTCCACGCCCGCCTCGAGCGCAGCCTGCGTGCTCGGGTACCTGCCACTGGCGACGAGTCCGTCGACGACCGCGCCGAGGGCGTCTCGGAGTGCATCCATCGTGGAGGTGAGGACCGCGACCGGGCGCCCGCGTGCCGTGATCTGGAACGACTCGCCTGCCGCGACGCGGCGGAGGTAGTGGCTGGCGTGCTGGCGGATCTCCCGGACACCGATCGACTCCATGTGCTACAAATGTAGCGCGCATCCTCGGGCCAATCCGACGGTCCAGCCCCGCTTCACCGGCTGACGCGCGGCGTCAGTCGACGGTGCCGGCGGGCACGGCCCACTCGCAGCGCTGGCCCGTGGCGCGGGCGATGAGGTCGAAGTCGGCGTCGTAGTGGAGGACGGTGAGCCCGGCGTCCTCGGCCGCGGCGGCGACGAGGAGATCGGGGATCTTCCGTCCGCGTAGGCCGCGTCCGGCGAGGATGCGTTGCACCTGGCGGGCCCGTCGGACGTGCCCGGCGTCGATCTCGACGAGCGTGAACACGTCGAGCGCGTCGGTGAGACGGTCCCATTCGCGGGCGTTGCGGGCCGAGTAGCCGATCTCGAGATCGCTGATCCCGGCTCGGGCGAGTGACCCGGCGGCGGCGAGTGGATCGACGACCGCGCGCACCTCGGGCACGCCGAGCCGGGTCAGGACGCTCGTGTCGACGACATGGGTCAGCGCCACGCGTCCTCGCGGTCGGCGAGGTCGGCGTTGCCGAGCACCTCGAGGGCCCGGCCCACCCGGCGATCCCGTCCCCGGCCGGCCTGGCGGAGCGACTCGTTGACGGTGTCCTTCATCGTCGTGGTGCCGAGCTCGGCACGCGCGGCGCGCAGCGCGTCCTCGTCGAGGTCGATCAAGTGCTTGGCCATCCGCGGAGTATATCCAGCAGGCTGCATGAGATATACGGACACAACGCCCACGCTCGTGTGACGCCGCCGCCCCGGAACTGGCCGCCCCACCGGCGCCTACTAGATTGCAACGCGTTCTATGTTTCTCGACTACACGGACGAGCAGCGTGCGCTCCGCAAGGAGCTCCGGGAGTACTTCGCGACCCTGTTGACCCCTGAGGTCCGGGCCGAGATCGGGCCGCACGGCGTGGGGAGCGACGCCTTCCGCGACGTGGTGCGCCAGATGGGTGCCGACGGGTGGCTCGGGATCGGCTGGCCCGAGGAGTACGGCGGCCAGGGCCGCGACGCGTTCGACCAGTTCATCTTCTTCGACGAGGTGCAGCGCGCCAGCGCGCCGTTCCCGTTCGTCACCATCAACACCGTCGGTCCGACGCTCATGGCCTACGGAACCGAGGAGCAGAAGCAGCAGTTCCTCCCGGGCATCCTCTCGGGCGACCTCAACTTCGCGATCGGGTACACCGAGCCAGAAGCCGGTACCGACCTCGCGTCGCTGAAGACCAAGGCGGTCCTGGACGGCGACGAGTGGGTCATCAACGGCAACAAGGTCTTCACCAGTGGCGCGAACCAGGCGCAGTACATCTGGCTCGCGTGTCGCACCGATCCCGAGGCCAAGAAGCACAAGGGCATCTCGATGATCATCGTGCCGACGGACCAGCCCGGGTTCAAGTGCACGCCGATCGAGACCGTCGGCAGTGTCTTCACCACCGCCACCTACTACGACGACGTGCGCGCGCCGAAGGAGAACGTCGTCGGCGGAGTGAACGCGGGCTGGCGGCTCATCACCAGCCAGCTGAACCACGAGCGCGTCGGCCTGGCCGCCCTCGCCGGGCTCACGCACCGCATCTACGACGACGTGCGGGAGTGGGTCGAGACCGCCGACGCGGGCGACGGGCGCACCATGGCCGAGGTGCCGTGGGTGCAGATGGATCTCGCCAAGGCGCACGCCAAGCTCGAGGCGATGAAGCTGTTGAACTGGCGGATGGCGACCGCGGTCGCAGATGACACGCTCACCCCGACCGATGCCTCGGCGTCGAAGGTGTTCGGGGTGGAGACCCAGATCGAGGTCTACCGGATCTTCCTCGGCATCCTCGGCGCCGCCGGCTACCTGTCGCCTGGGTCGCCGGGCGCGGTGCTCCAGGGTGAGGTCGAGCGGGCCGGGCGCGCCGCGCAGATCAACACGTTCGGGGGCGGGGTGACCGAGGTGCTGCGCGAGATCGTGGCGACCGTCGGCCTCGGGATGACGCGGAGCGGGCGCTAGTGGCCGCGGCCGACCAGAACCCGGGAGAGATGGCCGACGACGAGAAGGCCGCGTTCCTCACCAAGCTGCGGAAGTTCGAGGGCCAGGAGACCGCGTCGGACGTCGGGCCCGACCCGGTGAACCAGCCGATGATCCGCCACTGGGTCGAGGCGATGGGCGACGAGAACCCGGTATACGTCGACCCCGAGGCCGCGGCGAAGTCCGTGC
>JAWOIO010000105.1:0-7830 GCA_046484625.1 Acidimicrobiia bacterium
GGCACTCCGACCGCCCTAGTGGTCTCTCCGGGAAGTCCGGTGCCCATTCGCCGGCGAGAACCGAGCAGGCCTAGGACGCAGGGAGGCCGCATACCAGAAGGTATGTGGCCGACCGAGGACGACGGCATGCGATGTGTTCGCAGCCGCGCGAAGGGGTGGCGTACTTCCCGGAGCGACCACTAGGTTCTTCCCCGATCTCGAGACGAGGACAAGCCGCCAGGCGCCGCCGCCCGTCTGGGAGGCGGCGCCTGGATGGACGTCAGCCGATCAACTCCACTGCGTACTCGCAGGGATGCTTCTCGAGGCTGGGGTGCGGGCCGGCGACCCGGATGACGTCGTCATCGGTGAGGTAGATGCCGCCCGGTATGTCGTCCCCTTCAGTGTCGAACAGGAACGTGGCGTGGACAGAGCCGGTGTTGCGCTCCACGACCTTGCCGTCCGAGTCCTCGACGACGAACGGCTGCCCGGCTTCGACCCAGCGGAACTCGAAGATCGAGCCCTCCACGTGCGTCGCCTCGACCTCGATGAAGAGCCCCTGCCCGCGGATGACGAACCACTGGCCGTTCTCCGGGTTCCTCCAGGTCTCGCGGTAGGAGAACCGGTTCATGACCGGGAAGGTGCCCTTGATCTTGTTCTTGCCCTCGCGGAGGACGAGCAGCCCCTCCGCGGAGCCGGTCACGTCGACGTCGAAGCCGCAGTCCTCCGTGAAGGACCACTCGTCCTCCCAAAAGAACATCGCGCGCACGGTCGCCTGTGCCGACGCCGCGACCGAGACGGCCAACAGTGCCGCCGCGACGAGACCTATGACGATCCTCTTCATCAGAACGCTCTCCTTTCGAATCGATCTTGGGTGAGCGCGCGCGGCCGGGAGGGACGCGCACGCTCACGCTCTCCTACGGGCAGGGCCCCTTCTGCAGGCGGGAGTTGCCCTCGTCGGCCGCGTACGCGGTTCCGATCTCGTCCGCATCGTCGGGGAGCCCCGGACGGAGATCGCGCTGGCCGAGGCTGTTGGTCGGGGCGGCCGCGTTCTCCGGCAAGTCCACGGACTTCACCGAGCCGACGATCATGCACGTGCCGTCCGGCAGGATGATGTGGGCGCGGTTGTGGGCCGTAGCCGCAGGCGCCAGCAGGAGCGCGACTGCGGCCGCGGCGAGCGACGCCTTGATGAACGTGAACTTCTTCATCGTTCCTCCCTTGCTCATCGAGTTGACAGGGAGCGGATGCAGGTCGGCGTGAACCACGTGACGCAGACCCTCCCGCTCTCGAGTACGAGCACGAAGAGCCCCAGTCGCCGCCACGAGATCTGCGACGATCCTTCGCACCAGAGCCCTCCCCTCTCCCTTCATCTCTCCTCCTTTCCGTAGCCGACTGGGCGACGGGGATCGCGGCCAGAAATCTCGACCGGGAGCGCGCGCGAGGCCAGCAGCAGCGCTTCGCTCCGCGAGAGGGCCATGCCGTGCTCCTCTCGGGCATGGCGCCGGATCTCGGCGACGAGGCCGTCCTCGTCTTCTGCCGAGGCCTCGAAACCACACTCACAGTCCAGTACCGTTCTCACCATCGCCCGGCCGACCGTAAGGAGACCCACCTAGACGGCGGCAAGATCCGGGCTACACCACGAGCTAGGCGGTCTTGCCAGTGAGGATTTCCCTGATCGGCCGGGTCACAGTCGAGCTCGACGACGGCGTGCTCGACGAGACGCAGCTCCTGGGCCGCCAGGGTCGCCTGTTCTTCGCCTATCTCGTCGCGGAACACGGGCGACCGGTTCCGCGGGACGAGCTCGCGGAGGCCCTCTGGGGAGAGACGCCGCCCGTGACCTGGGAGAAGGCGCTAACCGTGCTCGCGAGCAAGCTGCGCCGCGTGCTGGCGGAGCACGGCGTCGCGGACCCGTCGCTCCTGACCGCCGCGTTCGGCTGCTACCGCCTCGAGCTGCCGGAGGGAACCTGGGTCGACGTCCTCGAGGCCGCGAGCGCGACGGACGACGCCGAGCAGGCGCTCGGAGACGACGACCTCGCCCGCGCGCGAGAGCGTGCCTCTCTCGCGAGCTCACTGCTTCGGCGACCCTTCCTCCCCGGTGAGGACGGCACCTGGGTCGAGGCGAAGCGGCGCGACCTGGCCGACGTTCGCGAGAGAGCGCTGGCGGCCCTCGCCGACGCGAACCTTCGCGCCGGCGACGCATCGGCGGCGGCCGACGCCGCCGAGCAGCTGATCACGCTCGCGCCCCTGCGCGAGAGCGGATACCGGCGTCTGATGGAGGCACACGCCGCTGCCGGGAATCGCGCGGAGGCCTTGGGCGTATACGAGCGCTGCCGGCAGCTGCTCGCCGACGAGCTCGGCGCCTACCCGTCACCGGAGACCGAGGCGATCTACCGCGGCCTGCTCGAGCTGCCCATCTCGCAGCCGGCGGTCACCGCGACGACGGCCGATCGGTCGCTTTCGTTGGCGCCATCGCCCGCGCGCCGAGGATCGGATCGACGCAGGCGCATCGGACTTGCCGTGGCCGCCTTTCTCGTGCTCGGGGCGGGCGGGTTCGCGGTCGCCTGGGCCAGTCGCGACGAGCCGCCGCCAGAGGTGCTGCCGGACAGCCTCGTCCGAATCGACGCGAACACGCTCGAGCCGACGGATGTCTTTCCCGTTGGAGCCGGAGCCGACATCGTCGTGGCCTCCGGCGGGTACGTCTGGGTCATGCACCACGTCGTCCGGGACGTCGACTCGGACGAGATCCGGAACGCCGGCGACCACACGGTCTCCCGCGTCGACCCGTCGACGGGCGAGGCAACGGTCGTAGGGGGCGGCCTTGCTCCGTGCGGCATCACGGCGGATCCGTCCGGCGACGTCTGGGTCGCGAACTGCTACGCCCCGGAGGTCGGCCAGAAACCAACAGTCGTGCGGGTCGACGCCGAGACGCTCGATTTCGAGCGTACGTGGGCGGCGCCGAGCCGCAGCGACGGCTTCATCCGTGGACTTGCCTACGGCGGTGGCTCGCTGTGGCTCTCGGACATCTTCGGTGGTGACGCGAGTCCCCCGTACGCAGTCCTGCAGATCGATCCGGAGACGGGAGCGCGTCGCTCGTTCCCCGTGAACGAGGCCGCGACGGGCTTCGGATGGTCGGAGGGATACGGCGACCTGTGGATCAACCACTTCGGCGACGGCAAGCTCTCGCGGCTCCATCCTGCGACCGAGGAGGTCGAAACGATCGATGGCGTCGCCTTCACTCCTATCTATCCCGTGGTGAACCTCGACACCGTATGGACGGCCGACTGGTCTATGCCCCGGGTCGTCCGCGTTCCGGCGGTCGGGACGGCCACGCCCAAAGTGATCGACCTTCCTGGCGGACCCTCACGGCTGAGCTATGTGTGGGACATCGACGCGGGTGCGGGCGCAGTCTGGGCGGTCACACCCCGGCTCGGCTCCCTATGGAAGATCGACCCGGAGACCGACGCCGTGACCCGAGTCCGGATCCCCTACCTCCCGAGCGGCGTCGCGGTCGACGACGATGCGGTCTGGGTCACAGTGCGCGCCGGGTCGAGTGGCCCCTGAGGTTGGTGCGACGCGATGGTCGGAAGCCCGCGTCGCGCGGAACCCGCGAACGGGACTCTTGCAGCTTCTGGATCACACCGACCGGTGACACGACCCTCAACGCCGTCGCGGTTCACCGGATCGTCGATGGGAAGGTGAAGCCGACGTCGACGGTTCTCGTACCGGATGCCCTCGTCGGCCGCTGAGACGCATGTCTGAGGATCCCGTCGTTCTCACGTCCGCCGGCCTCACGACGCAGCGGAAGCCGACGTGGCTCATCCCGGTGTCGACCATCTGCGGCCGCCGGGCGGCGGGGCGGTAGCGCATGCAGTACGAGTCGGCGCAGAGGAACGAGCCCCCCTTGATCACCTTCCGCGGGACGCGGAACTGGGGCTGCGCCGGGTCGTAGCTACCCTCGAGACTCCCGCCGCGCGGATTGAGCGGCACGCAGCAGGGTTTGTCGGGATCCTCGGGGTGACGGTCGAGGTACCAGTCGTCCGTCCACTCCCAGACGTTCCCCGCCATATCGAGGAGGTCGAACCCGTTCGGGGCGTACGAACCGACCGGGGCGGTCGTCCCGTACCCGGGTTCCGCCCGCCACGGGAAGTCGCCGTGCCAGTAGTGGGCGAGCCGCTCGCCGTCCTGCTCGGGCTCGTCGCCCCAGGTGTAGGTGGCGCTCTCGAGGCCGCCGCGGGCGGCCCGCTCCCACTCGGCCTCCGTCGGCAACGCCTTCCCAGTCCACGCGGCGAACGCCGCAGCGTCCTCGTGCGCGACCTGCACGACCGGGTGGCTCTCGCGGCCTGCTAGCGACGAGCCCGAGCCGTCCGGGTGCCGCCAGCAGGCACCCGGCGTCCACGTCCACCACTGGCTCAGGTGGCGGAGGTCGACCGGGCCGGCGGTGCGGGTGAAGACGAGCGCGCCGGCGACGAGGTTCTCCGCCGGCGCACCGGGGAAGTCGGCGGGGTCGAGCTCTCGCTCGGCGACCGTCATGTAGCCGGTCGCGTCGACGAACGCTGCGAACTGCCCGTTCGTCACCGGGGCCGCGTCCATCCAGAGCCCGTCCACGGTGACGGCGTGCACGGGCGCCTCCTCCGGGTAGTGGCCCTCCGAACCCATGCGGAACGTGCCGCCCGGCACCCACGTCATGCCAGGGAACGGCGGCACCGGACCCGCTTCCGCCGGAGCCGGAGGATCCGCCCTCACGACGGCTCTTCTCTCAGTGACCCGACGCGATCGCCGCTTCGAGCTTCGCCTGCACCTGGTCGACCGTGAAGCTGGCGGCCTTCATCCGCGGCGGGTACTCGATGAATGTCTGCAGGAACTCGCCGACGATCAGCCGCGCGGGCACGACGAGGAAGATGCGGTCCATGAGCCAGTCCCAGTACGTGTTCGAGGTGGTGTCGGCCCGCTCGTAGGGGTCGGTACGCAGGTTGAAGAGCTTCGGTGCGCGGAGCGGCACGAGTGGCTCGAACCAGACCTGGAGCGTCCCGGGCAACCGCTGCTCCATGAACACGAGCTTCCAGTTGTCGTAGCGCATCGCCATCAGGTCTCCGTCGTCGGAGAAGTAGAAGAACTCGACGCGCGGGCTCTGATCCATCTCGCCGGTCAGGTACGGCAGCTGGTCGTAGCCGTCGAGGTGCACCCGGAACGTCTTCCCGGCGGCTTCGTGCCCGGCGAGCAGCTTCTCCTTGATCTCCGGCTCACCCGCCGCCGCCACGAGCGTCGGCAACCAGTCGAGGTGGCTGATGATCCCGTTCGACACCGCGCCGGCTTCGATACGCCCCGGCCAGCGGACGACCTGCGGGACGCGGAACGCACCCTCCCAGTTCGTGTTCTTCTCGCCGCGAAACGGAGTCGTCGCGCCGTCCGGCCACGAGTTCGCGTGCGGACCGTTGTCGGTGGAGTAGACGACGATCGTGTCCTCGGTGATGCCGAGCTCGTCCAGCTTGTCGAGCACCCGCCCGACATGGCGATCGTGGTCGAGCATGGTGTCGTGGTAGGGCGACTGCCAGCGCCCTGCCTTCCCGAGGCTCCGCCGCTTGGTGTGCGTCCGGAAGTGCATGTGGGTGGTGTTGATCCAGACGAAGAACGGCTTCCGCTGGTTGACCTTGCGCTGCATGAAGTCGAGAGCGCCGTCGACGATCTCCTCGTCGATCGTCTCCATGCGCTTGCGCGTGAGCGGGCCCGTGTCCTGGATCGTGTGCTTGCCGCCGGCGGTCATCCGCGACCTGATCACGCCGCGGGGGCCGAACCGCTCGCGGAAGCGCGGATACCGCTCCGGATCCGGATAGTCGGGGTGCTCGGGCTCCTCCTCGGCGTTCAGGTGGTAGAGGTTCCCGAAGAACTCGTCGAACCCGTGCATCGTCGGCAGGTGGTCGTCGCGGTCCCCGAGGTGGTTCTTCCCGAACTGGCCGGTTGCGTACCCGAGCGGCTTCAGCAGTTCGGCAATGGTCGGGTCGTCGCCGGAGAGCCCGCTCTCCGCTCCAGGGAGGCCGACCTTGCTGAGGCCCGTGCGGTACACGCTCTGGCCGGTGATGAACGCCGATCGTCCCGCCGTGCAGCTCTGCTCCCCGTAGGCGTCGGTGAACCGCATTCCTTCGTCAGCCAGGCGGTCGATGTTCGGGGTGCGATACCCCATCAACCCGTCGCTGTAGCAGCTCAGGTTGCTGATCCCGATGTCGTCGCCCCAGAACACGACGATGTTCGGTCTCTCGGCAGCCACTCCACCCTCCTTGTCGACGACCCGACCCGTAGGCGCAACTATGACGGTTCCCTCGGCGCGCCGCATCTCGTGCGGCTCACGGGCGACGCGGACACACAGCGGCGCTCGTATCGTCGAATCCGCTATCGCCCGCGACCATGCGTCGGCGAGTCGAGCCGGGCGTCAGGTTACTCTGTGGCCTCAATCTCGGATATCGAAGGCGTCTGCGCCCTCTCTATCCGCACGCTGGACAGGGAGGTTTCGATGAAGACGGCTGTTGGGAAGGTCTCGTTCGAGAACGGCGGGGTGTTCATCCGCGAAACGCGCCGCGAGGTGGAGGCGTACCTGTCCCGGGGGCACACGCGTCTCACGGGAGCGATCCGTTTGTATGCGAAAGCGCCGATCGCGCTCGGGTTGATGGCGGCCTCGTGGGGCGTGATCGTCTTCGCTCGCCCGGGCATCGTCGGCGGATTGCTCGCCCTCGCGGGGCTGTTCGCCGGTACGACGCTGGTCGCGTTCTGCGTCCAGCACGACGCGAACCACGGCGCCTACTTCCGCCGTCGGAGCTTGAACCACCTCGTCGGCTGGTCGGCGGACGCGCTGCTCGGCTTCTCGAGCTACGCGTGGCGCGTGAAGCACAACGTCGCCCACCACACGTACACGAACGTGGACGGCTTCGACGACGACATCACGCAGGTTCCGCTGGCCCGCTTCAGCCCGACCCAGTCGCCCAGGCCCTGGTACCGGTACCAGCACGTCTACATCTGGCCGCTGTACCTGCTGATGGGCCTGCGCTGGCAGACCGTGGGCGACATCTCCGCGTTCGCGCGAGGCCGGGTCGGGGAGAGCGCACTGCGCTTCCCGCGAGGCTGGAACCTCGCGGGGCTCATCACCGGCAAGGCCGTGTTCGTCTGCTGGGCGCTCGCGATCCCGATGCTCGTCTATCCGTGGTGGGCGGTGCTCGCTGCATACGCCGGCTTCGCGATGGTCACGAGCCTGATCATGGCGACGACGTTCCAGCTCGCCCACTGCGTCGAGGAGGCGTCGTTCGCATCCGCCGACGAGCTTCGGGACGACACGCGGGTGTGGGCGGTGCACGAGGTGGAGACGACCGTCAACTTCTGCCCCCGCAATCCCTTGCTGACCTGGGTGCTCGGCGGGCTCAACTTCCAGATCGAGCACCATCTCTTCCCGAGGGTTCCCCATACGCACTACCCGGCGATCGCCCGCATCGTCCGCCGCAACTGCCGGTTGCACGGCATCAAGTACAGCTCCCAGCCGTCGCTCCGCGCGGCGCTGCGCTCGCACGTCGTCCATCTCCGGGAGCTGGGCCGGCTCGGCATCCCCGCCGAGATCGAGATGGGCTGACGAGCAGACGATCGCGCGGTCGCTGACGAGCGGTCGGCGGTGCGGGCCCGTCGGACGGCTTCGGAGGGCGGCCACGGCAGGACAGTCGGTCGACCGGTCGAAGGGAGTCCGTCCATGGCATGGCGGCGCGGGGAGATCTGGTTCGACGCCGAGCTGCGCTGGTTTCGGGAGGCGTCCGAGAACGTGGCCGCGTCGCTGGAGCTGAACGCACCGGCATTCGCAGGGCTCACGCCTGCGGCACTCGG
>JAWOIO010000136.1:0-5951 GCA_046484625.1 Acidimicrobiia bacterium
GCGCCCGAGTCGGCGGCCGAGCGGTCCGTCGCCGGGCTCCCGGTGCGCATGCCGTCGCTCGACGTCCACACCATCGGGGCCGGGGGTGGCTCCACCGCCCGCCTCGACCCCGGGGGTGCGCTCGTGGTCGGGCCCCGCAGCGCCGGCGCCGTGCCGGGGCCCGCCTGCTACGGGCGGGGCGGCACCGAGCCCACCGTCACCGACGCCGACCTCGTGCTCGGGCGCATCGACCCTGTCGCCACGTTCCCCGATCTCGGGCGCCTCGACCCTGCCGCGGCCGCTCGTGCGCTCGATCGGGCGGACGTCGGTGCCGCGGGGGTGGTGGCGGTCGTCGATGCGGCGATGGAGCAGGCCGTGCGTCGGGTCACGGTCGAGCGCGGCATCGACCCCCGCGCCCTGGCGCTCGTCGCGTTCGGCGGCGCGGGGCCGCTGCACGCCTGCGCGATCGCCGACGCGCTCGGCATGCCGGCGGTGATCGTGCCGCCCCGCGCCGGGGTGCTCTCGGCCGTCGGCATCCTCGGCTCGCCGCGCTCACGTGAGCTGGTGCGCACGTGGCCGACGCCGCTGGAGCACAGCGGCCTCGCGCCTGCACTCGCCTCGCTCGGCGAGGAGGCCCGGGCGCTGGTCGATCCCGATGCTGTCGTCACGACGCTGGTCGACTGCCGGTATCCGGGCCAGAGCCACGACCTCAGCGTGGGACGCGTCGAGGAGTTCCACGCCGCGCACGAGCTCCGCAACGGCTTTGCCCGCCCCCACGAGCAGGTGGAGGTCGTGGCCCTGCGGGCGAGAGCGGCGACCGACGCCCCCCTCGGCGTCGCCGACCTCCCTGTGCCCCGTGAGGCCGGCAGGAGAGTGGATGGACCGGCGGCGATCGCCGAGCCCGACTGCACCATCTGGGTGGCCGGTGGGTGGCGGGCCGAGGTCGGAGCGCTCGGCGCGTGGGTCCTGCGGCGGAGCGGGGCGGGGCGGTGAGCCTCGACCCGGCCGGCCTCCAGGTGCTCGTGGCCCGTCTCGACGGGGTCGCCGACGAGATGGGTGCGGTGCTGCGGCGGGCTGCGTCGAGCCCCAACATCAAGGAGCGGGCCGACTGCTCGGCCGCGCTGTTCACCGCCGACGGTGTCCTGCTCGCCCAGGCCGAGCACATCCCGGTGCATCTCGGCTCGATGGAGACCGCGGTGCGCGCCGCGATCGCGGCCGCGGGTGACGGGATCGGCCCGGGCGAGCAGATCATCGGCAACGACCCGTTCGCGGGCGGTCCCCACCTCAACGACGTCACGCTCGTCGCGCCGGTGTTCGTGCGCGCCGAGCTGGTGGGCTGGGTCGCGAACCGTGCCCACCACGCCGATCTCGGGGGGACCGCGCCCGGGTCCATGCCGCCCGACGCGCTGGAGATCGACGAGGAGGGGCTGCGCCTGGCGCCGATGCGCCTGACCGCCGATGTCGAGGAGCGGGTCGTCGGCGCGTCGCGCACCCCCGAGGAGCGGCGCGGCGACCTCGACGCGCAGCGGGGAGCGAACGCGCTCGGTGTGGAGCGGGTGGCCGCGGTCGTCGAGGCGCTCGGCTCGACCGCGCCCCTCACCGAGATCGTCGACTACGGCGAGCGCCGCATGCGCGCCGCGCTCGCCGATCTGCCCGACGGCGCTTGGGCGTTCGCCGACGTGCTCGACTCGGCGGGACCCCGTCCGGAGCAGCAGACCCCGACGCGGGTCGTCGTCACGGTCACCGTCGCGGGCGACACGGTCACGTTCGACTTCACGGGAACCGACCCGCAGCGCCCGGGCAACGTGAACGCGGTCGAAGCGGTGACCGTGAGCGCCGTCGCCTTCGCGCTGCGCGCCGCGACCGATGCCACGATCCCGGCGAACGGTGGCGCGATGCGCCCGGTGCGGATCGTCGTGCCGCCCGGCTCGGTGCTCGGTGCGGAGCCGCCGGTCGCGGTGGGTGCGGGCAACGTCGAGGTCAGCCAGCGTGTGGCCGACGTGTGCCTCGGCGCGCTCGGCGGGGCCGTGCCCGACCGCGTCGGCGCCGCCGGCCAGGGGACGATGAACAACGTGCTCCTGGGCAGCCCGCCCGACCGGCCCGGCGCCGCCTGGGTCTACTACGAGACCCTGGGGGGTGGGCAGGGCGGTCGGCCGTGGGCAGCCGGTGCGAGCGGCATGCACACGGCGATGACGAACACCGCCGACACGCCGACCGAGGCGCTCGAGCGGGCGCTGCCCATCCGGGTGCGTGCGTCGACGCTGCGGCGGGGGAGCGGCGGCGCCGGTGCCCATCCGGGAGGCGACGGCATCGAGCGCGAGCTGGAGATGCTCGAGGACACGGTCGTGTCGCTCGTCACCGAGCGTCGGGTGTCGCAGCCGTGGGGTCTCGCCGGGGGCGAGCCGGGCGCGACGGGCGAGAACTGGCTGCTCGAGGGCGGCGACGCGAGCCGGGCCGTGCGCCTGGCCGACAAGGGCACCGTGCGCCTCGCGGCCGGCGACGTCCTGCGGATCCTCACCCCGGGGGGCGGGGGCTGGGGTCGTCCTCCGTCGGGCCGGTGAGCTCAAACCACGCCCGGAGCTGCGAACGCATCGCATCTCGAGGACCATCTCGTCGGCCTGCTCGGCCGCCATGCTCGACCTCGGCTGAGGGTCACGCATGTGAGACTCCACCCATGAGCCGGGAGGTCCAGAACACGTCCGGCACGGCGCCGGGCACCGAGCGTGTCCTCGTGGCGGCGCTCGCGATGTCGGTGACCGCGGCCCTGCCGCCGTTCCTCGTCGGAGCGCTCGCTGTGCAGATCCGCGCCGACCTCGGCTTCGACGCGACCGGCCTCGGCGTGGCCTTCGGGACGTTCGGAGTCGCCGCCGCGCTGTCGTCCGCGCTGCTCGGCCACCTCGTCGAGCGGATCGGACCACATCGCTCGATGCGCATCGCCTCGGTCGTCGCCGCGTTGGCGATGGTCGCGATCGCGGCGTGGGCGTCCTCGCTGACGAGCCTGGCGGCCATCCTCGTCGTCGCCGGGGTCGCGAACGCGCTGGCCCAGCCCGCTGCCAACGCGTTGGTGGCCCGTGGCATCCCGACAGCCCGCCACGGCGCCGCCTTCGGCATCAAGCAGGCAGGGATGCCATCGGCCACGCTGCTCGCCGGTGCCACGGTGCCGTTGCTCGCGCTCACCGTCGGATGGCGGTGGGCGTTCGTCGCCGGAGCCGCGATCGGGCTCGGGAGCCTCGCCGCTGTTCCGAGGGCCGGTGCTCGAACAGCCGGTGTGCCATCACCCACGGATCCGGGCGAGCACAGGGCCGAGGACCGCGACGGCTCGACTGGACGCGCCCAGGGTGGCGCGTCGGCCCGCACGCTCGTGGTCCTCGCCGTCGGGGTCGGCCTCGGTGCCACTGCCGCATCAGCGCTGGTCACGTTCCTGGTGAGCGGCGCGGTGCACGTCGGCATCGGCCCTGGTCCTGCCGGGTGGCTGCTCACCGCGGGGAGCATCATCGGGATCTCGGTTCGACTGCGCGCCGGGGTCCTCGCCGACCGGCGCGACGGGCGTCACCTCCGCATCGTGTCGCTCATGATGCTCGGCGGGGCGGGCGCGTTCGCGCTGTTCGCGTTCGATGTGGCGTGGCTCTACGTGGTGGCGACCGCGCTGGCGTTCGGGACCGGGTGGGCCTGGCCGGGCCTGTTCAACTTCGCGGTGGTGCGCGCCCGCCCCGACGGTCCGGGCGCGGCGACCGGCCTCACCCAGCCCGACGTAGGTGCCTGGCTCATGACAGCCGGGTTCGCGCTCGCGGCCGCGGGAACCGTCAGCGTGGGACGCCGCCGCGTCCGACGCGACCGGCTGCGATGAGATCCGGTCGCGCGCCACTGGGCGGCTCGGGAAGCGGCCCGCTCTGCCAGGTATCTTGCTCCCATGGCTGACTTCCAGGTACCCGGAGACCTTTCCTTCAACCGAGGGCCCATCGCCGACCCTGCGGCATTCGCCGAGGATGCCGGAGCCGCCTCGTGGCTGTTCCTCTGCGGCGACGAGTTCGCGGCGATGGACGGCGGCATGTCGTACGACCAGGTGCGCGAGGCCGTCCCCGAGTCCGAGAACATCGTCTCGGATCCACCCGAGGTGCTCGACATGGACAAGGCGCGGCGCCACGTGGAGGCGCTCGACCGCCTGCCCCGACCGACGCTGGTGACGTGTCGGGCCGGCCCCCGGTCTGCCGCGGTGGTCTACCTCTACGCGGGCTTGAAGGCCGGGGCGTCGGCCGACGAGGTCCTCGCCCGCGCCGACGCCGATGCCGCACCCTTCGTGGGCGTGGAGGACTATCGCGCGTTCGTGCGCCAGGGCCTCGAGGAGCTCGCACCCGGGGGTTGACCGGGTCGGACGCACTGCGCCGCGACCGCGGGTCGGGCCGCGAGTCGACGCGGCTCCGGTGCGCGCGGGTAGTGTCCCCTGAAGTCACCGGGAGGGTGGAGTCCGATGAGGCGAGTCGTAGGGTTCTTTGCGTTGGCGACGCTGGTGGTGAGTGCGTCGGGGCTGAGCCTCGCGGGCGCAGGGTTGCCGGCGGCACCCAACCCGATCCTGAAGGTCAAGAAGGTGGTCGCGGGGACTGCGACCGCAGGGTTCACCGTCACGGTCGAGTGCGACTTCAGTAACGGCGAACTGTCGGCACAGGACCTTCCGGACCCGGACGCGACGCTCACCTTCAATGCCGATGGGACCCCCAACACCTCGAGCGATCCGAACTGGCAGAACGTGGCTGGCAACTGGCAGTTCCAGGGCCCGACCTTCGCCGAAAAGTGCACCGTGACCGAGACCGGCCGCGGTGGTGCCGTGTCGGCCTCGTACGCATGCGAGTTCACCCCTGGCCTCGTTCTCACGGACGTTTCGCAGCAAGACGGAACGGGGGGGTGCTCCGCGCCTGCGAGCGGCCCGGCCGTGGTCACCTTTTCTGGCGGGTACTACTGTGACAAGGTCAACGGCTGCGCGCAGGGGAGTGCACTCGTCACGATCACCAACGCGTTCCCGGCGATCACGGTCGGGCCGACCGCCTCTGTCCCGGGGGGGACGGTCACGATCAGCGGCACCCAGTGCAACCTCGTCACCCCAACGGCCCTGGGCGGCATCGTGACCGGCACGGTGGCGTTCACCCCGCCACTCCCGTTCGGGCCCGTCACCGCGGCCGCCGACGGCACCTGGAGCACGACGATCGTCGTGCCGGCCGGAACACCGGCGGGGAGCTATGCCGTCAACGCCACCTGCGCCGAACCGCCGGGTAGCGCCGAAGTGTCGGCGCAGGCCGTGAACTTCACCTACGAGACGAAGTACATCACGATCGCGATTCCCGCCACGCCCAAGTTCACCGGGTAGCTCCGCGATCCCGGCTGGACGAGCAGCACCGCGATCACCGGGACGAGCACCTGGCGGGGTTCGGGTGAGGCAGAGCGAGTCGCTACCTCTCTCGTCGACGCGCGGCGCGGTCGTCGCATCGCACCTCGCGGACCTATCTTCAGCAGGTGGACGATCCGCACGCGTTTCCTGACTTCGTCTGGTCGATCGGTGAAGAGGGATCCGATCCGATCGTGCCGCGCCACGGTGGACGGCACCGCCAAGACCAGTTCGGGGCATCGGGCCACGACGAGCACATGGAAGCCGACCTCGCCTCGATCGCTGCGCTCGGTGTGCGGGTCGTGCGCTACGGGACACCGTGGCGGCTCGCCGAACCCGAACCGGGCGTGTACGACTGGACGTTGTGGGACCGTGCGTTCGCCGCGTGCGACGCCGCTGGCCTCGAACCGGTGGTCGAGCTCGTGCACTTCGGGCTTCCCGACCACTTCCCGGGCTTCGTCGACCGCGCGTGGGTCGACGCGTTCTGTCACTACGTCGATGCATTCCTGGCCCGTTACCCCGAGCCGCGTTGGTTCACCCCCATCAATGAGCCGGGCATCACGGCACGTCTGTCGGCACTCTTCGGGGTCTGGAA
>JAWOIO010000201.1:0-7850 GCA_046484625.1 Acidimicrobiia bacterium
AGGCGCTACCGACCCGGGCGACCCGCACGATGCGGAGCGAACGGAGCGGATGAGGCGCAGCCGAAGAAGCGAAGAGGAAGCGAAAACCCAAGGCGCTACCGACCCGGGCGACCCGCACGATGCGGAGCGAACGGAGCGGATGAGGCGCAGCCGAAGAAGCGAAGAGGAAGCGAAGCAAGAGAGATGGCGAAGAAGAAGCTCGCGGCCACCGTGAAGATCCAGATCCAGGCCGGGCAGGCAACGCCCGCGCCGCCCGTGGGTACCGCGCTCGGTCCGCACGGGATCAACATCATGGACTTCTGCAAGGCCTACAACGCCGAGACCGAGAACCAGCGCGGCCTCGTGATCCCTGCCGTCATCTCGATCTTCGAGGACCGGACGTTCACGTTCATCACCAAGACTCCGCCGACGCCGTTCCTGCTGCGTCAGGCCGCCGGGGTGGAGAAGGGCGCCGAGAACCCCCGCACCGACAAGGTCGGGTCGGTCACGAGCGCCCAGGTCCGTCAGATCGCCGAGACCAAGATGCCCGACCTCAACGCGATCGACCTCGAGGGCGCGGTCGCCCAGGTCGCCGGTACCGCTCGCTCGATGGGCATCAAGGTCGAGGGCTGATCGGCCCCGAACGAGCCGCACGCACACACCCCCCGACGGAGGACCTCGCCGTCGGACCTGGGATCGTCCAACGAGGGAGGGAGCACCCCGAATGACCAAGCACGGCAAGGCCTACACCGATGCCACGAAGCGCTACGACCGCGAGCGCCTGCACTCGCCGACCGAGGCGCTCGGGCTCGTGAAGACCCTCTCCACCCGCAAGTTCGACGAGACCGTCGAGACGGCGGTGCGCCTCGGGCTCGACCCCCGCAAGGCCGACCAGATGGTGCGGGGAACGGTGTCGCTCCCCCACGGCACGGGGAAGAGCGTGCGGGTGGCGGTGTTCGCGGCCGGCGACCAGGCGCGCGACGCCGAAGCCGCCGGTGCCGACGTCGTCGGCGCCGACGATCTCGTGGCCCGTGTCGAAGGTGGGTTCCTCGACTTCGATGTCGCCATCTCGACCCCGGATCTGATGGGCCAGGTCGGCAAGCTCGGTCGCACCCTCGGGCCGCGCGGGCTCATGCCGAACCCGAAGACGGGCACGGTCACCAACGACATCGGCAAGGCGGTCGCGGAGTTCAAGGCCGGCAAGGTCGAGTACCGCACCGACCGCAACGGGAACGTGCACGTCCCTGTCGGCAAGGTGAGCTTCTCGGCCGAGCAGCTCGTCGAGAACTTCACCGCCGTGCTCGACGAGATCATGCGGGCGAAGCCCGCGAGTGCCAAAGGCCGCTACATCAGGTCGGTCTCGGTCTCGTCGACGATGGGACCCGGTGTGCGCATCGACCCCGCAGCATCCGAAGACGACTCGCCCGACGCGAAGGCGCCCGAGTAACCTGCGAAGTCCCACCTGACAATTCCATCGACGCCGAAGACTTTCGGTCTCCTCCGGGAGGTAATGGACCGCCCCCGCGGCGGTCCGCCGAACGAGGCGACGCTCTCCGACGCCGCACCTGCGGCCCGACGAGACGTCCTTCGCCCGCCGGTCTCCCGACCGCCAGCTGATCGGGGCCGCCGGGGATCCACGGGCGTCCGGACCGGGAAGAGCGAGATGGCCAGACCAGAGAAGACCGCAGCGGTCGACGAGATCCGCACGCGGCTCACCGAGAGCGACGCGGCGGTGCTCACCGAGTACCGCGGGCTCACCGTTCCCGAGCTCGCAGAGCTCCGTGGCGCGCTGCGATCCGCCGGCACCGAGTACAAGGTGTTCAAGAACACCCTGGCGCGCCTCGCCGTGACGTCTGCCGGGCTCGAGGACCTGCTGCCGATGTTGAACGGCCCGACCGCGATCGCCTTCGTCACCGGCGATGCCGTCATGGCCGCGAAGGCGTTGCGCGACTTCGGCAAGGCCAACCAGTCGCTCGTCATCAAGGGCGGGCTGCTCGGCCCCAAGGTGCTCGCCCCGGAGGACATTGCTGCACTCGCCGAGGTCGAGCCCCGCGAGGTGCTGCTCGCCAGGCTCGCGGGCGGGTTCCAGGCGCCGCTCGTCAAGGCCGCCGGCCTGTTCCAGGCCTTCACCCGCAACTTCGCGTACGGGCTCAAGGCGTACGTGGATCAGCGGGTCGAGGGCGGCGAGGCGCTCGAGGCACCGGCAGCGGACGCGGCGCCTGTGCCCGAAGCCGTGGCACCCGCGGCCGACGCACCGGAGGCAGCTGCTGCCGAGGACGCGCCGGAGGCGGCCGCCGACACCGAGACCGACGCTGCCGGGGACACCCCGGCAGACGAGACCGAGAACAGCACGCCCGAGAACGGCACGGAGGAAAGCTGACAATGGCAACCATGGGTACGACAGAGCTGCTGGACGTCTTCAAGAAGATGACGGTCCTCGAGCTCAACGACTTCTTGAAGGCCTTCGAGGAGGAGTTCGGCGTCACCGCCGCAGCTCCCGTCGCGGTGGCCGCAGCCGGTGGCGGTGGTGGCGGCGAGGCCGCGGCCGCCGAGGAGCAGGACGAGTTCGACGTCGTCCTGGTTGCCGCCGGTGACGCCAAGATCCAGGTGATCAAGGAGGTCCGCACCCTCACCAGCCTCGGGCTGAAGGAGGCCAAGGACCTGGTGGACAACGCACCGAAGCCGGTCCTGGAGAAGGCGACGAAGGAAGACGCCGACAAGGCGAAGGCGCAGCTCGAGGGCGCCGGCGCCACCGTCGAGCTCAAGTAGGCCCGGCGGGAGGCGGGCGGGGGTTCATCCCGCGCGGACCCCCTGTCCGGGAGACCGGGCACGGGGTGGCTGGGTCCTTGACCTGTGGGTCCTTGACCTGTGGGTCCTTGACCTGTCCGCGCGGGGGTCCTAGGGTTCCCCCGACTGCGACAGACCCCTGCGGGGGTCTGTCCGCTGGCGCGTGTTTGCAGTCGTGCTCCGGCGCGGATATCATCCCTGGAGCCGTGCTATCCCGCCCCACCTCTCGCTGACCCCGAATCCTGGGGCCGCGCGCGCCCTGTGCCCTGTACGACCGTGTTCTTGAGGAGCTGCTCGTGCCTCGTCTCGCGTCCCGCGAACGTCTGAACTTCTCCAAGCTGCCCGAGGTCCTGGAGCTGCCGGACCTCATCGCCGTACAGCGTCAGTCCTTCGGCCACTTCATCGACGAGGGCATCGCCGAGGTCCTTGCCGACATCTCCCCGATCGAGGACTTCACCGGCACGCTGAAGCTCGAGCTCGCGGACCACGTGTTCGACCCGCCGAAGCACTCCGAGAAGGAGTGCCGCGAGAAGGACATGACCTACGCGCGTCCGCTCTTCGTCACCGCGCGGTTCATGAACGCGACGACGGGTGAGATCAAGGAGCAGACGGTGTTCATGGGGGACTTCCCCATGATGACGTCGCGGGGCACGTTCATCATCAACGGCACCGAGCGCATCGTCGTCTCCCAGCTCGTCCGCTCGCCGGGCGTCTACTTCAACATCAACCCGGACAAGACCCAGCCGGAGAAGGACGTCGTCGACGCCAAGATCATCCCGGGGCGGGGTGCCTGGCTCGAGTTCGAGGTCGACAAGAAGGACATCGTCTACGTCCGCGTGGACCGCAAGCGCAAGCAGCCGGTCACCATCCTGCTGAAGGCGCTCGGCTTCGGTGAGTCGGAGGAGGAGCTGCTCGGTCTCATCCTCGACCCCGACGGCAACCCGTACGACTCGATGCGCAACACGCTGGCGAAGGACAACACCGAGACGGCCGAAGACGCGTTCATCGACATCTACCGGAAGCTGCGCCCGGGAGAGCCGCCGACGCCGGACTCGGCTCGTCAGCTGATCGAGAACCTCTTCTTCAACCCGAAGCGCTACGACATGGCCAAGGTCGGGCGTCACAAGGTGTCGAAGAAGCTGGCATTCGAGTACCCGAAGCTGCCGCTCAAGAAGCACGAGCTCGGGGTCCCCAACGCGGATCCCGCCGCGGGACCGGTCGACTACCAGCTGTCGAAGGCCGACATCCTCGCGACGGTCTCGTACCTCGTGAAGCTGCACGCCAACGACCAGCCCGACGACTACTTCCGCGACGACATCGACCACTTCGGCAACCGGCGGGTGCGTTCCGTCGGTGAGCTGATCCAGAACCAGGTCCGGGTCGGGCTCTCGCGGATGGAGCGCGTCGTGCGTGAGCGCATGACGACCCAGGACGTCGAGGCGATCACCCCGCAGACCCTGATCAACATCCGCCCGGTCGTCGCCGCGATCAAGGAGTTCTTCGGGTCCAGCCAGCTGAGCCAGTTCATGGACCAGACGAACCCGCTGGCCGGCCTCACCCACAAGCGTCGTCTCTCCGCGCTCGGGCCCGGTGGTCTGTCGCGCGAGCGGGCGGGCTTCGAGGTCCGCGACGTGCACCCGAGCCACTACGGCCGGATGTGCCCGATCGAGACTCCCGAAGGCCCGAACATCGGTCTCATCGGCTACCTCTCGTCCTTCGCCAGGATCAACCGGTTCGGCTTCATCGAGACGCCCTACCGGAAGGTGAAGGGCGACATCGTCTCCAACGAGATCGAGTACCTCGCGGCCGACGACGAGGACCGCTACGTCATCGCGCAGGCCAACGCGGCGATCGACGACCGCGGGAAGTTCGTCAACGACCGAGTGCTCGTGCGGGCCAAGCGCGGCGACGTCGCGTACGTCGACCCCCACGAGGTCGACTACATGGACGTCTCGCCGAAGCAGATCGTTTCCATCGCGACGGCGCTGATCCCGTTCCTCGAGCACGACGACGCGAACCGTGCCCTGATGGGCGCCAACATGCAGCGGCAGGCTGTTCCGGTCCTGCGTCCGACCGCGCCGTTCATCGGGACCGGGGTCGAGGGGCGCGCCGCGCGGGATGCCGGCGAGCTCGTCATCGCCGAGGGCGACGGGCGCGTGGTCGATGTCACCGGCGACACGATCGTCGTCGAGTACGACGGCGGCTCGCGCAAGGGCAAGGTCTCCTACGAGCTGAGCAAGTTCCAGCGCTCGAACCAGGGGACCTGCATCAACCAGAAGCCGCTGGTGGAGATCGACGACCAGGTCAAGGAAGGCGACGTCCTCGCCGACGGCCCGTCCACCCACCAGGGTGAGCTCGCGCTCGGCAAGAACCTGCTCGTGGCGTTCATGTCGTGGAAGGGCCACAACTTCGAGGACGCGATCGTCCTCTCCGAGCGGCTCGTGAAGGACGACGTCCTCACGTCGATCCACATCGAGGAGCACGAGATCGACGCCCGAGACACCAAGCTCGGCGCCGAGGAGATCACCCGCGACATCCCGAACCTCTCGGAGGACATCCTGAAGGACCTCGACGAGCGCGGGATCATCCGCGTCGGCGCCGAGGTCGGTCCCGGCGAGATCCTCGTGGGCAAGGTCACGCCGAAGGGCGAGACCGAGCTCACCCCGGAAGAGCGCCTCCTGCGGGCGATCTTCGGTGAGAAGGCCCGCGAGGTGCGCGACACCTCCCTGAAGGTGCCGCACGGGGAGACCGGCAAGGTCATCGAGGTCCGCGAGTTCTCGCGCGACAACGGCGACGAGCTGCCCCCCGGTGTCAACCAGCTCGTGCGGGTCTACGTCGCTCAGAAGCGCAAGATCAGCGAGGGCGACAAGCTCGCCGGCCGCCACGGCAACAAGGGCGTCATCGCCAAGATCCTTCCCGTCGAGGACATGCCCTTCCTCGCCGACGGCACCCCGGTCGACATCGTCCTCAACCCGCTTGGTGTCCCGAGCCGCATGAACGTCGGGCAGGTCCTCGAGGCCCACCTCGGCTACGCGGCCCGACACGGCTGGGAAGGGACGCGACGTGGCCCCCGCGTCGACCGCAAGACCCGGACCCAGACGGAGCCGGCCGTGTGGGTCGCGAGCCCCGTGTTCGACGGTGCTCACTGGGACGAGGAGTCCGGGACCGGGATGAGCCCGGTCGGGACGATCCAGCACCTCTTCGAGACGCTCAACACCGACGGCGACGACAACACGCGGCTCGTCGGCAACGACGGCAAGGCGACGCTGTACGACGGTCGGACCGGCCGTTCGTTCGACCGGCCGGTCACCGTCGGGTACGTCTACATCCTGAAGCTGTCGCACCTCGTCGACGACAAGATCCATGCCCGGTCGACGGGTCCGTACTCGATGATCACCCAGCAGCCCCTCGGCGGGAAGGCCCAGTTCGGTGGCCAGCGCTTCGGGGAGATGGAGGTCTGGGCCCTCGAGGCGTACGGAGCGGCGTACGGCCTGCAGGAGATCCTCACGATCAAGTCCGACGACGTCCTCGGCCGTGTGAAGGTGTACGAGGCGATCGTCAAGGGCGAGAACATCCCCGAGCCCGGCATTCCCGAGAGCTTCAAGGTGCTCATCAAGGAGATGCAGGCCCTCTGCCTCAACGTCCGCGTGATGAACGAGGACGGACAGGAGGTCGAGATCCGCGAGCTCGACGAGGACGCCTTCCGCACCACCGAGGCCCTCGGCATCGACCTCTCGCGTCCCGAGCGTGGGACCGACGAGGAAGACGCCGCCCGGGCCCGCGAGAAGGCCGGGTACTGACGATGGCCACGGATCCACGGAACACCCTTTCCCCGAACGCTGAATGCCCGAACCCTGAAACTGGGAGCGCGTAGTGCACGACGTGAACGATTCCGCCCGGATGTCGATCGCGTTGGCGACGGCGGACCAGATCCGCACGTGGTCCAACGGTGAGGTCAAGAAGCCCGAGACGATCAACTACCGCACGCTCAAGCCCGAGAAGGACGGCTTGTTCTGCGAGAAGATCTTCGGGCCGACCAAGGACTGGGAGTGCTACTGCGGCAAGTACAAGCGCGTCCGGTTCAAGGGCATCATCTGTGAGCGCTGTGGCGTCGAGGTCACGCGCTCGAAGGTTCGCCGCGAGCGGATGGGCCACATCGAGCTCGCCGCCCCCGTCACCCACATCTGGTACTTCAAGGGTGTCCCGAGCCGCCTCGGGTACCTCCTCGACATCGCACCGAAGAGCCTCGAGAAGGTCATCTACTTCGCCGCGCACCTGATCACCTGGGTCGACGAGGAGAAGCGCCACACCGACCAGCCCGAGCTGGAGGCCGAGATCCGCGCCGAGATCGGCGATCTCGAGGCCGAGCTCGAGGGCCGGGTCGAGGCCCGCACCAAGGAGTTCGAGGGCGAGCTCGCGGAGATCGAGGGCCGCGGCGGCAAGAAGGTCGACACTGAGCGGGCCGAGAAGGCCTACAACAAGGACCTCGAGGAGCTACGCGCCCGCGGCCAGGCCGAGATCGACCACCTCAACGCGGTGTGGACCACGTTCGCCAAGCTTGCGCCGAAGCAGCTCGTCGACGACGAGCGCGTCTGGCGCGAGGTCGTCGACCGCTACCAGGAGTACTTCAGCGGCGGCATGGGTGCAGAGGCCGTCAAGGACCTCATCTCCCGCCTCGACATGCCCGAGGAGGAGGAGTTCCTCAAGGAGCTCATCGCCACCGGCAAGGGCCAGAAGAAGCAGAAGGCCATCAAGCGCCTCAAGGTCATCTCGGCGTTCAACCGCGTCGATGAGGACGGTCGGCCGATCAACTCCCCGATGGGGATGGTGCTCGACGCGGTCCCGGTCATCCCGCCGGACCTGCGCCCGATGGTGCAGCTCGACGGTGGCCGGTTCGCCACGTCGGACCTGAACGACCTCTACCGGCGCGTGATCAACCGCAACAACCGACTGAAGCGCCTTCTCGACCTCGGTGCTCCCGAGATCATCATCAACAACGAGAAGCGCATGCTCCAGGAGGCCGTCGACGCGCTGTTCGACAACGGTCGCCGCGGTCGCCCGGTGACGGGTCCCGGCAACCGCGC
>JAWOIO010000057.1:0-17844 GCA_046484625.1 Acidimicrobiia bacterium
GTGATCACGTTGACCCAGGCGCCCACGAGCTTGGATGCCGCGGTCGCGAAACCGCGCACGGTTCGGTAGCCGGGGTCATCACTGTGGATCACCACCGTGCCCAACGCTGACAGGCGCGGTGATCGGAGACCGTGCTGGCCCGCGAGGCGCCGGAGCGCGTCACGCTGGGTGAGCACCTCATCCCGGGTCGCGACCCGTTCGGTAGCCGTCGTGTACGACATCGCGGTCATCGTACCGCCACCGATGAGCCCAGGCGTTACGTCGAGGTCGCGAGACGAAGAACGTGCCCAAGAATTCGCGCGCCGAGATGGTCGAAACCTCCTCCGCGCAGAATGAAGGTTTCAAACCCAAGAGGTTGCCCAAGCGGATGCGGAATCGTGCATCCTCCTGCGCAAGCTTCTGGATGCGCTTACAAGGAGGAGGTCGGGGGTTCGAGTCCCTCAGCGCCCACGCGAATGTGCAGCTCAGCAGGGGTCACGCGTCGCAGACTCGCAGGGCCGACCGAACGTCGTCCGAGCATCGGCCTCGTCGACGGAATTCGGAACTGAAACTCAACCGCCGCTTGGAAATGGCCTTCCAGACTCACCGGCGGGAGGTGCCTTGGAATCGATAGTGGATATACTATAGCCTTCTCGAAGAGGGAGACGCCATGACTGCCGGGGCGCTGCTGCGTGAAGCTCGACTCAATCGCGGGCTATCCCAGCGAGCGCTCGCCGAGCGCAGTGGAGCGGTCCAGCCGACGATCTCGGCTCTCGAGAGTGGTCGCCATGATCCCGGGGTCGCGACGTTGGAGCGGTTCCTCGCCGCTAGCGGGGCGCGCCTCGCGGTGCTGCCAACTCGGGTGCGCCCCGTCGCGGACGCGGCGGACGCGATCCGTCGATTGGTCGCCGATCGCCGCCTCGATGAGGCCTTCCGGGAGCTCATCCAGGTCGCCGACGATCTCGCCGCAGAGAATGGTGCGGTACGGGTCGCACTCGCGGTCACACCACCACAGGCGGCCGGCGACCGTCGCTTTGACGCGTTCCTCGCCGCCGTGGTGGAACACCGCCTGTCCGAACAGGACCTGGTGCTCCCCGAATGGACGACCGAGTCCCACCGGGTATGCGAGGAGCCGTGGTTCGTTTCGGAACTTCCTGAGTACGCGGTTCGTGCGCGACGCGAGTCCCCGCCGGCGTTCGCGCGTCGCGGCGTGTTCCTCATTCCCGACGAGCTCGCGAGCGTGTAGCCGTGGCGTTCAGCCCGACCGAGATTCGCGAGGCGCTCGAACACCTCGTCGACGAGTTGATGGGGCGCGGAGTTTCAGCGCGGATCACGATCGTCGGGGGAGCGGCGATGGCGCTCGTGTACGCGCCGCGCGCGAGCACGCGTGACGTGGATGCGACGTATCAACCGGTCGACGAAGTCGAGGCCGCGGGCGCGGCCGTCGGTGAGCGTTACGGATACCCACCCGGCTGGATCAACAACGAGGTCGCGCAGTTCTCCCCACCCGGCGGTGAGCTCGAACCCGCCATCTTGATCGAACGTAGCGGCGTAGCAATCTTCGTCGCTGGACCCCGGCACATGTTGGCGATGAAGCTCCGAGCCGCGCGCGGCCGCCGCGACGAGACCGACATCGAAGCACTCCTCGACCGCTGCGGGATCCGGACGCTGGGGGCAGCCGAAGCACTCTTCGAGGAGTACTACCCGGACACCGCGCTCAGCGAGCTCGCGGTCGCCGTCGTCCGGCGACACGTCGAAGCCTGACTTCGCCGGCGACGATGCCATCCAAGAATCGCGAAGTTTCCCTCCTCCTGTCGCACGAGAGGTGCCGTCCCCGCGGAGATCGAAACCTCCTCCCCGCAGAATGAAGGTCGCGAACCCAAGAGTTTGCCCAAGAATCTGAGCGCCGCAGCACACGCAGCTGTCAGCAGGGGTCGGGTAGATTCGAGGAAACACAACGGATGCGGACTCGTGCGTCCTCCTGCGCAAGCTTCCTATTGCGCTCACAAGGAGGAGGTCGGGGGTTCGAGCCCCTCAGCGCCCACGCGAACGTGCAGGTCAGCAGGGGTCACGCGTCGGATCCGCCAAGTCGCATCCAAGAATCCCCCAAGAACTCTCGGTGCCTTGGATGCCGAAGTGGCGAGGGACACCATGACGCGGGGACGGGTTTTACTCGCGCGGTGCTGACGAGTGTCGCAGTTCGGTGTTGTCCTCGGGTAACGCGAGCAGCTCGCGGATCTGCTTGGACTTGTTGCCCATGGTCGCCGTGGAGACCCCGACGGCGGAGGCCAGGCGAGCAGTGGTCACGTACGGCCGACTTTCCTTCTTGAACAGCGAGCCGCGCTGGCCGAGGAAGTGCAGCACACCGGCCGCCCAGCTCGAGGTGAAGGCCTTACTCAGAGGGAAGGTGCGGCGCAGCGCGAGGCGACGAACCAAGTCGTACGCGAGCACGCGGTACTCGTCGTCGAGGCACTGCGCGCAGACCCGATCCACATCGCGCAAGATCTCACTCACTCGCCATGAGACGTGCCCGGGGATTCCCTTCCAGTCGAAGTCCTGGTGGGCAGGCACCGGCTGCGCCAGGGGATCGCCGGTGCGGTTGAGCTCGGCGATGAACGACGCGACTGCGGTTTCGTCGCTCAGGTCGACGCCCGCGGCGGTGAGCTTCGAGAAGACCACCTTGGCGGGACCCCAGGTCTCGGGGTCTTCCATTGCCTCGAGGTAGTCGGCGCCGTAGGCGTTGATCGCGGCGGCCGTCTCGGCGACGCGTTCGGAGGGAAGGTCGCGGCGCCGACCCGCGAACCGAACAAACGACTGCAACACGAACGGCACCTTGACGACGACCGAGCGCTCGAGCGCGGCCTTGCGCGGCAGCCAGTCACACAGGACGATCTCGACCACGACCGGGCTCCAACGCAAGGGATCGCCGCTGCCGTCGTAGTCGCAACCGTGCCAGACGAGGAGCTCGGCGATCTCTTCGGCGTCGGGATCGTCGGCCCACTCGGTCGCCTCGGACGACGCGAGGAACTCGGCGACCAATTCGTTCCGCTCGGCCTCCGACCACTCAGGTCGGGCCGGCAGCGCACCGTCGCCCGGCATCGTTGCCAGCCGGGCATCGAGGAGGGCTCGCACCGCGGGGAACGTCTCGGTCTCGATCGGCGGGTATGTCATGTCATTGCGCTCGAGCGCGTCACGGATGTGGGCTGAAGCGGTGGCCGGGTCGATGGGTGCAAGAGAGAGGTTGACCGCTTCGGGTGCCTGCGAACGGAAGACATCGAGCACCTCGGTGATCGGCGCCGGAACGACGAAGGCGTCTTTGACGAGCACGCCGAGGTTCGTGTCGATGTAGACGACGACCGAGTGCCCCTTCCCATCGGGGTATCGACACCCAAGCAGGAAGTTCCTACCGTCACCGAGCACGTCCGAGGTGATCCAGCACTCGCTCACCTCGGCCCGTCCGACGTCCGAAGCCCAGGCGGGCGGGGCAACGCCGTCCTCGACGAGCTGCTCGACGCCTCGTCGCGCGCGGGCCGCGTGGAGCCCGGGTGCGACCGCGCCGAGCCCGAGAAGGATCACGAGGGACTCGGGACGAGAGGTCCCGGCGAGCGCCTCGACGACGGTCGTCGCCAGCTCGGTGTCGAGCTCGTTCCCGATGCCGCCGCGGTACCAGACGGCCACGATCGACGACGCCAGTTCCTCGGCGGCGAGCGGGTCCGTCGATGCCAACAGCCCGCGGGCGTTGGCGAAGAACTCGTCTTCAGGAGTGGTGTTGGGCGAGGTGCGGGGCCGCCCGCGAAACTCGCGAGGCTTCCCGCCCGGTGCTGCCTGTCCGCTCCGAGGATGGCGGCCTTTGCGCTTCTTCTTGCTCACGAGCAAAGGAACCTATCGCCCTCGAGCGCCGGTCGGGTCTCGTGTCATGGTGTCGTGCGAGGTGAGCTGCCTCGAAAGTGGGCCAAGGCAAGATCCTGAATCACTCGGTGGGTGAATCGCTGGGCCCGATCGCCTGCTCGACCTGGAGTTGCAGGCTCGCGATGTCGCTCACGGTGTCGAACCACAGTCGCGCTGGGCTGATGTCGTCCGGTGCGTAGTGGGCGAGGACGTTACGTTCCGCAATCAACTCCGACCATGGCTCCACGCGGGTCGGCATGCCTGTGGCTTGGCAGTGAGCCTCTGCCAGATTCCCGGCGAGGATCCAAAGCCTCTCGATCGACCACCGCACGAGCCGGTCACCGTCGTAACGTTCCCGGCCGAGCTGGACGAGCTCGGCGAGTGCCTGCAGCACTTCTCGAAGCTGCTCGAGTGGTGGTCGGCTCAAAGGGGCGTGGCTTCGACCTGCGCGGCCGACGCGTCGTCAGTGATCACGTTGACCCAGGCGCCCACGAGCTTGGATGCCGCGGTCGCGAATCCGCGCACGGTTCGGTAGCCGGGGTCATCGCTATGGATCACCACAGTGCCCGACGCTGACAGGCGCGGCGATCGGAGACCGTGTTGGCCCGCGAGGCGCCGGAGCGCGTCACGCTGGGCGAGCACCTCATCCCGGGTCGCGACTCGGTCGGTAGCCGTCGTGTACGACATCGCGATCATCGTACCGCCATCGATGAGCCCAGGCGTCACGTCGAGGTCGCGTCCCCAAGAATCGTGCGTCGAGAACCTCGAGACCTCCTCCCCGCAGGATGAAGGTGCTGATGGACGCGGATCTCTCCGAGCTGGACCTGGTCGCGTTGTTGATCGACGGAGTCCATTTCGCCGAGCATCTCTGTGTCGTGGCCCTGGCGATCACCATCGATGGCACCAAGATCCCGTTGGGTCTGGTCGAAGGCTCGACCGAGAACACCACCGTCGTCACCGACCTCCTCGCCGGCTTGCGTGAGCGGGGCCTGGATGTGACCCGCCGGATCCTGGTGGTCATCGACGGCGCCAAGGCCCTCGCCGCCGCGGTGCGTGCGGTGTTCCGGCACTCGCCCGTGATCTGGAACGTTCACATCCCGGCGCCGCCGGGTCGTTGCGGGAGGGTCTCGTCGAGACACTCACCGTCAACCGCCTCGGCGTGCCACCGACACTCGCGCGTACGCTGCGGTCCACGAACACGATCGAGTCGATGATCGAGATTTGCCGCGATCACTCCTCGAACGTGAAGCGCTGGTGAGACGGGACCATGGTCCTGCGGTGGTGCGCCGCCGGGATGACCGAAGCTGCGAAGCAGTTCCGCCGCGTCAACGGCTACCTGCGCCTCCCCGCGCTGCGCGTCAGTTCCGAGTGGAATGAGGTCAGACGCCGCGACATCGCGAAGCGCGCGGATCTGCGGCAGGTCCCAGTGCCCTTGGAATGCACAGCCCGATCGACTTTCGGAACCGCACCTCGGCGGACACCCTCGCGTGAGAATCAGGAGCTCCGACTACACCGAATCCGGGGCGCAACAGGGCGTCCAATCATCCCAGGGTGATTCAGCGGTGGCGACCGGGACTGTCCGTTGATCAGCCTCCCGCGCTGTCGCCCAGGGGCTCCTGTGTGAACGGGTCGTCGTCGGCAGCGTTGTCCGGGCCGCGTGTGCCGGGCATGATCTCGAATGTCGGTGCGAAGTGCACCAGCATCTCGGCCAGGTTCAGCAACACGCCCAGGTCGCCGTCGACCTGGGCGGTGCCGTCAGTGAGCTGCTGCTGCAGCGGGGCCGTACCGATCATGGCCTGCTCGATGTCGGCCCGGTCGATGGTGATGGTGAGGTCGGGATCCTCGGCCAGGAAGCCCTCGAGGTTCGTGAGCGTGCCGTTGCTGAGCTCGACCACGAACCGCTCGCCATTGTCGGGGGTGACCAGGTTGATGGCGAACGATGCGTCCTGGGCCCCTTCGGGGTCGAGCCGGATGCCCAGGAGGTCAAGGAACTGCCCTGTGCTCACGGACCGGATGATGTCGGGGCCGGTGCTCTTCGGGAAGCTGGCGTCTGGCATGCCCGAGCGCAGCTCCAGGGCGGCGGCCAGGAAGCTGTTGCGCACGCTGGGGCTCTCCCGCTGGTAGCCGATCTGCTCGAAGGCATCAGCCAGCAGGTTCCGGGCCTCGGCATTGCCGGGCTCCGCATACACGAGCTTGTTCAGGATCTCGACCGAGTGAAGGTAACGTCCCTCGCCGATGAGCTCGCGGCCCCGGGCGAGGATCGGCTCGGCGCCGCCCATCATCTCGACGTACAGCGGTGCCGAGTCGCTCGGTGACAGCGGCATCAGCGTTGCGGGGTTGCCGTCCCAGTAGCCGAGCCAGCGGTTGATCACGGCTCGGGCGTTGTGTTCGACCGAGCCGTGATAGCTGCGGGCGGCCCACTGCTGCTGCAGGCTCGGGGGTGGCTGATAGCGGTTGTGGATCTCGTTGATGGTGACGCCCTGGTTCGCCAGGTGCAGCACCGCGTTGTTGAGGTGGGCGTAGGCGTCGCGCTGGGTGCGCATCACCTCCTGGATCCGCTCGTTGCCCCATCGCGGCCACGAGTGCGAGGCGAACATCACCTCGGCTTCCTGGCCGAAGAGGTACAGCGCTTTGTTGATCTGGCGGGACCACTCGAGGGCGTCGCGCACAAGCGCGCCGCGCAACGTGTAGATGTTGTGGACCGTGGCCACGATGTTCTCGGCCGCCCAAAACGCCTTCCAGTCGGGGAAGTACGTGTTCATCTCGGCGGGCGCCTCGGTTCCGGGAGTGTTCTGGAACACCATGCGGACACCGTCGACGGTCAACTCCTCGATGTCATCAGCGATGTGCACCGTCGGGGCGATCAGTCCCGGCGTCCCGTTCGCCACCGCCTTGCCGATCGCCTGGTCGACGTGGCCGAACGGGCTGTGGTCGAGGAGGGTCCCGTACTGGTACACCATGCGACGGTTCATGGCGTTGCCGGCGTAGACGTTCTCGGCCACGGCGTGCTCGAGGAATCCGATGGGGGCGATCACCTGGACGGCGCCAGCGGCCACATCGGCTTCGTCGATCACGCCCCGCACGCCACCCCAGTGGTCAGCATGCGAGTGCGAGTAGACGACGGCCACCACCGGCCGCTCCCCGAGGTGCTCGGTGACCAGGGCCAGGGCAGCAGCGGCCGTCTCGGTCATCGTCAACGGGTCGAAGACGATCCAGCCGGTGTCGCCCTTGACGAAGGTGATGTTGGCGAGGTCGAAGCCCCGCACCTGGTAGATGCGGTCGGCGAGCACCTCGTACAGCCCGTACTCCATGTTGAGGACGGCCTGGCGCTGCAACGAAGGGTGAACGCTCTCGAAGGTCTGGCCGTCGAGCAGAAAGTCGTAGCTTCCGATGTCCCACACGACCTTGCCATCGTCGGCCACGATCCGGCGCTCGCTCGGCGCCGCGACGAGACCCCGCCTCGCCTCATCAAAGTCGCGTTCGTCCTCGAACGGCAGCGCGGCGAGTGCAGCCCCGTGAGCCGCCGCCGTGTGTTGCGACGGCAGCTGACCCAGCGGGTGGAAGTGTGGGTGGTCCGGCATGGGGGGCATGCTACTCATGGCGGCGTTCCGGACAGATCGTGGGCTTCGCTCATTCCCCGCAGGAGCGGTGCCATATCGTAGTGACCCCCGTTCTGGTTGTCGGTCAGGCTGCACGATCGTCTGGGGTGAGGGCCTCGGCGCGAGTCGCGGCCGGGGTCCCGTCACCTGCGCATGGTTCTCGATGCGCTTACAAGGTGGAGGTCGGGGGATCGAGGCCCTCAGCGCCCACAACCGTTGATGTCAAGGAATCGCGGGCCCCAAGACTGCGAGTGCATGTCCGCACAGCGCTCGAAGACCCGAGACCACCTCGCGAGCAGACATGTCTCGTTGCTGACCACGATCTCGGGCAGGAACCTACGGACGTCATGGCCACCGACCCGCTGCGTCTCGTCTCCGACCCGAAGATCTGGGGCAATCGCAGTCAGCTGGCCTTGAGGTGTTCCCGGAGTGCTTCCCGGATCACTTCCGAGACGGGGACGCCCCGCGCGACCTGCTGGACTGGTCCCCGTGCCCGACAACCCGGTCCGCCTGCGTCGCGCACTCGGGCTCGGGCAGCTCACCGCGAGCGGCATCGGGATCATCATCGGCGCCGGGATCTATGTCTTGCTCGGCGCGGCGACCGACGTCGCAGGCACGGGCGTGTGGCTCGGGTTCGTCGTGGCGGGCGCCCTCAGTGCGCTGACCGCGCTCAGCTACGCGGAGCTGGCGGCGATGTACCCGACCGCGGGAGCCGAGTACGAGTACACGCGACGCGTGGCGGCACCGTCGGTGGCGTTCCTCGTCGGCTGGGTGATGATCGCAGGCCTCGTCGTGGCGGCTGCCGCGGTCGCGCTCGGCTTCGCGACCTACTTCCGGTTCTTCGTGGACGTCCCGGTCCGCGTCGCCGCGATCGGGCTCCTCTTGGGGGTCGCCCTCGTCGCACTGCGCGGGATCCAGCGCTCCGCGACCATCACGGTCGTCCTCAGCCTCGTCCAGGTCGGCGGGCTGGTCGCGGTCATCGCCATCGGGGTACCCCACCTGGGCGACCACAGCCTCGTGGACGGCGTCACGCTCGGAGGGGTCGTGAGCGGCGCGGCGCTCGTCTTCTTCGCGTTCATCGGGTTCGACGAGGTCATCACGCTCGCCGAGGAGACGGAGGCACCCACGCGCACCGTCCCGCGGGCGCTGCTCCTGGCGCTCGGCATCTCTACGCTCCTCTACGTCGGGGTCGCGATCGCGGGGCTCAGCGTCCTCGGGCCGGAGGTGCTCGCTGCGTCGGACCAGCCGCTCGCCGACGTCGTGCGGACGGCGATCGGCTCGACGAGCGCGGATGTGGTCGCCGTCGTGGCCCTCGTGGCCACGACGAACACCACGTTGCTGTGCCTGACAGCCGCGTCGCGGCTCCAGTACGGGATGGCGGACACGGCCGCGCTCCCCAGGTGGTTCGGGGCCTTGAACCGGCATCGAGCGCCGTGGCGGGCGATCACCATCGCGGCTCTGCTCGCAGCCTCGTTCGTGCTGATCGGCGACATCGCGCTCGTCGCGAGCGTGACCGACGTCGCCGTCTACCTCGTGTTCATCGCGGTCAACGCGACGGTCATCGCGCTGCGGGTGCGGCAACCGAACCGGCGACGCCCGTTCCGGGTGCCGTGGAGCATCGGCCCGGTTCCGCTGCCTGCGCTCGCCGGCATCGTCACAGTGGTCGTGCTGATCCCGTCGCTCGATGTGGCGGCGATCGCGACCGGCGCGGGCCTCTGCGTGCTCGGGTTCGGCGCGTACGCTCTCATCCGGCGCCTCGCATCCGGGGCCGCAGTGACCCTCGAGGGCCCGGAGGGCGGCATGCGACGGACGAAGGTCACGATCGAGGACGCCCGCCGCGTCGCGGCCCAGCTGCGCATCGACTTCGCCGCGGTCGAGTTCGATGTCGAGGAGCTGCGCCACGGGATGCAGATGGAGCTCCAGCACGGGCGGGCCGATCCCGACACGAACGTGACGGACGACGACCTGGTCGCGACCGCGAAGATCGCCCTCGCGCACCTCCACGAGATCCCCGACTACTACGAGCGCCTCGCCGCGATGGAAAACGAGGCGCGAGCGGAGTGGAGCCGCCGGCGCGCGCAGTAGCCGGCGGGCAGCGGCCGCCCGTACGGGCATCGGGCCGGGGTGGAGGACGTCCGAGGCTCGCGCCCGCGCAAACGGTTCCCCTGACAAGCGGCCCGAATCCGAGTGCTCGCTCCGATCGGGATCGCGGCACCCGTCCTGCGCAAGCTCCCGAATGCGCTGACAAGGAGAAGTCGAGACTCCCCTCGGCGCCCACCCGAGACCGCGAGCTCAGTGTGCGACCTGGTGGTCGTCGACGGTTGCTCCGACTCCGCTTCGAGGACGCCGGACCCGCTTGTGGAGCTCGATGGCGGCGACGATGGTCAGCGCGACGAGTGTCATCCGGAGCCACGCGCCCGGACCGACTGGTTCGACCCGCAGCACGTACTGCGTCGGACCCGCGTAGAGGGCTCCGGCATGGAGCGCGAGCGCGAGCAGTTGCGCGCCGAGCAAGAACCGGTTCGAGAACGGGTTGACTCGGAAGGCCGATCGCCACTCCGAACGGCAGTTCCCGACGTGGAAGGCCATGAACAGCACCAGCGTGGTGAGCGCGACCGTGCGCGCCTGACGGAGATCACCGGTGGCGTCGAGCTCCCAGCGATACAACGCGAGACAACCGGCTCCCATGATCAGGCCGGTGATCGCGGTGCGCTCCCAGAGGAGACGGGAGATGACGCCCTCGGTCGAGGGACGTGGGGGCCGTCGCAACGTGTCGCGCTCACCCGGCTCGAACGCCAGGGCCACGTCCTGGAGCCCGTTCGTGACGAGGTTCAACCACAGGAGCTGGGCCGGAAGCAGTGGGAGCGGCCACTGCGCGAACGTGGCCGTCAGGATCACCAAGATCGATGCGGCGCACATCGACAGGAGGAAGAAGGTGACCTTGCGCACGTTGTCGAACGTGACGCGTCCCTCCTCGACTGCCGCGGAGATGCTCACGAAGTTGTCGTCCGCGAGCACCATGTCGGCCGCTTCACGCGCCACGTCGGTACCGCCACGTCCCATCGCGATGCCGATGTCCGCGGCCTTGAGGGCGGGCGCGTCGTTGACCCCGTCGCCGGTCACGGCCACCACCTCGCCCTTGGAGCGAAGCGCTCGAACCACCCGCAACTTGTGGGACGGCTCCACTCGCGCGAACACCGAGACGTCCGAGATCTGACGCTCGAGCTCGGCGTCGTCGAGGCGGTCGACGTCGACGCCGGTCAGGACCGCCGCAGCGTCGCCGGTGACGATGCCGAGCTGCTGCGCGATCGTTCGTGCCGTCACGGCGTGATCGCCGGTGATCATGATGACCCGCAGTCCGGCCGCCTGCACATTCGCGATCGCGTCCGCGACACCGGGTCGGGGTGGGTCGAACATCCCCTGGAGTCCCACGAGAACGAGCCCCTGGGGCTCCGTCAGATCGATGGCGCCGTCGTCGTGAGCGAACGCCATCGCGAGCACCCGGAGTCCTTCGCGCGCCATCGAGCGGGCGGCCTCGTGGGTCGCGTCGTCGTCGATGGGCCGTTCACCCTGGTCGGTGAGGACACGGTCGCACATCGCCAGGACGCGCTCGGGCGCACCCTTGACACAGACGAGGCGCTCGGGGCCGCGACCGCGCATCGTCGCCGCAAAGCGCCGTTCCGACTCGAACGGCACCTCGCTGACGACGGGATGCTCGTCACGCGCCGCCTCGGGCTCGATGCCTGCGGTGGCAGCTGCGACGAGGAGCGCGGCTTCCGTCGGGTCACCCTGGACCACGAGCCCGTCAGCCCCGGCGTAGGCCTCGGCTTCGCTGGCCAGCACGCCGACGAGGAGCGTCATGTGCAGCGCGGATCCATCCGGAGGGGGGCCGAAGCGATCGTCGACCGAGTGGACCCGCCCACCGGTCCAGATCTTGCGCACCGTCATCCGGTTCTCCGTGAGCGTTCCCGTCTTGTCGGAACCGATCGTCGTCGTGCTGCCGAGGGTCTCCACCGCCGGGAGTCGACGGACGATCGCGTTGCGTCGGGCCATACGACGTACGCCCAGCGCCAACGCAACCGTGAAGGCGACCGGCAGTCCCTCGGGGATGGCTGCGACCGCCAGGGCGACCGCCGCGAGGAACATGTCCGAAGCGGGTTCACCCAGGCCGACTCCGACCGCGAACAACACCGCGCACGCGATTCCGATGATGATCGCGATGACCCGCGCGAACTGCGTCATGCGGCGCTGGAGCGGGGTCTCGACCGTCTCCTGTGTGCGTACCTGCTGGGCGACGGCACCGAGTGCAGTCTCGAGGCCAGTGGCCACGACGAATCCCCGACCCCGTCCCGAGGTCACCGTCGTGCCGGTGAACGCGAGGTTCGTGCGGTCGGCAAGGGGGATCTCCGGGTCGAGCCGACGGACGTCCTTGGACACCGGATACGACTCGCCGGTGAGCAGCGACTCGTCGATCTCCAGCGCCGTCGTGCTCGTGAGCCGGAGATCGGCCGGGACCCGCAACCCCGACTCGAGGAGCACGACGTCGCCGGGCACGAGCTCCCGACTCTCGACGTCGAGATCACGGCCGCCACGGACGACCCGGGCATGAGGTGCGAGCAGCCGCATCAGCGCGTGCACCGACCGCTCGGCCCCCTGTTCCTGCGTGAAGCCGATCACCGCGTTGAGGATCAACACCGCCGCGATCACCGACGCGTCGATGTACTCGCCGAGGACGACGGTGACGACCGTGGCGAGGAGCAGCAGGTAGATCAGCGGGCTGGTGAACTGATGAACGAGGATCGTCAACGGGCTCGGGGGAGGGATCTCCTCCAGCTCGTTGGGACCGTGCCGGACGCGACGTTCCTCGACCTCGTCGGACGTCAGTCCTTCGTGCCGGGTCGCGAGACGTGAGGCGACATCCTCCCGGTCGAGTGCGTGCCACGGTGGAAGCACAGCGTCGGACGCGTCGTGGTGGGTCTCGAGGTTGCTCGCTGGATCTTCAGTGGCGCTGACGGTGATCACCTCGAACGGTCGGGCGTTCCACGTCCGACGGATCGGTGCCGGATGGTAAGAGGCCGAGGCCGAGTGCCGCCACCGGTGTCGTCACGATCCCAGCGCCGTTGCCGTCGCCGTCGCCATCGCCATCACCGTCTCCGGTCTCGTCGTCCGGGGCGAGGATACCGGGAGCCTCTCAGGCGAATGTCGCGCGCCCGCGGTGCGCGGGCGTTGCGCCCCGGGTTCAGCGCGCGGCGCGGTCGCGCCCGGCCCGCCACGCCGGGATCGCGGCGGCGGCGAGGAGCACCGGATAGATCTCGAGACGACCGAGGAGCATCAGCACCATCGAGATCGCCCGCGCCCCGGGCTCGAGCGAGAGGAAGGTCTCGGTGGGTCCGATCCCGCCGAGGCCGGGGCCGACGTTGCCCATCGAGGTCGTCGCCGCCGACGCCGCGGTGACCAGGTCGGCGCCGAAGGCCGCGATCCCGACTGCGCCGACCACGATGAGCATGAGGAAGAGGACGGTGAACCCCATGATCCGCGAGACCGTCGACTCCTCGACCGGGTCGGGTCCGATCCGCAGCGGGCGGACGAGCCGTCGGTGCAGCGCCCGGCGCAGCTCCCGCCGCGCGTAGTCGAGGATCACCGCGAGCCGGGTCACCTTGAACCCTCCGCCGGTCGACCCGGCCATGGCGCCGATCGCCATCAGTGCCAGGAGCAGGCTCTGGAGCGCGGTCGCCCAGAGCGTGTAGTCGGCGAGGGCGTACCCGGTGGTGGTGGCGGTGGCGACGACGGTGAACGCGGCCTCGCGTGCCACCTCGTGGGTGAACCCGAGCTCGACCCAGTTGGTGACGACCGCCGCGGCGACGACCGATCCGACGAGGGCCAGGTACCACCACAGGAGCGTCGAGCGGAACAGCGCTCCCGGCCGGCCACGCAGGATCTGCCAGTAGAGCGCGAAGTTCACGCCGGCCATGAGCATGGCCACTGTGGCTGCCCACTCGAGGAACGCGGAGTCGAAGTACGCGAAGGACGCGTCGTGGGTCGAGAACCCGCCGGTGGAGATGGTCGTGAACGAGTGGTTCACCGCGTCCAGGAGGCTCATCCCGCCGACGAGGTAGGTGAGCGCGACCACGACGGTGAACCCGCCGTACAGGCCCCAGAGCCGCCGCGCGCTCTGGCGCACCCGCGGGTCGAGTCGGGGATCGTCGGGCCCGGGCGCTTCGGCCTGGAGCAGCTCGAGGCCACCGACGCGCAGCGCCGGGAGCACGGCGACGACGAGCACGATGACGCCCATACCGCCGAACCACTGGGTCATGGAGCGCCAGAAGAGGATCCCCGACGGATGCGTCTCGATGGGCACGAGCACCGACGCTCCGGTCGTGGTGAGCCCCGAGATCGACTCGAACAGCGCGTCGTCGAACCGGTCGAACGTCCCGGTGAGGAGGTATGGCAGCGTCGACGCGAGCGCGAGTGCGAGCCAGCTCGCGGTGACGGCGGCGAACACACTCACGTTCGCGATCCGGTGGGGGAGCCGGGTCATCCGATGCAGCAGGAGCCCGACCACACCGGTGCCGACACCACAGGACGCGAGGACGGCGACGTCGGGCCCACCGTCGAGGGCGTCGACGCCGCCCGAGACCACCATGCCGAGACCACCGATGATGAGCACGAGGCCCACGACATGGCCGACCGCGCTGCGGGGCTTGCGGCCGGGTCCGGGGAGCCGGAGAGGATCCGTCGCCCCTTGCACGCCGATCAACCGAACTTCGGACGGGCTCGTTCGATCGCGCGCGGGAGCGAGAAGATCACGAGCCGGTCGCCGGCGAGCAACCGGGTCCGTCCGCGGGCGATCTCGCCGGAACCGTCCCTGACCACGGCTCCTACGAGGACGTCCTTGGGCAGGTGCAGCTCGTCGAGCCGGGCGCCGTCTGCGGGGCTCCCGGGCGCGACCTCGAGCTCGACGACCTCGGCGTCGCCCTCGAGGACGATCGCGACCGCGTCGACGCCCCCACGGACGGCGCGCAGGACTGCGTTGGCGCTCGCGGTCCTCGGCGAGAGCGCGACGTCCACCCCGACCTTCGGGAGGAGGGGGAGCAGCTCGAGCCGGTGCACGACGGCGATCGTCTCACCGGCACCCTCGGACTTCGCGTAGAGGCAGGCGAGGATGTTCGCGTCGTCCTCGCCGGTGAGCGCCACGACGACGTCGGCGACCATGACCCCCTCCTCGTGGAGGAGAGAGTGATCGGTGATGTCCCCGTGGATGACGGTCGCACCGGGGAGCTCCCTGGCGAGCTCCTTGGCCCGCTCCTCGTTGCCGTCGACGACGACGACGTGGGTCCCCCGGCTGACGAGCGCGGCAGCCACCAGCTGGCCGGTGCGTCCGCCGCCGAGCACCATGACGCGCCGGGGAACGACCTGCTCGAGGCCGAGCAGCTCGAGCAGCTCGGCCCGTGCGTCCTCCCTGCAGATGACCCTCACGAAGTCGCCGGCCTCGATGTGGTAGTCGCCGCGCGGGATGATGGCCTCGCCATCGCGGGAGATGACGCCGAACAGGAAGGACCACTCGGGCTCGTACGTCCGGCCGACCTCGAGGAGGGAGCGTCCGACGATCGGCGCGTCCTCGGGGACACGGGCGCCGAACACCACCACCTCACCGCCCGCCATCCGGGCGATCTCGGCCATGCCCGGGACGTCGACGAGCTCGAGGATCTCGTCGGCGGTCTCGGCGTCGGGATCGATGACCAGGTCGACGCCCATCGCCGCGCAGAGCTCCTCCCCGGCCGGGCCGCGCAGCTCGTCGCTCTCGAGCCGGGCCACCGTCGAGGCCGCGCTCGCCTGCCGGGCGAGCCAGCAGGCAAGCAGGTTCGTTTCGTCGGAGTTCGTGACGGCCACCAGCACGGAGCACGCGCTGATCCCCGCCGCGTCGAGGGCCCGCGGGCTCGAACCGGTGCCGTGCACCGCCAGGACGTCGAGCTGCTGGCGGATGCGCTGCAGCGTGTCGGCGTCGGACTCGATGATCGCGACGTCGTGTCCTTCTTGGCTCAGGCGATCGGCGAGGTAGTGACCGACTTCACCGGCACCGATGACGATCACGTGCATCGCTCGAGGAGGCTACCGGTCTCGATGTGCGTGAAGTGCATCCTGGTGGACGTGGTGTTGCGTCACGCGGCAGGAGCCGGCGGGGCCACAATGTCGTCGTGCCCGCCCCCTAAGGTCGGGGCGTGCGGAGACTCGACGAGGACGGTCGGGCAGGTCGACGGGCACCGGTGCTTTGACGGTGGCACCGACCGGCGAGCCCCCGCGCACGTCTGACAGCCCGTCGACGCCGACCGACGACCTTGCGCTGCTGCGGCGGTTCGAGCCCATCGTCCGGCTGACGGACGGCGAACGGTTCATGCCGTCGTCCGTCGACGAGTATGTTGCCGCGTGTTCGCTCCGCGCGCGCACCGACTCAGGAGTCATGACGTTGGTCGCGCCGGGACGGCTCACGCTGGATCGGCTCGCCGCCGCCGAGGGTGGGCGCTCCGGCACGTTCCTCCAGTTCGTGAGTGAGGACGAGCGTCGTGCGGGCGCGAAGGTCCAGTGGCGGACCCGTCATGCCGGTCTCACCCGCCTGGCACGGGTCGGGTTCGTCGGTCGGGTTGCCGACGTCCTCTTCCAGGTCTCGCTCATCATGCGTCGCACCGTGCCGTCCGGTGTTGCCGCCATCGCGGCTGCGAAGGCAGCGCGCCTGGGGATGCATGAACGGCCCCGCTACTACGCGCGCGTGGTACGCGATGGTGGCTGGACCGTGCTGCACTACCTGTTCTTCTACGCGATGAACGATTGGCGCTCCACGTTCGGCGGGGTCAACGACCACGAGGCCGACTGGGAGCAGGTGATGGTCTTCTGCGAGGAGACCGATGCCGGCGTCACCCCGCGCTGGGTCGCGTTCGCCCGCCACGATGACGCCGGTGACGATCTCCGGCGCGCGTGGGACGATCCCGAGATCACGGTGATCGGGGAACACGCGGTCGTGTTCGTCGGGGGCGGGTCACACGCCTCCTACTTCCAGGCCGGGGACTACGTGACCCGTCTCGACGTCCCCATCCTCCGACACGTCCGACGGTTCACGTCCTGGCTCCGTCGGATGGCGCGGATCGATGCTCCGCCCGGAGGGTTCGGCATCCCCTTCGTCGACTCCGCGAACGGCGACGGGGCGGTCATCGGCCCGGAGGGTGATCATCCCTGGGCTGCATCGGTACTCGATCCGACCGCGCCCTGGGTGGCCGACTTCCGGGGCCTGTGGGGGCTGGACACCACCGGCGTCGTCGGGGGCGAGCGCGCTCCGGGCGGGCCGCGCTTCAACCGCGACGGTTCGGTCCGCCAGGCGTGGTCGGATCCGGTGGGCTTCGCGGGCTTGCAGAAGGTGGCACCGCCGGCGCTCGAAGGCGAGATTCGCCGTCGGCGCCTGGAGATGCTCGAACATGAGGCACGCGAGCTCACCAGCACTTTCGAGGAGGCGCGGTTGCGTCTCCGCGCTGAGGCGCTCGTCGGCAGCATCGGACCGAGCGAGGTCGCGAATGCCGAGGCGGAACTCGCCCGGCTGCGGCACGCCCAAGCCGAGCTGCGATCGGAGCAGCGTCGGCTCGAGCGCGGCGCGACCACACCGACCGACGTACGTGCCCATCTCCGACGGCCTGCCGTCCCCGAGCCTTCGGAGCCAGTGGTCCGGCGGCGTCTCCTCAACGTCTGGGGAACCCTGAGCGCCCCGCTCATCCTGGGCCTGGTCGCGGCGATCTTCTACGCGCCGGCCTTCATCGGCGTCTGGTACGCAGCGGTCGTCGTCGCACTGCTCGGGATCGAGGCGTTCCTCCGTCGGCGGCTGATCAACTTCCTCTGGTCCGTGCTCCTGCTCGTGGTCGTTGGCTTCGTGGTGGCGTTCGTCCTCGCGCTCGCCGTCCGGGACTGGCGGTGGGTCTTCACCGTCGCGTTCGGATCCGCGGCGGCCGTCGTGCTCGTCGCCAACCTCCGCGAGCTGCTGGCTCGTCCCTGAACCGTCGTCATGTCGGTCGTCAGACGGTCGATCCGGGTGCGCCGACCTGCGCGCGGTTGCGGACGTCGCGGAGCTGGGCATCGACGAGCTGGCGTACGTGGTGGCCGGTGTCGCGGAGGACGTCGCCGTCGCGGCGGGCACGGGCCAGGACGAGGCCGCCTTCGAAGGCGGCGATGACCGTCGTTGCCAGAGCTGTCGCCTCTGGCGTCGGGAGACCTGCAGCCTCGAGGCGCGTGCCGAGCGATTCGATCCAGCTCATGAACACGCGGTCCGCGGCGTGGCGGAGACGGTCGTTGGTGTTGGCGACCTCGCGAGCAACGGTCCCGATCGGGCACACGTCGATGT
>JAWOIO010000153.1:0-9955 GCA_046484625.1 Acidimicrobiia bacterium
GCCAGACGACGCCGACCAGCACGTTGAACGAGTTCACCGTCGCCCGCCCGATCGTCATGGCGAAGAGCGCGCCCCCGAGGCCGGCGACGAACGCGCTCGCACAGAAGAGGATGATCTTGGTGCGCACGACGCCGATGCCGAGTGTCGACGAGGCGGTCTCGCTCGAGCGCATGGAGGCGAACACGAGGCCGGACGTCGCCCTTCGGAGCGTCGCGAAGAGGAGCGCGACGACGCAGAAGACGACCGCGAGCAGGAAATAGAAGTTGGTCCGGTCGTCGAAGTCGATGCCGAGGAACTCGGGACGGGGGACGAGGACTCCGGCGCCGAAATTCTCGAAGTCCTGGTTCGCGAACACGAGCTGTTCCATGAGCAGCGAGAACGCGAGCGTCGCGAGCGCGAGATAGACGTCGCCGAGGCGCAGGCTCAACGATGCGATGACGAGGCCGATCGGCACCGCGATCAACGCGCCGGCGAGGACGGCGAGCCCCACCGGCCATCCGGCGTCGGTGGCGAGCAGTGCGGCGCCGAAGGCACCGACTGCCGCGAGGGTGGCCTGTCCGAGGGACAGCATCCCTCCCTCGCCGATCACGAGGGTGAAGGTCAGGAAGAGCACGGCGAGCGCGACGCCCTGGCTCACCACCCCGATCCAGAAGTCGTTGAGGTAGATCGGGGCCGAGAACAGCACGACCACGAGGAGGAGTGGTCCGACGGCAGCTCGCCAGCCCCGGGGTGTGGGGATCGGCGGCGCGTCGTCGTCGGCGGTCCCAGCCCGGAGGTCGACCTCGAATGCCTCCCGTCGCAATCCCTGGTACGCGAGGAGGGCGACGAGCATGACGATGAACGGGATGCTCGGGCGCACGCCGCGCGACAAGACGCCCGTGTCGGGGAGAAAGTCGATCGAGATGCCCTGGATCAAGCCGATGAGCATCGCCCCGGCGAAGGTGAGGGGGAGGCTGGTGAGACGTCCGACGACGGCAGCCGCGAACGAGGCGACCAGGAGGAACGTGAACTGGATCTCGGCGAGGCCGAGGATCGGCATGAGCAGCACCCCGGCGAAGCCGGCGAGGGAAGTTCCGACCATCCACGACACTGCCGTCACGCGCGCCGTGTGGATCCCCGAGATCTGGGCGGTCCGGGGCGAGTCGACCGACGCACGGGTCGCAAGGCCCATCGGCGTGTAACGCAGGACGAGCGAGACGACGATCGCGACGGCCACGGCCGCGAGGAGGACGGCCACCTGGTTGGAGTTCACGTTCACGCCGAGCACCGAGAAGATCTCCGGTGGCGCCTCGACGAGACCCTCGGCGTCGAAGACCTCGCCCTTGGCGAAGGGGAAGAGGATCTTCACGGCGGCCGGGAGCGCGACCCAGAGTCCGACCGTCGAGACGAAGCGCACCTCCGGGGACGCGTGCGTGAGCCTCCGGAAGAGGATGACGTAGAGGAAGAGCCCCAGCAGCGGGCACATCACCAGGAGCGTGACGGCAGCCGACGCCGGGATCGACCAGTCCTGCTGCTGGTTGAGCCAGTAGTAGAAGACCGCGGCGGCGTACGCGATCGCGCCGTGCGCGAAGTTGAGGACGCGTGACGACGTGTAGGTGAGGACGAGGCCGAGGGCAGAGATCGCGTAGATCGCACCCAGTACCAGGCCGGCCAGGATGAACGCTTCCACCGAGCTCCTCGGGATGACGACAGGCGACGTCGAGCAACGGGTCGGACCGAACCGGGTCCGACCCGTTGCCGACGATCAGATCAGCTGTTCTCGATCTGCTTCGGAGTCAGCTTCTTGACCTTGCCATCGGTGAGGAGCGCCTTCGGGCAGAACGGCTCGCCTTCGAAGAGCGGCGTAAAGGCCGCGTTCTCGACCTGCACGTAGTACACGCAGAGGATCGGCTTGCCGAACACCTTGTCGAAGTCCACCGGGTGGAACGCGTCGTTAGCGGTGTAGTCCTTCACCTTGCGGAGGTTCTTGATGAACGCCTTGCGGGTCGGGCAGTCGGTGCCCGCTGCCTTGATGCCCTCGATGAACGCCTCGGCGGACAGCCAGCCGATGTAGGGCACCTGGCCGTAGAACGGCTTGTCCGGTAGCTCGGAGGTCATCCACTTCTCGTACTCCGCGAACGCGGGCGGGGCATTCTCGAAGGGCGCGAACTCGATGCTGAAGATCGCACCCTCGATCCCGGGCACGGCGGCCGCCCGGGAGTCGTAGCCCCCAGGGAACACGATGATCTTGAGCTCGACCGCGGCCTGCTCGAGCGACTGGTTGAGTGCCGCGTTCTGGAGCAGATCCATGCCCGTGTACACGGAGTCGGCGCCCGACTCCTTGATCTTCTCGGCCACGGCCGTGAAGTCGCGGTCGGCCGCCGTGAGGTCGGCGTTCTTGTAGACGACCTTCACGCCACGGGCCTTCATGGCCTGCTCGAGCTGGGAGATGAAGATCGCGCTTGCCGCCGTGCTCGTGCCGACGAGCGCGATCTTCTTCGCGCCGTACGACTTCACGAGGTCGGCGTTGCGGGTCGTGAACTCACTCTCGGGGTCTTCGACGTTCGCGTTGCGCCAGCCGAACATGTTCTTGTACGTGCCCCACGCCGCGTTGCCGACGTGCCATCCCGCGACGGGAATGCCTTCGTCGCTCAGGTACTGGCCGCTCGCGTCCGACGCGTTCGTCACCGAGATGATGCCGAAGACGCCCTTCTGCTCGACGAGCTCCTGGGCTGCGGTGAGGTTCTTCGCGGGGTCGGCCGCGTCGTCGCCCACCTCGAGCACGAGCTTGCGGTCACCGAGCTCGCCCTCGGCGTTGGCCTTGGCGAAGCGGGCGGCGATACCGTCGCCGGCGGCCGAGAACGACGATGCCGACGGACCGGAGGTCGCGTAGATCCCTCCGACCTTGATCTCGGTGTCGGAGATCCCGGCGTCACTCTCGCATTTGCCACCTTGCGTCGGGACGCTTGCCCCCGCGCCACCGGCGATGAGCGCGAGTGCGCTGGCGGCCAGTGCGATCACGAGCGACGCTGCGCCCACTCTGCGACGGATCATTCGAGGTTCCCCCTTGTGGTCAGGCATGCGGTCCGGTCTGTCGGCCCTGCTCAGGCTCGTCTCGGCCGTCGAGCGGCGACAGCATCACCCACCGGGAACCCTGACGCAAGCGTCAGCATGCGCCGGACCCGACGCTCACGTTCCCGCGATCCGCGTGACGAGGAGCGCACGCTGGATCTGCCCCGTGGCCGCGGTGCGCGGCAGCGCGTCGATGACCTCGACCCGCCTTGGGTGCTTGAACGGGGCGAGCCGGCCTTCGCAGTGGCGACGCAACGACTCGACGTCGAGCGCGTGCCCGGCATCCAGATCCGGAACCACGACCGCGCAGACGATCTCGCCCCACTCCGGGTCCGGGATCCCCACGACGGCCACCTCGACGATCCCCGGATGGTCGGCGAGGACGGCTTCCACCTCGCCGGGTGCGATCGTCTCGCCACCGCTGCGGAGCACGTCGCGCGCCCGACCCACGATGGAGAGGTAGCCGTCGCCGTCGAACGAGCCGAGGTCGCCGGTGTGGTACCAGACCGGACCATCGGGCTCGAGTGGCCGCAGGGCCTCGGCCGTCGCCTCGGGGTGCTCGAAGTAGCCGTCCATCAGGAGCTCGCTGCGGACGCACACCTCACCGCCGTCGGTGAGGCGCAGCTCAACGGTCGGCGGGGGCAGCCCGACCGCGCCCGGTCGGGTGAACAGGTCGTCGTCGCCGAGGAGTGCGGCCGGCCCGGCCTCGGTCGACCCGTAGTAGACGCGCGTGATCGTTCCGGGGAACTCCTCCTTGATCGCGTGCAGCAGCTCGGGCGGCGTCGCCGAGGTGCCCGTGTCGCACACCTCGACCGACGTCAGGTCGTACGCGCTGCGATCGTGCTCGAGCACCCGCCACCACACGGCCGGGATGCAGTAGAGCCGGGTCGCGCGTCGTCGATCGGCCGTCGCCAGGATCGATGCCGCGTCGGGTGCGGCGAAGTGGATCGCGCCGCGCATCTGCCACGCGTTCATGGTCATCGACCAGCCCGCCATGTGGAACAGCGGGAACATGCACACGGTCCCGCCGCGGTCGTCCGCGAGCAGGTTGGGGAACGAGCGGAGGAAGCTGGTGCGATGTGAGAGGACCACGCCCTTGGGCCTTCCCGTGCTCCCGCTCGTGAAGAAGATGACGTGGGCATCGAGTTCGACGAGATCGGGTGCAGCGACGTCGAGCGCGTCCTCGCTCGACGCGGCCTCGAAGAGCTCGGCATGGGTCAGGACTGGCGTTGCCCCGATCGACATCGCCGGCCCGGTTGCTGCCTCAGCATGGGCGCTGTCGACCACGAGCAGGCGAGGCTTCGCGTAGGCGAGGACGTCGGAGGCCTCGTCCGCTCCGAGGCGGGCGTTGACCGGCATGAACACGGCACCGAGCTTGGCGAGCGCACCGAAGATCGCCATCGCCTCGAGCGACGTCTCGCCCCACCAGGCGACCCGGTCGCCGTGGCCGATTCCCGTCGCGGCGAACGCCCGAGCGACCCGGTTGCTGCGGTGGTCGACCTCGGCGAAGGTGAGGGCGCCGTCACCCATGGTCGCGGCCACCCGATGAGGGACTGCTCGGGCGGCCGATCGGATGACGTCACCGACCAGGAGCCCCACCTGGCGATCTTCGGCCAGCCGCGGACGCCGTGCAACCTGCGGCTCCCGGTCAGGCCGAGTCGTCTTGACCGTGTCCGACGCGGTCGCCGTACGATGACGCGCATGACGACCATCTATCACGACGACGACGCAGACCTCTCCGCGCTCGATGGCCTCACCGTCGGCGTCATCGGGTACGGCAACCAGGGCCGATCGTGGGCGCTGAACCTCCGCGACTCCGGCTTCGAGGTCCACGTGTGCGTGCGGGCCGACGCGTCGCGCGACCAGGCGACCGCCGATGGCTTCCGTCCCGCGACCCTCGAGGATTCGAGCGGGCTGGACGTCGTGTGCGTGCTCGTCCCCGACGACGTGATCCCCTCGCTCCCGATCACCCGACCCGATGACGGCCTGACCATCGTGGCGAGCGGCTACACGCTCGCGTTCGACCGGTTCGCACCCCGCGGCGACGTCGGCATGATCGCGCCTCGCATGCTCGGGCCCGAGGTGCGCCTCTGCTACGAGGAGGGGATCGGGTTCATCACCGCCGTGGGGGTCCACTCCGACATGACGGGGAAGGCGCAGCCGCGCACGCTCGCGGTGGCCAAGGCCATCGGCGGGTTGCGCCAGGGTGCGATCGAGCTCAGCGCGACGCAGGAGGCGGTGCTCGACCTCGGTGTCGAACAGGCCCTCGCGCCGGCGTTGACGCTCGTGAACGGGACGTTCGTCCAGGTGATGCTCGAGCAGGGGATCCCGATCGAGGCAATCGTGACCGAGCTCGTGCTCTCCGGCGAGGTCGAGCGCACGATGCGGCTCGTCCGGACCGGCGGGTACGCCAAGCAATTCGAGTACCACTCGCCGACGAGCCAGTACGGCCAGCTGAGCCGGCGTGAGGCGTACGCCGACGTCGATGTGGCGACGACGATGCGGGCGCTGGTCGAGGGGATCACCAGCGGCGCGTTTGCCGACGAGTGGGATGCCGAGCGCGATGCCGACTACCCGGTGCTCAGGGAGCTGCGCGAGCGCCACGCGGGTCCGGCGGTCCGCGAGTTCGAGGAGAGCATGCGCCGCCAGCTCGGCGAGGGCGCACTCCGGTCCTGAGCCCGCGCTCGGCGCTCCTGGCACGACTTGTTTATCGACAATGAATGTCGATAGTGTCACTCCCGTGACCCCCGTCGACGAGCTGACCGCCCAATTCCGGGCCCGGGGCCTTCGGGTGACCCCCCAGCGCCAGGCGATCTTCCGGCTGCTCCACGGCAACGACCGGCACCCGACTGTCGAGGACCTCTTCGAGTCCGCGGCAGCGGAGATGCCCACGATCTCACGCAAGACCGTGTACCAGACCGTCCACGACCTCGAGTCGATGGGCGAGGTGGCCCTGCTCGACCTCGGGACGGGGAGCGTGCGGGTCGACCCGAACGTCGAGTCGCCTCATCACCACCTCATCTGCGTGCGGTGCGGCAACGTCCGTGACGTCGTCGTCGACGTCACCTCGCTCGCGCTCCCGGCACGTCGCCGGCACGGGTTCACCGTCACCGACGTAGAGGTGCACTACCGCGGAATCTGCGATGCCTGCGCGGCATCCGACGACGTCACCACCTGATCACTGACCGAATCTCGACACCTAGGAAAAGGAGCACCATGCCCGACCTCAAGGGAAGCAAGACCGAATCCAACCTCAAGGAAGCGTTCGCGGGAGAGAGCCAGGCGAACCGCCGGTACCTCTACTTCGCGCAGAAGGCCGACGTCGAGGGCTACCCCGACGTCGCGGCGCTGTTCCGCTCGGTCGCCGAAGGTGAGACCGGCCACGCGTTCGGGCATTTCGACTTCCTCGCCGAAGTCGGTGACCCGGCGACGGGCGAGCCCGTCGGGCCGTCGGCCGACAACCTGAAGTCTGCGATCGCGGGCGAGACCTACGAGTACACCGAGATGTACCCGGGCTTCGCCAAGACCGCCCGCGACGAGGGCTTCGACGAGGTCTCCGAGTGGTTGGAGACGCTCGCGCGGGCCGAGAAGAGCCACGCGGGGCGCTTCGCCCAGGGGCTCGAGTCGCTGAGCTGAGCACGACAGACATCGTCAGTGGACGACCCCGGGGCTCTGGCCCCGGGGTCGATCCCGATCGAGAGGGGTAGGCGCACATGCAGAAGCTCGCGGTCACCGACATCGCCGACCTCCGGGAGTACGAACGCGAACGCGACGAGTTCCGCCGCGAGATCATCGCGATGAAGAAGCGACGCCGGATCGCCGTCGGCGAGTTCATGACGATGGTGTTCGAGAACACGGCGACGATGCGGTTCCAGATCCAGGAGATGGCCCGGGTGGAGCGGATCCTCACTGATGAGGCCATCGAGCACGAGGTCGATACCTACAACGAGCTCATTCCCGACGACGGCGAGCTCTCGGCCACGATGTTCATCGAGCTCACCGAGCCCGACGCGCTGCGTGAGTGGCTGCCGAAGCTGGTAGGGATCGAGGACCACATCTCGATCGTGGTGGGTGACGCGTCGTCGCCGGCGGTCGAGCAGGATGCCGAGCGACTGACCCGCGAGGACACCACGTCGAGCGTCCACTACCTGAAGTTCTCGTTCTCCCCCGACCAGCAGGCCGCGTTCGCCACGGGGCCGGTCCGCATCGTCGTCGACCACCCGGAATGCCGGGCCGAGGTCGAGCTCGACGACGCCCAGCGCGCCGAGCTCGCCGGCGACTTCGCGCACTGATCGCCCCGTGAGCGCCCGGTGAGGATCCCGGTCCAGCGTCTCGATCCGGACGCGCTGCTCCCGCGCCAGGCGCACCCCCACGATGCCGGGTACGACCTGCACGCTCGGGAGCGGGTCACGCTCCGGGCCGGGGGAGGGCGGGCGCTCGTCCCCACCGGCCTCGCCGTCGCGATCCCTGCCGGTTGGGCCGGGCTCGTCCTCCCGCGCTCGGGTCTCGCGCTGGAGCACGGCGTCACGTGCTTGAACACCCCGGGCCTGATCGACCCGCTGTACCGGGGCGAGCTCAAGGTCCTCCTCGTGAACACCGACCCCGAGGCCGACTACACGGTCGAACCCGGCGACCGGATCGCCCAGCTCGTCGTGACCGCGGTGGCGGACGCGGTCGAGTGGGATCTCGTCGATCGTCTCGACGCGACCGTGCGGGACGAGTTCGGCTTCGGGTCCAGCGGCCGATAGCGGCCGTCGTCGTTGACCCGTCCCGCTAGGGTGCGCGGCCATGGCGCACGACCGGAAGTTCCGTTTCGGCGTGATGGCCCCTGCCGCGGAGAGCGGGCGCGCGTACCGAGAGACCGCCCGGCGCGCGGAAGCGCTCGGGTACTCGACGCTCTACGTGCCCGACCATTTCGTGGATCACCCGTTCGGGCCGTTCCCGGCGATGGCGATGGCCGCCGAGGCGACCACGACTCTCGGCGTCGGGTCGCTCGTCCTGGGGAACGACTATCGCCATCCGGTGGTCCTCGCGCGTGACGCGGCGACCCTCGACCTGCTGTCCGACGGACGGCTCGAGATCCAGGCATTCGCCGGCTTCGTGCACTTCACCGACGACTCCGCAGGACTGGCGTCGGCGATGGCGCCCGCATTCGACGCAACACCCGAAGACGTGCTCGACAGCCCGGTCGGGCTGGTGGGAACGGTCGACGAGATGATCGAGACGCTCGAACGTCGACGCGAGCGGTGGCAGATGACGTACCACGTCGTGAACGACGACGTGATGGAGCAGTTCGCGCCCGTCGTGGCGCGCCTTGCAGGGACCTGAGGAGCAGCGATGGCACATCCGAGGAAGTTCCGGTTCGGCGTCCAGGCGACCGCCGGCACGTCGGCCGCGGAGTGGCGTGACTTCGCTCGCAAGGTCGAGGACCTGGGCTACTCCACGCTGTTCATGCCCGACCACTTCATCGACACGACCTTCGCACCGATGACGGCGATCTGCTTCGCGGCTGCCCACACCGAGACGCTGCGCGTCGGGCACCTCGTCCTCGGCAACGACTACAAGCACCCGGCCATCGTCGCCAAGGAGGCCGCCACGATCGACGTGCTGTCCGACGGCCGGCTCGAGTTCGGCCTCGGGGCCGGTTGGATGCGCACGGACTACGACGCCCTGGGCCTCCCGTACGACTCGCCCGGTACTCGCATCGAGCGCCTCGCCGAAGCGCTCGCCGTGATCAAGGGTGCGTGGGGCGACGGTCCCGTCGATTTCGCCGGCAACCACTACACCATCACCGACTACCACGGGATCCCGAAGCCGGTGCAGTCCCCGCGCCCTCCGATCCTGGTCGGCGGGGGCGGGCCTCGCCTGCTCCGACTGGCCGGGCGGGAGGCCGACATCGTCGGGATCAACCCCAACCTCCGCGCCGGCGAGATCGGTCCCGACGCGGTGAAGGACGCGCTCGCCGAGGTTACGGCGAAGAAGATCGGGTGGGTGCGCGAGGGGGCGGGGGAACGCTTCGACGACCTCGAGCTCCAGATCCGGTACTTCATGTCGGCGGTGACCGACGACCCGAAAGGCCTGGCCGACGCGCTCGCTCCCGGCTTCGGGATCTCGAGCGACGACGCGCTCGCCTCGGGCGTCGCGCTCGTGGGCACGGTCGACGGCTGCATCGAGACGCTCCAGCAGCGTCGCGAGACGTGGGGCGTGTCCTATGTCGTCCTCGGCCAGGACAACTTCGAGGCGTTCGCCCCGGTCGTGGCGGCGCTCGCGGGCACCTGACCCCACCGGGTGCTCGAAGCGACGCAGGTCGGAATTTCCAGGCCTGCGCGATACTGTGGTCGCCCACGCGGACGTGGCTCAGTGGTAGAGCATCACCTTGCCAAGGTGAGGGTCGCGGGTTCAAGTCCCGTCTTCCGCTCCATTTTCTTTCATTAAGATGTCTTTAAATTCTCAAATAAAATAGTATAATAGTGTGGAAGTATTGTTATATAATATTTAAGATTTTTTAATAAGAGAAGGCTTTTCATGTTTGAGATCAATATAGAGAATATCGGTAAATTAAAATCCGAAGAGAACGTTACTTTGTATGAGCTCATCAAAGCGCATGATAAAAAAATAGCAAAAAACATCATAGCCGCAGAAATACAAGGTCTCCAAGGTGTCTGCTCTCATGTCGATATTGATTCCAGGATAGAGTCTTTAAACAACGGGAGCACCATCAACCTTATCTTAAGGGACGATGAGAGGTCCCTAGACATATTAAACCACAGCGCGTCACATATCATGGCTGCGGCCATCAAGAAGCTTTATCCGGATGCTAAATTTGCAATAGGCCCTTCCATTTCGCATAGTTTCTATTACGATTTTGACATGGCCTATTCCTTAAATCCTGAAGACCTAGTTG
>JAWOIO010000196.1:0-11885 GCA_046484625.1 Acidimicrobiia bacterium
TCGGCCGCGACCGGTGCATCGCCGAGGGCCGTCCGCAACACCTCGACGTCGGCGACGGGGATCGACGAGTCGTCGTCGCCGAACAGCCCCAGCCAGGGCGTCTGCAGCGAGGGGACCTCACCCACCAGGGCGGGGAACGGGAGCACGCCGGCAGTGACGATGCCGCCCCCGTAGAACCCGACGGCCGCACCGAGCGCGCGTCGGGCCGCGACGAGGAACGTCGCCCGCCCCCCGAAGCAGAAGCCGACGATCCCGGTGCGCGTCGCGGCGAAGCCCGTTGATTCGACGAGCCCGAGCGCCGCATCGACGTCCATGAGGATGCCGTCGTCCGTGACCCCTTCGAAGAGCGGGATCACCGCGCCGAAGTCGCCGTAGTCGGCGGTCCCCCCGCCGGCGCGATGGAAGAAGGAGGGTGCGACGGCGTGGTAGCCGGCACGCGCGAACCGACGCGTGACGTCGCGGATGTGCTCGTTGACCCCGAAGGCCTCCTGCACGACGATCACCGCGCCACGGGCGTCGCCCGCAGGGGCCGCCTCGAAGCACTCCATCGATCCGTCGGCCGTCACGAGCGTCCTGGTCGTCTCGGTCATCACTCCAGTTCCTGCATGTCGGGTTCCTGCATGTCGGGCTCCTGTCCGCCCTGGCTCGGTCGGCTCGGATCAGATCCTGCGACCACACGGTTCGCAGACGGCACGGCGAGATCCTACGATCCCCTGGATGACGGCGAACCCGGCGCCCCGAGGCCGCGCCCTCGGCCGAACCGCGTCCCTCGTGGTCATCGCGGCCATCTACCTCGCCGCCACCGCGGTCGCGGTCGTCGTCGTCGACCTGCTCGGCGACGACCCGCTCCTCGCCATCACCGTGGCGCTGTTCGCGGCGACCGGCGTCGTCTACCTCGCGAGCCTCACGCTGCGCAACGGGTCGTGCTTCGACGCGTACTGGAGCGTCGCTCCGCCGCTGGTCGCGGTGTACTGGCTCACGGAGGCCGCGCCCGGCGCCGACGGAGCACGCCAGGTCCTCGTGACCACGCTCGTCTTCCTGTGGGGGATCCGGCTCACGCTGAACTGGGCCAGGTCGTGGCCCGGCCTCGACCACGAGGACTGGCGCTACACGCAGATGTACCGCGATGCGCCGCTGCCGACCTGGGCCGTCAGCCTGCTCGGCGTCCACTTCTTCCCGACCGTCCAGATCGCGCTCGGGTGCCTGGCGCTGCGGTTCGCGCTCGCCACGGGGACCGACGGCTTCGGGGTGATCGACGTCGTCGCCGGGATCGTCACCATCGGCGCGATCGCGATCGAGACGATCGCCGACGAGCAGCGACGGGCGTTCGCGCGGACCGCCGGTCCGGGTGAATGGTGTCGCAGCGGTCTCTGGGCGCGATCGCGCCACCCGAACTACTTCGGCGAGGTCGCGTTCTGGTGTGGCCTCTACGGCTTCGCCCTCGCGGCCGACCTCGACGCGTGGTGGACGATCGTCGGGCCCGTCGCGATGATCGCCATGATGCTCGCGGCGAGCGTCCCGATGATGGACCGGCGCAACGCCGAGCGGCGACCGGGGTACGCGGAGGCGACCAAGGGCCTTCCCGCGCTCGTGCCCCGCGGACGCGGGGCGCCTAGCCTTCCGTCGAAGTCGTAGCCCGAGACACCGAGCCCGACACAAGGAGCGAGAGAAGTTGAAGGAGCTCATCTTCCACCGCATGCTTCTGCCCGCCGCCGAGCGGCGCGCCGGCCACCCCGCGATCATCGACGGCGACTACACGGCGGACTACTCCCAGCACGTCGACCGCGTGTTCCGGCTCACCCACGCCCTGGAGCACCAGCTGCAGGTCGCGCGCGACGACCGCTTCGCCGTGATGGCGCTCAACAGCCACCAGTTCCTCGAGCTCTACCACGGTGCGTTCCTCGGCGCGGGGGTCGTGAACCCGCTCAACCTCCGTCTCGCCCCGGCCGAGCTCGCCTACATCCTGAAGGACTCGGGATCGAAGGTGTGCTTCGTCGACCCGTTCTTCGCGGGTGTGATCGACTCGGTGCGCGAGGAGGCGGGCATCGAGACCGTCGTGCTCATCGGCGATGGCGACGTACCGCACGACACCACCTACGAGGCCCTGATCGCGGCCGGTGAGTCCGTCGTCCCAGACGAACCCGAGGAGGACGACCCGGTCGTCTTGATGTACACGGGCGGGACGACGGGCCTGCCCAAGGGTGTGCTCCTCGACCAGCGCGCCGAGATGCTGAACTTGTACCACGTGGCCACGACGTGGCAGATCCGCGAAGACCTCGTCTACCTGCACCAGACCCCGTTGTTCCACGCCGCGTCGATGGGTGGGATCCTCGGCGTCCCCGGGACGGGCGCGACATCGACGTTCGTGCCGGTGTTCGACGTCCCGAACGTCCTCGACGTGATCGAGCGTGACCAGGTGTCGATGACCGTCATGGTCCCGACGATGGTCGGGATGATGGTCCAGCACCCCGACTTCCGGCCCGAGCGGATCGCCTCGCTCGAGATCCTCACCTACGGCGCTTCGCCGATGCCAGGCGCGCTGCTCGATCAGATCCTCAAGATGCTCCCCGACCTACGGGTCTTCCAGGGCTACGGCATGACCGAGAGCTCGGCGGTGCTCACCGCCCTCACCGCCGACGACCATCGCGCCGGCGGGGATCGTCTGCGCTCGGCCGGTCGCGCCGTTCCCGGAGTCGTCCTCTCGATCCAGGACGAGGACGGCAACGTGCTGTCGTCGGGCGAGACCGGCGAGGTGTGCGCACGCGCCGGCAACTTCATGCGCGAGTACTGGAACAAGCCCGACGCGACGGAGGAGGTGTTCCGCGGCGGCTGGTACCACACCGGCGACGCCGGGTACCTCGACGCCGAGGGCTACCTCTTCCTCGTCGACCGCGTGAAGGACATGATCGTCACGGGCGGTGAGAACGTGTACTCCATCGAGGTCGAGAACGCGATCGCCACCCATCCCGCGGTGGCCCAGGTCGCGGTGATCGGCATCCCCGACGACACGTGGGGCGAGGCGGTGCACGCGGTCGTCGTCCCGAAGGAGGGCGCGAGCGTGACTGGCGACGAGATCATCGAGCACGCACGCGGGACGATCGCCGGCTACAAGGTCCCGAAGTCGGTCGAGATCCGCGACGAGCCGCTCCCGCTGTCCGGCGCGATGAAGGTCCTCAAGCGCGAGCTGCGCGCCGCGTTCTGGGACGACAGCGACCGCAAGGTCAACTGACTCACCGGGACTCGACGGCGTCCCGCTACGCTGCCGACATGCCCGCGGAGACGATCACCCCGGTCGAGGCGCCCGAGCGCATCGACACCGACGACGGCGACCACGACCGGTTCGCGCACTACTGCCGGAAAGAGGACATCACCCGCGCCATGGTCACCGGCGAGGCGATCGTGGCGCTGTGCGGCAAGAAGTGGGTGCCGAGCCGCGACCCGCAGCGCTACCCGATCTGCCCCGCGTGCAAGGAGCGCAAGGCCGCGGGCTGGTCGCTCTGAGCCCGCTGCTCCGCGTCCGCCGCCTCGGCACCGTCGGCTACTCCGACGCGCTCGGGCTCCAGGAGCGGCTGTTCACCCGGGCGGGAGAGGCGTGGTTGCTCCTGCTCGAGCACCCGGCCGTCTTCACGCTGGGCGTACGCGCCCGGCCCGAGCACGTCCTCGTCGACCCGGCCCGCGTCGGGGCCGACCTCCAGCAGGTCCACCGCGGCGGCGACGTCACCTACCACGGCCCCGGCCAGCTCGTCGGATACCTGGTGGTCGACGTCCCGTTCGGGCCGGGCGCGGTACACGCGCACGTCGCCGCGATCGAGCAGGTCGTGCTCGACGCGCTCGGCGACCTCGGACTCGACGGCGCCGGTCGGCGGGCCGGACATCCCGGTGTCTGGGTCGGCGACCGCAAGATCGCAGCCGTGGGTGTGCGCATCACCCGGGGCCGGTCGATGCACGGCTTCGCGCTGAACGTGGACCCGGATCTCACCATGTTCGACCACATCGTCCCCTGCGGCATCCACGATCTCGGCGTGACGTCCCTGGCCGCCGAAGGTCGCCCGGTGCCGAGCAGCGTCGTGCAGGACGCGATCGTGGCGCGTGCAGCCGCGCAGTTCGGCGACGGCGACGTCGACGACCGCGCGATGCGGTGGGACGTCGTGGACGCCACGGTCCTGCAGTGACGACCTACCGCATCGAACCGTCGGCGTCGACGGTCGACGTGGCGGCGACGTCGACCCTCCACGGGATCGACGGCCATGCCGACGGCGTCACGGGCTCGGTCGAGATCGACGACGACGGTGTGCTCGTCGGTGCGCACGTCGAGGTCGACGCCGCGCGGCTCGGTTGGGGCAACCCCCTGCTCGACCGCGAGACGCGACGACGGATCAACGTCCGCGACCACCCGACGATCAGCGGCCGCGTGCTGTCGGTCGAGTCCGCCGCCGACGGGATGCACGTGCGCGGGTCGATCAGCTTCCTGGGCGTCGAGAACGAGGTGACCGGGACCGTGTCGGTCGTCACCGCGTCACCCGGACGGGTGGTCGTCGAGGGCGAGCAGTCGTTCGACGTGCGCGACTGGGGTCTCACACCCCCCAACCTGCTGCTGATCCGCGTCGAGCCCGAGATCCGGGTCCGCATCCACGTCGAAGCAATCGCCTGACCCCACCTTCCACCGTTCTTGCGTCGGTAAGTGTCGAAATGCGCCAACTACTGACGCAAGAACGCCGGCCCGTTCAGGCGGCGCGGGTGACGGGGACGTTCGAGAAGCCGGCGACGTTCGACATCTGCACCCGGCGCAGCCCGGCATCGTCGACCTCGTAGCGCGGCCACCGGTCGGCGAGCTCCTCGAACGCGATGCGGCTCTCGAGACGCGCGAGTGCGGCACCGAGACACGAGTGGATGCCGTGCCCGAGCCCGACGCGCAGCCCCAGCTCCCGGTCGATGTCGAACCGGTCGGGGTCCTCGTACTCGCGCTCGTCGCGGTTCGCCGCCCCCGTGATGAGGAAGACGGGCTGGGCCTCGGGGATCGTGACGCCGTGGTACTCGGCCGGCCGGTGGGTGAACCGACCCTGGTACTGCGAAGGGGCCCAGTACCGGAGGACCTCCTCCACGGCCGGGACCGCGGCCGCACGGTCTGCGAGCACCTTGGCCCACTCGTTCGGGTTCCGCTCGAAGAGCACGACGCCGTTCCCGATCAGCTTCGTGACCGTCTCGCTGCCTGCCGCCGCGAGCAAGGTCGCGAACCCCGCGATCTCGCCGTCGTCGAGGCGGTGGGTCGCGCGGTCGTCGCCCTCCACCTCCGCGTCGATGAGCCCGCAGATCATGTCGTCGGCCGGGTGACGGCGCTTGTCGGCGATGAGCTCCAGGAAGTAGAGGACCTGCGAGAGCCCCGCCTCCATGCCCTCCTGCGAGGGCTCGGGATCTCCCGGCTCGCGGTGGAGCATCAGGTCGGTCCAGTGGCGGATCTGCTGCTGGTCGGCCTCGGGGACGCCCAGCATCGTCGAGATCACCTCGACCGGGAAGGGTGCCGCGAAGTCCGCGACCGCGTCGAACCTGTCGGCGCCGTCGAACGCGCCGAGGTGGCGCACGATGACCCCGCGCACCATCGGCTCGAGCGCCGCCATCGCTCGGGGCGTGAACACGCGGCTGACGAGCTTGCGCATCCGGTCGTGCTCCGGCGGGTCCATCATGATGATGCTCTGACCCTTGGCGGTGTTCTCCGCCGCGGTGAGCTGGTCGATCGTGAGCCCGTGCTCGCTGCTGAACGTCTTCCAGTCGCGGTGGGCGGTCACGACGTCGTCGAAGCGCGACAGCGCCCAGAACCCGTACTGCTCGTTGTGGTAGACGGGCGCCTCGTCGCGCAGCCAGCGGTACGTGTCGTAGGGGTCGTCGAAGAAGTCCTCCGACAGCGGGTCGAACTCCACCGGTCCTCCTCGTGCAGTCGGCTCGCCCGGTGTCACCCTTCGGTGCAGGTCGGGTCGCGTCGACGTCGAGCGTAGGCCGTGGGCACGCCACCCGGGCTCGGCCCGGTTGCTACGTTGCCACCGTGAGGATCGATGCGATCGCGCTCGGCCAGCCGCTCGGCGACGTCGACGGGCTGACCCGTGAGGTCGCGTCGTGCGGGTTCGACGGACTGTGGTTCACCGAGAGCGGCCGCACCGCGTACACCGGCTGCACCGCGGCAGCCCTCGCCGGCCAGGGGATCGACATCGGGACCGCGATCGCGCTGGCGTTCGTCCGCAGCCCGATGGTCACGGCCCAGATCGCCTGGGAGCTCGCCGACATCACCCGTGGTCGCTTCGTCCTCGGCCTCGGCACCCAGGTGAAGGCCCACATCGAGCGGCGCTACTCGGCCACCTACGACCACCCCGGGTCACGGCTCCGGGAGTACGTGCTCGCGCTGCGATCCATCTTCAAGGCCTTCCAACGCGAGGAGAAGCTCGACTTCCACGGGGACTTCTGGTCCTTCGACCTGCTCCCCGACATGTGGAGCCCGGGTCCGATGGACTTCCCCGACGTCCCGATCTACGTCTCGGCCGTCCGCCCGTGGTCGGTGCGGATGGCCGGTGAGGTCGCCGACGGCATCCACTGCCACCCGTTCCACTCGGTGCGCTACCTCCAGGAGGTCACGCTGCCCGCGCTGCGCGAAGGCGCCGCGAAGGCGAGCAGGGACGCGACCGACGTGCGGGTCGTCTGCCCGGTGATGGCGATCATCGGCGACACCGAAGAGGAGCGCGCCGCCGCGCGCGAGTCGGCGCGGATCCGCATCGCGTTCTACGGGTCGACGCGCACCTACTCCGGCGTGTTCGACCTCCACGGGTTCGAGGGAACCTCGGAACGACTCCACGAGCTCCAGCGGGCCGGTGACATCCGGGCGATGGGCGAGACGATCACCGACGAGATGCTCGAGGTCTACAGCCTGGAGTCCACCTGGGACGGTCTCGCCGACGCGCTCGTCGAGCGTTACCGCGACATCGCCGACCGCATCATCATGTACGACGCGACCGGGGGCTGGTCGTTCGGCGCCGGCGCGCTCGACCGGTGGCGCGACGTCACCGCGGCGGTCTCCAAGGCCACCGCGTCGTGACCGACGAGACGATCCGCTCCCACAACGACCGGGCGCGCCAGGGGAACCTCGCCAAGGGTGCGGCCAAGCTCGAGGCCGCCCACAAGCTGTTCGTGCGAGACCGCATCGGGCTCCTCGTCGACGAGGGCTCGTTCGTGGAGGACGGGCTCCTCGCGAACGCACTCGCCGACGACCTTCCCGCCGACGGGGTGGTCACCGGCGTCGGCCGGGTCGACGGTCGCCCGGTCTGCATCATGGCGAACGACACCACGGTGAAGGCCGGGTCGTGGGGGGCACGGACGGTCGAGAAGATCATCCGGACCACCGAGACCGCGCTCCGGCTCGAGGTCCCGATCGTGTACCTGGTCGACTCGGCCGGAGGGCGCATCACCGACCAGGTCGAGCTCTTCCCGGGCCGCCGGGGCGCGGGGCGCATCTTCGCCAACCAGGTCCGCCTCTCGGGTCGTGTCCCCCAGGTGTGCTGCCTGTTCGGCCCGTCGGCCGCCGGCGGTGCGTACATCCCGGCGTTCTGCGACGTCGTGTTCATGGTCGAGGGGAACGCATCGATGTACCTCGGGTCGCCCCGCATGGCCCAGGAGGTCATCGGCGAGGATGTGAGCCTCGAGGAGATGGGCGGCGCGCGCATGCACGCGACCGTCAGCGGCTGCGGCGACAACCTCGTTGCCGACGATGCCGAGGCGATCGCCGCGGCTCGTACCTGGCTCTCGTACCTCCCGACCTCGTGGAAGGACGCCCCGCCGGCCGTCGAGCCGCGCGATCCGAGCCGGAGCCCGGCCGAGATCGCGTCGATCGTCCCGACCGAGGAGCGGCGCGCCTACGACATCCGTCACGTCGTCGACGCGCTCGTCGACGAGGACTCGTTCTTCGAGGTCAAGCCGCTGTTCGCGCGCGAGGTCGTATGTGGGTTCGCCCGCCTCGACGGCGAGACGATCGGCATCGTCGCGAACAACCCGAAGCACCTCGGCGGGGTCCTGTTCGTCGACTCGGCCGACAAGGCCGCGCGGTTCGTCTGGTGCTGCGACGCGTTCAACGTCCCGCTGGTGTTCCTCGCCGACGTTCCCGGGTTCATGATCGGCACCGCGGTGGAGCGCGACGGCATCATCCGCCACGGAGCCAAGATGATCACGGCCATCACCGAGGCGACCGTGCCCAAGATCTCCGTGATCGTGCGCAAGGCCTACGGCGCAGGCCTCTACGCGATGTGCGGTCCGGCGTTCGACCCCGACGCGTGCCTCGCGCTCCCGAGCGCCAAGATCGCGATCATGGGTCCGGAACCGGCCGTGAACGCGGTCTTCTACAACGCAATCCACGCGATCGACGACCCGGAAGAGCGGGCGGCGTTCGTCGCCGAGCGTCGGGCCGAGTTCGAGGCCGACGTCGACCTCGTGCATCTCGCGAGCGAGCTCGTCGTCGACGCGGTCGTCGAGCCCGAGGACCTCCGCGCCGAGCTCGTCGCCCGCATCGCCCTGGCCCGGACGCGCGTGCGCGAGCACTTCGACCGCCGCCACGGCGTCCCTCCGGTCTGATCCGCGCGCCGTGGACTCCCTGCCGCTCGCGGGACGGGTCGCGATCGTCACGGGGGCCGGACGCGGGCTCGGCCGCGCCCATGCCCTCGCCCTCGCTGCGGCCGGCGTCGCGGTCGTGGTCAACAACCGCTCCACCGATGCCGCGCACTCCGTGGTGGCGGAGATCACCGGGACGGGCGGTCGCGCCGTCGCGCACGTCGGCGACGTCGCCGACTGGTCCACTGCCGAAGAGCTCGTCGAACAGGCAGTCGCGGAGTTCGGCGACCTCCACATCCTCGTGAACAACGCGGGGATCACCCGCGACCGCATGAGCTTCAAGATGAGCGAAGCCGAGTGGGACGAGGTGATCCGGACGAACCTCAAGGGACATTTCGCCCCGAGCCGATTCGCCGGCGCCCTCTGGCGCGAGCGGGGCGTAGCCCCGGGACGGCGCATCGTGAACACCACGAGCGAGGGCGGGCTGTTCCCCTCCCAGGGCCACGCCAACTACTCGGCGTCGAAGGCCGGGATCCTGGGGCTCACGCTCGAGCTCTCCGCCGAGCTCGCGAAGCACGGGGTCACGGTGAACGCCGTCGCGATGCGGGCGCGCACGCGCATGACCGAAGGCGTGGAGATGTTCGCCGCGCCCGTCGACGGTCCCGATCCGTACGACCCTGCGCACGCAGCGAAGGCGGTCACCTGGCTCTGCAGCGACGACGCGACCGACGTGACGGGTCGGGTGCTGGTCGTCGTGGGCTGGACGGTGAGCGTCGTCGGCCCCCTCGCCGTGACCGGGCGGCTCGAGCTCGCCCCCGACTGGTCCCCCGCCGACCTCACCGACGCCCGCGCGACCCTGTTCGGCGGCTAGGAGACGTCGCGATGCGCCGCGGCCGTGAGCTCGTCGCGGAACTTCGGGTGGGCAATGCCGGCGAGCGCGAGCGCGCGCTCCCGGACGGTCCGTCCGGCGAGCTCGGCGACGCCGAACTCGGTGACGACGACGTCGACGTGGTGGCGCGGCGTCGTCACCGACGTCCCCGGTGGGAACCGATCGACGATGCGCGGCAGCTGCACGCCGTCGACCTCGGAGGCCGAAGGAAGGCAGATCAGCGCCCGGTCCGAGAGCTGGAAGCCGGACACTGCGACGAAGTCTTCGTGGCCGCCGATCCCCGAGTACTGCCGCGGCCCGATCGTGTCGGCCGCGACCTGGCCCGCGAGATCGACCAGGAGCGCACCGTTGATCGTGACCATGTCGCGGTTGGCCGCGATCATGTTCGGCGTGTTCACTGCGTCGACGGGGAGGAAGCGCACGTCGGCGTTCCCGTCGAGCCAGTCGTAGAGCTCACGGGTCCCCGCGGCGAACGTGGTCACCGAGAAGCCGTCGAGCTCGGTGCCCTTGCGGTTCGTCACCTTGCCCGCTTCGTGGAGGTACATGAGCCCGGTCGTGAACATCTCCGAGTGCACGCCGTAGTCGCCGCCCGGCCCTTCGGCGAGCAGGCGGGCGATCATGCTCGGGATCCCGCCGATCCCGGTCTGGATCGTGCAGCCGTCGTGGATGTACGCGCTCGCGTGCTCGGCGATCGCCCGGTCGACATCGGTGGGCTCCGCGTCGGCGAGGACGAACGCGTCCCGGTCGCTCTCGACGAGCACGTCGACGTCGTCGACGTGGATCGTGTGCGGGAATGCGGGCGGGAGCCCCACCGTGCGCGGCAGGTTGGGATTGGCCTCGACCACCAGCAGCCGGTCCGGATCGACGCCGGCGCGGTGCACCTCGTCGACGGTCGCCCCTGCGTGCAGCGAGAGGTTGAGGAAGCCGTCGGCGTCGGGCGGGGTCGCCGCCGTCGTCATCACCCGCGGGTGCACGCGCCGGGCCACGAGCGAGAACCGCCGGAAGTCGGCCGGGACGAACTCGATGTCGGCGCCGGAGTCGAGCAGGAACCGCTCGGCCGGACCGAAGAACCCGCTCCGCAGCTTCACCCCGCGCCGCGTGAAGAGCGGGAACAGGTCGATCAGGAGTGCGCCGTGCACGACGAGCGCCTCGAAGTCGTCGCGTTCGCCCAGCGCATGCAGGAACGCGCTCGGCTGGCCGGGCCCGAGCGGGATGCCGATCTCGTCGCGGACACGGACCAGGCCGGCGGCCTCGTCGGCGGTGCACACCCTGGTCGTCACCTTCACGCGCCTTCCCGTTTTGGCGTCAGCAACCCCCTGTGAGGACGGGTTCCTGACGCCAAAAGTATCGGACGACATCGTCCTACCCTGGGGTCGTGATCGATCTGCCGGGTCGCATCCTCCTGATGGGCTGCGACAACGAGTGGGCCTATCCGGGCGACGGCGAGTCCCCCGTCCACGAGGTCGACGTCGCACCGTTCCGCATCGATGCGACGACCGTCACGAACGAAGCGTTCGCCGCGTTCGTCGACGCGACCGGGCACACCACGGAAGCCGAGCGGTTCGGATGGTCCTTCGTCTTCGGCGGGTTCCTCCCCGACGACCACCCCGACACCCGCGGGGTGGCCCAGGCCCCGTGGTGGCGTCAGGTCGAGGGAACAGCATGGAACCACCCCGAGGGACCGCGGTCGGACCTCGACGGGCGCGCGGACCACCCCGTGGTCCACGTCTCCTGGGACGACGCCCAGGCATACTGCGCGTGGTCCGACACCCGCCTCCCCACCGAGGTCGAGTGGGAGTACGCCGCCCGGGGCGGACTCGTCGGCGCGACGTTCCCCTGGGGTGACGACCTCGAGCCCGGTGGCGAGCACCGCATGAACGTCTTCCAGGGAACATTCCCCGGCGAGAACACCGGTGCCGACGGGCATCTCGGCACCGCGCCGGTGCGCACCTATCCGCCGAACGGATTCGGGCTGTTCGAGACGACCGGCAACGTCTGGGAGTGGACGGCCGACTGGTACGACCCCGAGTGGTACGCGCGACGTCCTCCGCGGTCGCCGATGGGCCCCGAATCCGGCACCCACCGGGTCATGCGGGGCGGTTCGTACCTGTGCCACGCGTCGTACTGCCGGCGGTACCGGGTGGCGGCCCGGAGCGCCAACACGCCGGACTCCTCGACCGGGAACCTCGGATTCCGGGTCGCGGCGGACGGCTGAAGCGCAGCGCGATCGGCGTCAGGGACGCAACGCCCGGACGAGCGTGTCGAGCGCTACCCGCTCACCGTCGTCGGTCGTGACCCGGCGTTCGACGACCGCGGACTTCTCGATGGTGACGTCGATACCGCTCGCCACGACGCCGTCCACCATCTCGTCGGCGGCCCCCAGGATCCCGACGTCCTGTGGACCGTCGACGAGATG
>JAWOIO010000189.1:0-18226 GCA_046484625.1 Acidimicrobiia bacterium
CGTCGATCCCAGGTTGGCATGGCCGATCCGGGGCTTCGGGGACCCGATCCGGCCCGACGAATCCGCGTCGGGCGAATCCTTGGCGGCCGAATCCTTGTCCGGCGGGAAGATCGAAGTTGATACTGGTGTTGTCAACTTCGCATCCGCCACCCCGGTGGCCCACCAGACGATCCGAACCCGTACGCCGAACCCGCACTAGAGGAGCAGGCGCCCCCATGGCACTCGACCCCAACCGGTTCACCCGCAAGACCGGAGAGGCCCTCCAGGCCGCGCAGGCGATCGCGCGGGACCGGAACCACACCCAGGTCCTGCCCGAGCACCTCCTCGCGGCGCTCCTGGGCCAGCCCGAGAGCGTCGTCCTCCCGGTGCTGGAGCGTCTCGGTGTCGCCCCCAAGTCGTTGATCGACCGGGTCGACGAGATGATCGCGAAGGTCCCGCAGGTCTACGGCACCACCACCCAGACGGGCCAGCTCTCTCCCGACGCCTACGCGCTGCTCGAGGCGGCGGAGTCCCAGCGCGACGCGCTGGGCGACGACTACCTCTCGACCGAGCACGTCCTGCTGTCGATGAGCGAGCGGGCGGGGGGCGTCGGCGACCTCCTGCGCAGCGTGGGCGTGACCCACGAGGCGCTGCTCGGCGCGCTGGCGCAGGTGCGGGGCAGCCACCGGGTGACGAGCGAGAACCCCGAGGACCAGTACCAGGCACTGGAGCGCTTCGGACGGGACCTCACCGAAGAGGCGCGCAAGGGCCGCCTCGACCCGGTGATCGGTCGCGACGAGGAGATTCGGCGCGTGATCCAGGTGCTGAGCCGCCGGACCAAGAACAACCCCGTGCTCATCGGTGAGCCGGGCGTCGGCAAGACCGCGATCGCCGAGGGACTCGCACGCCGCATCGTCGAAGGCGACGTGCCCGAGAGCCTGCGCGACAAGCGCCTCGTCGCGCTCGACATCTCCGCGATGGTGGCGGGCGCGAAGTACCGCGGCGAGTTCGAGGACCGCATGAAGGCCGTGCTGAAGGAGATCACCGACTCCGACGGCGAGATCGTGACGTTCGTCGACGAGCTGCACACGATCGTGGGCGCCGGTGGCGCCGAGGGTGCCGTCGACGCCGGGAACATGATCAAGCCCATGCTCGCCCGCGGCGAGCTGCGGATGATCGGCGCGACGACGCTCGACGAATTCCGCAAGTACGTGGAGAAGGACCCCGCGCTCGAGCGCCGCTTCCAACAGGTGTTCGTGGGCGAACCGTCGGTCGACGACACCGTCGGGATCCTTCGCGGCCTCAAGGAGCGCTACGAGGTGCACCACGGTGTCCGGATCCAGGACGCTGCACTCGTCGCGGCGGCGGTCCTGTCGGATCGCTACATCGCGGCGCGCCAGCTCCCGGACAAGGCGATCGACCTGGTCGACGAGGCCGCCTCGCGGCTCCGCATCGAGATCGACTCCATGCCCTTCGAGATCGACGTCGTGGAGCGACGTATCCGCCAGCTCGAGATCGAGAAGGCCGCGTTGGCGAAGGAGACCGACGACGCATCGCTCGGTCGACTGGACACCCTCGAACGCGAGCTGGCCGAGCTGGCCGAGCAGCGCAATGCCATGGTGGCGCACTGGCAGAACGAGAAGGACGCGATCGGCGAGATCCGTGCCCTCAAGGAGCAGCTCGAGAGCGCGCGCACCGACGCCGAGAAGGCAGAACGGGAGGGCGACCTCGAGCAGGCGGCCCAGCTCCGCTACGGGACCATGCGCGCGCTCGAGGACGAGATCGCGGTCAAGACCGCGCGTCTCGACGAGCTCCAGGCCGACCAGAAGATGCTCAAGGAGGAGGTCGACGAGGAGGACGTCGCGGAGATCGTCTCCAAGTGGACCGGCATCCCGGTGTCGAGGCTGATGGAGGGCGAGCTCGCGAAGCTCGTCCGCATGGAAGAGGTTCTCCACGGCCGGGTGGTCGGCCAGGACACGGCCGTCACCGCGGTCGCGAACGCGATCCGGCGATCCCGTGCCGGCCTCTCGGACCCGAACCGCCCCATTGGCTCCTTCTTGTTCCTCGGGCCGACCGGCGTCGGCAAGACCGAGCTCGCCCGGACGTTGGCCGACTTCCTCTTCGACGACGACCGGGCGATGGTGCGCGTCGACATGTCGGAGTACATGGAGAAGCACTCCGTCTCCCGCCTCGTCGGCGCTCCCCCGGGGTACGTCGGGTACGAGGAGGGCGGACAGCTCACCGAGGCCGTGCGCCGGCGTCCCTACGCGGTCGTGCTGCTCGACGAGATCGAGAAGGCCCACCCGGACGTCTTCAACGTGCTGCTCCAGCTCATGGACGACGGCCGGCTCACCGACGGGCAGGGTCGCACCGTCGACTTCACCAACACGGTGCTCATCATGACGAGCAACCTCGGGGCCGGCGGCGACGAGGCCACCGTCATGGCGGCGGTGCGCGGGCACTTCAAGCCGGAGTTCCTGAACCGGGTGGACGAGCTGGTCTTCTTCCACCGACTCGACGAGTCCCACATCGCGGAGATCGTCCGGCTCCAGGTCGAGCTCCTGCGCGAGCGCCTGGCCGAGCGGAACCTCGGCTTCGAGCTGACCGACGCCGCGCTCGCGCACGTCGCGAAGGTGGGCTACGACCCCGACTTCGGGGCCCGCCCGCTCAAGCGGGTGCTGCAGCGGGAGGTGGCCGACCCGATCGCGCTCGCGCTGCTGAAGGGCGACTTCACCGACGGTGACGTGGTCATCGTCGATGCCACGTCCGACGGAGCGCTCTCCTTCACCAGGAAGGCGGCCGTCACCACCGCCTGACAACATCGCGGTAGCGGGTGGCGGATCCGTCCTAGCCTTCCGTCGTGTCCCCAGACGATGGCAAGGCGGACGACGCGCAGGCGGACGTCGCGCAGGCGGGCGACGCGCAGGCGGACGACGCGCAGGCCACCAAGGCGACCGAGGCCTGGTTCATCCGACGCGGCTTGCCGCACTTCGTGTTCCGGTACGCGGCGACGCGCAACGTCCTTCCCCGGCTGATCCCGTTGGTCGCGCTCGTGTTCGTCTTCGAGGTCGCGATCGTCGCGCCGAACCGCCGCTACTCGACCCTCGGCTCCGCCGCCGCGATCGTGGGTGGCCTGGCGACGATGGTCGGGTTCTGGGCGCTCGTCAACGTGTTGCGCGGCCGCCACCCACTGCGGCTCCCGGACAACATCGGCCCGGTCGAGGTCGTCGTGTTCGTCCTCGGTCCGTCACTCGTCCCCCTCGCCTTCGGCGGGCAGTGGCGGTCGGCGGTCGCCACGGCCGCCATCAACGGGGCGCTGCTGGTCTGGGTCGTGCTCGTGACCAGCTATGGGATCGTCCCGATGACGCGTTGGGTCGTCGAGCAGAGCCTCCATCAGTTCCGCTCGGTCACGGGCGTCCTCGTCCGTGCGCTCCCGCTCGTGTTCCTGATCGTGATCGTCGTCTTCGTGAACACCGAAGCGTGGCAGGTGGCGTCGGACCTCAACTGGCCCGTGCTGGCGATCGTCTGCGGTCTCTTCCTCATGGTGGGGGTCGTCTTCGCGTTCATCCGCGTCCCGGGCCAGGTCGGGGAGATCGACGTGGACACGTGGGCCGAGCGCGTCGAGCTGGCCTCGGACTCCCCCGCTGCCCCTCTGATCGACGACGTCGAACGGTTCGAGGTCGACGACCGGGGGATCCCGCCCCTCTCGCGTCGGGAGTGGCGCAACGTGCAGCTCGTGGTCCTGGTGAGCGAGGGGATCCTCGTCACCGTCGTCGGCATCGGGATGTTCGCATTCTTCGTGCTGCTCGGATCGCTGGCGATCACCCCGTCCGTCATCGAATCGTGGATCGGACGCGGGCCCGACGTCCTGTGGTCCTTCCGCCTCTTCGGCGAGGACCTCGCGGTGACGAACGAGCTCCTGAAGGTCTGCACCTTCCTCGCTGCGTTCTCGGCCCTGCAGTTCACCGTGTCGCTCGTGAGCAGCGGCGATCAGCAGGAGGAGTACCTCTACCAGCTCCGCGACGAGCTGCGCGAGGCCTTCGCCGTACGCGCCGTGTACCTCGCGTACGTGCTGGATGGGGTTCGCGCATCCGAAGGGACCCCGACTACGATGTCGCCAACGTGACCACTGTCGCGTTGCGCTGCCGCACCGCCCCCCTCCCGTGCAGGTTCCCGTGCCCGGCACGGTGATCGTCGGAACCCAATGGGGCGACGAGGGCAAGGGTCGATTCACCGACTACTTCGCCAAGGAGAGCACGCTGTGCGTGCGCTACCAGGGCGGCCACAACGCCGGCCACACCATCGTCGTCGACGGTGACGTCTTCGCCCTCCAGCTCGTGCCGAGCGGCGTCCTGTATCCCCACGTGACCCCGGTGATCGGGAACGGCGTCGTGGTCGATCCCGCCGTGCTGCTCGCCGAGCTCGACACCCTCGAGGCGAAGCACGTCGACACGAGTGCGCTGCGGGTGTCCGGGAACGCGCACCTGATCATGCCGTACCACGCCGAGCTCGATCGCGTCACCGAACGCTTCCTCGGCAAGAACAAGCTGGGCACCACGCGTCGCGGGATCGGACCGGCGTACGCCGACAAGGCACTCCGGGTCGGGATCCGGGTCCAGGACCTCCTCGACCCCAAGATCTTCCGCGAGAAGCTCGACCTCGCGCTCCGCGAGAAGAACGGTGTGCTCGCGAAGGTGTACAACCAGCTCCCGTTGGACGCCGGCGAGATCGCGGCGACATACCTCGAGATGGTTCCCCGCCTCGAGCCGTTGATCGCGGACACCGTGCACCTGGTCCACGAGGCGCTCGAGGCCGGTCAGCACGTGTTGTTCGAGGGCGCGCAGGCGACGTACCTGGATCTCGACCACGGGACCTACCCGTTCGTCACGTCGTCGAACCCGATCTCTGGCGGAGTGTGCACCGGCGCGGGCGTCGGGCCGCTCGCGATCGAGCGGATCATCGGAGTCGCGAAGGCGTACGTGACGAGGGTCGGGTCCGGTCCGTTCCCGTCGGAGCTGCTCGAGGGCGACGAGGTCGGCGACCTCCTCGTAGAACGTGGTCACGAGTTCGGCACCAACACCGGTCGGCGACGCCGTCCGGGGTGGCTCGACGTCGTGATGCTGCGCCACGCAACGCGTCTCAACACGCTCACCGAGCTCGCGATCACCAAGCTCGACGTCCTCGCGCCGCTCGCGGAGATCAAGGTCTGTGTCGCGTACGAGGATCCGGACGGGACGCGCTACGAGCACGTCCCGTACCACCAGTCCGTGCTGCACAAGGTCCGGCCCGTGTACGAGACACTCGCGGGGTGGCAGTGCGAGATCGACCAGGTCGAGCACGTGCGAGACCTCCCCGCCAACGCACGCGAGTTCGTGAAGTTCGTCGAGGCCCGCGCCGGCGTACCGGTGACCTTCCTCGGCGTCGGGCCGGGTCGTGAGCAGACCGTCGTGCTCCCCGCGGCGGCGTAGGCCATGAAGGTCCTCGTCGTGGGCGGCGGGGGCCGCGAGCACGCCCTGGCATGGGGGCTCGCGCGCAGTCCGTCCGTTGCCGAGGTCGTCGCAGCACCGGGGAACCCGGGTATCGAGGCAGTTGCGGAGTGTGTGCCCGTCGACGCGAACGACGTCGACGCGGTCGCGACGCTTGCCGACGATCTCGCGGTCGACCTCGTCGTGGTCGGACCGGAGGAGCCGCTCGTCCGCGGTGCCGTCGACGCGGTCGAGAGCCGTGGCCGGGCGGCATTCGGCCCGAACGCCGCAGGCGCCCGGCTCGAGGGATCGAAGCGGTGGATGAAGGAGCTCGTCGAGGGTGCCGGGGTCGCGACCGCACGGCACGCGTCGTTCGGCGCGGGTCGAGAGCGTGACGCGCTCGAGTTCCTCGACACGCTCGACGGGCTCTACGTCGTGAAGACGGACGGGCTCGCGGCGGGCAAGGGGGTGGTGGTCACGGAGTCGCGCGACGAGGCGCGCGACGCGGTCGGGGCGTATCTCTCCGGCGATGCGTTCGGTGACGCCGGGCGGACGCTCGTCATCGAAGAGGGGCTCCGCGGCCCCGAGCTCTCACTCCTTGTCGTCTGCAACGGCGACCCCGACGCCGCGGTGCCGCTCGCTCCCGCGCAGGACTTCAAGCGCATCCACGACGGCGACACGGGTCCGAACACGGGTGGGATGGGCGCGTACTCGCCCGTGCCGATCGCGGGCCCCGAGCTCGTCGACCAGGTCATGGCGACCGCGGTCGCTCCGACGCTCCATGCCCTGCAGGAAGAGGGCATCGAGTACCGCGGGGTGCTCTACGCGGGTCTGATGCTCACCGCCGACGGTCCGAAGGTGCTCGAGTACAACGTCCGCTTCGGTGATCCCGAGTGCCAGGTGGTGCTGCCCCGGCTCGCGACGGACCTCGGCGAGCTCTGCCTGGCGTCGGCGCGCGGCGAGCCGCTCCCGGAGATCGGCTTCGTCGACGACGCGTGCGTCACCGTGGTGCTCGCGACCGAGGGATACCCGACCGAAACCCGGAAGGGGGACGTGATCGAGGGGATCGATGCCGCGGAGGCCGTGGACGGCGTCGCGGTGTTCCACGCCGGGACCGCGCGACGCGACGACGGCTCGGTCGTCACCGCGGGTGGTCGCGTGCTCGCGGTCACCGGCGTGGGGCCGACCATCCCCGACGCGCGGGCGGTCGCGTATGCCGGGGCGCAGCGCATCACCTGGCCCGGGGTCCAGTACCGGGCCGACATCGCCGCCCGTGTCGGAGGAGCGTGACCACCGCACCGGCACGCGGACACGACAGACCGTTCTGGTTCCACCTCCCACGCGGTCCCGTACAATCAGAATCGGGAGGGAGCCGCGCGTGATCCCGCGATACGCACTCAGTCCGATCGCCGACCTGTTCACCGACGAAGCCCGGTACGCCACGTGGCTCGAGGTCGAGATCCTCGCGGTCGAGGCGCAGGCGAAGCTCGGAGTCGTCCCGCCCGAGGCCGCCACCGCGATCCGAGAGCGGGCCGGGTTCGAGGTCGCGGCGATCGAGGAGCGTGAGCGCACCACGGAGCACGATGTCGCCGCGTTCGTCGACGTGGTGCAGGAGCGCGTGGGTGCCCCCCACGGGGCCTGGCTGCACCACGGCCTCACCTCCAGCGATGTCGTCGACACCGCGTTGTCGGTCACGCTCACGCGGGCGTGCGACCTCGTCCTCCAGGCAGTGGACTCGCTGGAGCGGGCCATCGTCGCCCGTGCTCTCGAGCACCGGGCCACCCCGACCGTGGGTCGGACCCACGGCGTCCACGCCGAGCCCACGACGTTCGGCGCCAAGCTCGCCCTGTGGGCGCTCGCGGTCCGGAGGGACCGCGACCGGCTCCTCCGGGCACGCGAGGGGATCGCAGTCGGGAAGCTCTCCGGCGCGGTGGGCACGTACTCGAACGTCGACCCCGAGGTCGAGCGCTTCGTCTGCGAGCACCTGGGTCTCGAGCCGGTGCCGGCGACGCAGGTGCTGCCGCGCGACCGGCACGCCGAGCTGCTCTATGCGTGCGCGTCCCTGGGCGCGACCGTGGAGATGGGCGCGCTCGAGGTCCGGCACCTCCAGCGCACCGAGGTCCGTGAGGCTGAGGAGGGTTTCCGGGCCGGGGCCCAGAAGGGCTCCAGCGCGATGCCCCACAAGCGCAACCCGGTGAAGAGCGAGCAGCTCTGCGGGCTGGCCCGGGTGCTGCGGGCGAACGTGCAGGCCGGGCTCGAGAACGTCGCACTCTGGCACGAGCGCGACATCTCCCACTCGTCGGTCGAGCGCATCGTGCTGCCGGACTCGCTCCAGCTCGCCTACTACGTCGCGGTGAAATTCGCGTCGATCGTGGAGGGTCTCGTGGTGCACGCCGACCGGATGCGCGCGAACCTCGATGCGTCGTTCGGGCTGGTCTTCAGCCAGCCGGTCCTGCTCGCGCTCGTGGAGTCGGGCATGACGCGTGACGACGCGTATCGCGCGGTCCAACGCAACGCGATGCAGACGTGGGAACAGCAGAGCGCGTTCCTCGACGTGTTGAGGACCGACGCCGTCGTGATGGACGCGCTGGGCGAGGATCGTCTCGTTGCCTGCTTCGACCTCGAACGTTCACTCGAGCACGCAGGCCGGGCGGTCGACGCGCTCACGGGGTCCGCCTGAACGTGACGCAGATCGGGCTCCCGCACCACTCGACGGGGAAGGTGCGCGACCTCTACGAGGTCGACCACGACCGGATGCTGATCGTCGCGTCGGACCGCATCTCGGTGTTCGACGTGGTGCTCCCCGACGAGATCCCCGACAAGGGGTCCGTGCTGACCGCGCTCTCCACCTTCTGGTTCGAGGAGACGGCCGAGCTGTGGCCGAACCATCTCGTGTCGTCGGACCCGACCGACTTTCCCGAGACCGCGGGTCCCGATGTCGCGGGCCGGGCGATGCTCGTGCGGGCGGCCGTGCCGATCCGGCTCGAGTGCATCGCGCGCGGCTACCTCTTCGGATCGGCCTGGGCGGAGTACGAGGCGTCGGGGACGATCGGTGGAGCACCCGCGCCCAAGGGTCTGCATCGCGCCGAGCGGCTCCCGGAGCCGATGTTCACCACCACCACGAAGGCGGAGGCGGGTCACGACGAGACCCTCACCGCGGGCGAGGCGGTGGACCTGGTGGGGGCCGACGTCTACGAGCAGGTGGAGGAGGCGACGTTGCGGATCTACCGCCATGCCGCGACGCACGCGGCGACGTGTGGGTTGGTGCTCGCCGACACCAAGCTCGAGTTCGGCTCGATCGACGGGACGGTCGTGGTGATCGACGAGATGTGCACGCCGGACTCGTCGCGGTACTGGCCGGCGAGCGAGGTCCAGATCGGTGGCTCGCCGCCGTCGTTCGACAAGCAGTTCGTGCGCGACTACTACCTGGAGATCGGCTGGGACCAGACGCCGCCCGCACCGCCGATGCCGAAGCACGTGATCGACGGCACCCGCGCGCGTTACCTCGAGGCGTACGAGATGCTGACCGGGCGCAGCTTCGACGAATGGTTCGGGGTCGACGAATGACCTCGGTACGATCTCGATCATGAGGTTCCCCCGTTGAGGTTTGCGGTCCGAGTCGACGTCACCCACCTCCCCGGCGTGCTCGACCCGCAGGGCGCGACGGTGGAGCGCGCCCTCCCCGCGCTCGGGTACGCCAACGTGTCCGAGATCACGATCGGGAAGTCGATCCGCCTCGTCGTCGATGCCGCCGACGAAGCCGCGGCCCGCGCCCAGGTGGTCGAGATGTGTGACCGCCTCCTCGCCAACCCCGTCATCGAGGCGTACGAGATCTCCCTCACCGCATGAGCGCGAAGGTCGCCGTCGTCCAGTTCCCGGGGACCAACTGCGAGCTCGACGTCGTCCGCGCGGTGGAGGGTCTCGGCGGAGCCGCCGAGCCCGTGTTCCACACCGAACGCGACCTCGGCGGCGCCGACGCGGTGGTCATCCCCGGTGGGTTCGCCCACGGCGACTATCTCCGCACGGGCGCGATCGCGCGGTTCTCCCCTGTGATGGAGGCGGTCGCCGCGCACGGGGCGGCCGGGGGTCCGGTGGTCGGCATCTGCAACGGCTTCCAGGTGCTCACGGAGGCCGGGATGCTGCCGGGCGCGCTGCAGAAGAACGTCGGGCTCACCTTTCTCTGCACGACGGTCGACGTCCGGGTGGAGAGCACGCGCTCGGTGCTGACCGCCGGTGCTGCGGCCGGGTCCGTGCTCCGGATCCCCATCAACCACTTCGAAGGGAACTACACCTGCGACGCCGAGACGCTCGAGCGGCTGCGCGACCGGGACCAGATCGTGGTGCGCTACGTCGACAACCCGAACGGCTCGGCGGACGACATCGCCGGGATCAGCAACGAGGCGGGCAACGTCGTGGGCCTGATGCCGCACCCCGAGCGCGCGTCCGATCCGCTCCTCGGCTCCGCCGACGGCCTGGTGTTGCTGCGGTCGTTGCTCGCGTCGGCCGCGGGCGCCCGCGTGGGTTAGCGACCGGTTCTCGTGACGGATCGCGCCCCCGGACCGGTTCTCGTGACGGATCGCGCCCCGGGGCGGGCCGAATCGGTCACGAGAACGGGGGAGGGGCCGCTCGCGTCACCGGAACGGCGTGGCTAGGACGCGGTGCGGGGCACTCCGGCTCGCTTGAGGACGTCGGCCGGGACGCCCAGCTCGCGCCAGGTGGCGTAGGCGATGCCCTTGCTCTCCCCGTAGGCCTTCGCGTGGTGGACGAAGTCGTCCTCGAGGGCCGACAGGTCAGGGCCGCCGGCCGACTTCGCGTCGAGCTCGGCCTGGAGGTCCCGGCGCTCCTGGGTGAGCTGGAGACGCTTCAACGAGGACGCGTCGTCCATCGCAGTCTCGATCGCGCCGAGCCGGCGCGTGATCGACTCGACGGTGCGCTGGCGACCCCGACGGGGACGGTGCTGCTCGAGGGCGTCGAGGTAGGCCTTGACGGCGCGGCCCTGGTCGCGCCCCGCGCGCATCGCCCGCTTGTGCTCGTCGGTCATGGTTCTCGATGCCATCGGTCCTCACCTGGGATTGTCGACTTGGAGCGGCCGTCGATTGGGGCTCGACGGTCGGAGGAGATCTCCCCCTCATTGGGGGATCTCGAACCGCGGTATTCGAGGATAGCGACATCAGTTCATTTGGTGAAATCAGGCCGCCGATAGGCTCGGCGCGTGACCGAGCCGGCACTGCAACCCGAGCGTGCATTGCATCGTGAGCTCGGGCTGACCGACGACGAGCTGACTGCGATCATCGAGCTGCTCGGCCGCGACCCGTCCGAGCTCGAGCTCGCGATGTACGCGGTGATGTGGTCCGAGCATTGCTCGTACAAGTCGTCCCGGGTGCACCTCGGTCGGTTCCCGACCGAAGCACCCTGGGTGCTCGTCGGGCCCGGCGAAGGTGCGGGCGTGATCGACGTCGGCGACGGTGTGGCTGTGGCGATCCGAATCGAGAGTCACAACCACCCGTCGGCGGTCGAGCCGTATCAGGGCGCCGCGACGGGCGTGGGCGGGATCATCCGGGACATCTTCTCGATGGGCGCGCGCCCGATCGCGCTGATGGACCCGCTTCGCTTCGGGTCGCTCGACGACGCGCGGACCCGCTACCTGTTCGAGGGAGTCGTGGCCGGGATCTCGGGGTACGGCAACGCGGTCGGAGTGCCGACCGTCGGCGGCGAGGTCGTCTTCGACGACTGCTACCGCGACAACCCGCTCGTGAACGTGCTCTGCCTCGGCGTGCTACCGGTCGAGCGGTTGGTGCTCGCACGCGCCGAGGGTGTCGACAACCTCGCGGTGCTGCTCGGCTCCGCGACCGGTCGCGATGGCATCGGTGGCGCGAGCGTGCTCGCGTCCGCCGGCTTCGAGGAAGGGTCCGAAGCGAAGCGCCCGTCGGTGCAGGTCGGCGACCCGTTCGAGGAGAAGCGACTGATCGAGGCGTGCCTCGAGCTCCTCGACGCCCGCCTCGCGCTCGGCGTGCAGGACCTGGGTGCCGCGGGCCTCTCGTGCGCGGCGTCGGAGACCGCAGCGAAGACCGGCGCCGGGATGGACGTCGACGTGGCCCGCGTGGCCAAGCGCGAGCCCGGGATGAACCCGGTGGAGGTGCTCACCTCGGAGAGCCAGGAGCGGATGCTGGCGATCGTCGAGCCGGCGAACCTCGACGCGGTCCTGGCGCTGGCGGCACGGTGGGAGATCCGGGCCACGGTCGTCGGACGCGTCACCGACACCGGCCGCTTCCGCGTGTTCGACGGCGTGTTCGACGCGATCGGGGTCCCCGGGCGCAACCCGGCACCGCCCCCGGGCGATGCCCCGGTGGCCGCGAGCTCCGACGGGCCTCCGATCGCCGACATCCCGTGCGAGTCGCTCGGTGACGGTCCCGTGTACCACCGCCCCCTCGCTGCGCCGGCGACCCAGGCGGCGCTGGTCGCCGCCGACCCGAGCCCCGAGCTCCTCGCGCGGTGTGCGCCCGGGACCGATCTCGGTCCGGAGCTGCTCACGCTGCTGGCGACGCCCACGATCGCCGACAAGTCGTGGGTCTGGCACCAGTACGACCATCAGCTCTTCCTGAACACGGTGCTCGGTCCCGGCGCCGACGCCACGCTCCTGCGGCTCCCCGACACGAGCCGCGCCCTCGCGCTCTCGGTCGACGGGAAGGGCCGCTTCTGCCGCCTCGACCCGAGCACCGGGGCGCGGCTCGCAGTGATGGAGGCGGCCCGCAACGTTGCCTGCGCCGGTGGCGAGGCGAAGGCGCTCGTGAACTGCCTGAACTTCGGCAACCCCGAGCACCCCGAGGTGATGTGGCAGTTCTCGGAGGTCGTCGACGGCATGAGCCACGCATGCCGCGCGCTGGGCATCCCGGTCGTCGGCGGGAACGTCAGCTTCTACAACGAGTCGCGCGGCGCCGACATCGACCCGACGCCCGTGGTCGGCGTGGTCGGCCTGCGGGCGACTCCGACGGAGGTCCCTCCGGGTCCGGGGCTCGTCGACCGGCACCACATCGTGCTCCTCGGTGCGACCGCCGACGAGCTCGGCGGGTCGGAGTGGGCGTTCGTCGTCCACGGGCTCGACGGGGGTGCGCCACCACGGGCCGATCTCGACGCGGCGGCGCGCCTCCATGCGCTCGTCGCGGACCTGGTGAACGAGCGGACCGTGGGCGGTGTCCACGACTGCTCCGACGGCGGCATCGCCGTCGCGCTGGCGGAGATGGCGTTCGCCGGGGAGATCGGCTTCACGGTGACGCCGGAGGCCGGCCTCGCGCCGGCGCAGTGGTGCTTCTCGGAGTCGGCCAACCGAGTGCTCGTGTCGGTGGACGCGCGCCCGTTGCCGGTCGTGCTGCGCCGGGCGCGCGAAGCCGGTGTGCCCGCGACCGATCTCGGGGTGGTCGGCGGCGATCGACTCGTGGTCGAGGGGGCGTTCGACGTGGCGCTGTCCGAGGCCGCCGACGTGTGGCGCAACGCGATCCCCCGCGCCGTCGCCGGCGACGTGGTCCCCTCGTCCTGAGCGGTCCGGCCCGCAGACCTATCGGGCCGACGGGTGACGAGATGCGCCGTCGGTGACGCCGCGGTCCTCGAGGAACGAGATCACCTGCGCCGCCGAGGCCGTGGGATCCCGACCGTGCGTGGGGACACGGAGGTCCGGGGCCCACGGCTCCTCGAACGCGGTGTCGACCCGGCCCGAACGGTTCGCGCACACGTCCTCAGGCGCATCGAGGTGCACCTCGGCGAAGGCCGGGATCGCGCCCCGGAGCAGCTCTCGGTCGTCCCGTGCGTCCACCGGGACGGCGACGACCACCGTGACTCCGTTCTCGACGAGCAACGTGCAGCACCACGCGAGGGCATCGGGTCCCGCGACGAGGTGGCCGGTCGCCGTCTCGGGACCGAGCAGCGCCACCGCCTGCTCCCGGCGCCGGAGCTCCTCGACGACCAGGGCGGCGACGGTCCGCTTGCCCGCGCCGACTCGTCCGGTCAGGAACACGCATGCGGCGGCGGTCGTCACGGGGTGACGGTACTGCCGTTGCCTGGTTCGCACGACCGATGATGCGATACTGAATGGACATGCAGCCACTCCCCGACGGGCCGGGACTCGGCCACGCCTGCGGCGTCTTCGGCGTCTACGCACCCGGACAGTCGGTGGCGCACCTGACGTACCTGGGGCTCTACGCGCTGCAGCACCGCGGCCAGGAGTCCGCGGGCATCGCCGTGAGCGACGGCGAGACGGTCACCGTCGTCAAGGACATGGGCCTCGTGACGCAGGTCTTCGACGAACGCCGGCTCGCCCCGCTCGAGGGCCACCTCGCGATCGGGCACAACCGGTACTCGACCACAGGTGCCAGCACCTGGCGGAACGCGCAGCCGGTCTACCGATCGGTCGGTGACGCGGGCTTCGCGCTCGGCCACAACGGGAACCTCACGAACACCGTCGAGCTGGCCGAGAACCTGGGGATGCTCCCGGGCCTCGCAGCCGAGCCCGCGGAGGTCGACTCCACCACCGACTCGGCGTTGATCGCCGAGCTCGTTGCGAACGAGTACGCGCCACAGCCCCGCGCCGACGGTCGCGAGCTCGAGGTGGCGCTCGAACGGGTCCTGCCCCGACTCGCCGGCGGGTTCTCGCTCGTCCTCATGGACGACGCCCGCCTCATCGGCGTGCGGGACCGGCACGGCTTCTGGCCCCTCGTGCTCGGGCGGGTCGAGGGTGGTTGGGTGCTCGCCAGCGAGACCGCCGCGCTCGACATCGTCGGCGCGCACTTCGTGCGTGAGGTGGAGCCCGGCGAGATGATCGTGATCGACGCGGCCGGGATGCGTGAGCACCGCTTCGCCGAGCCCGACCCGACGCTGTGCCTCTTCGAGTTCGTCTACTTCGCCCGGCCGGACACCTACCTGTTCGGGCGGAGCGTCCACGCGGCACGCCAGCGCATGGGTGAGGAGCTCGCCCGCCAGGCTCCTGTCGACGCCGACATGGTCATGCCCGTCCCCGAGTCCGGGATCCCCGCGGCGCAGGGGTTCGCACGCGCCGCCGGGCTCCCGTACGGGGACGGCCTGGTGAAGAACCGCTACGTCGGCCGCACGTTCATCCAGCCGAGCCAGCAGCAGCGCGCCGGGGGTGTGCGCCTGAAGCTCAACCCCCTCCCGGAGAACATCCGCGGGAAGCGACTCGTCGTGGTCGACGACTCGATCGTCCGGGGCACGACCACCCGCCAGGTCGTGGCGATGCTCCGTGAGGCCGGCGCGGCCGAGGTGCACTTCCGGGTGTCGTCCCCGCCCTATCGGTGGCCGTGCTTCTACGGGATGGACACCGGGCGTCGTTCGGAGCTGCTCGCCGCCGACCTGTCGGTGGGTGAGATCGCCGACTACCTGAAGGTGGACTCCCTCGCGTACCTCGAGATCGACCCGCTGGTCCGGGCGACCGGGGTCGCGAGCGGATCGTTCTGCACGGCATGCCTCACGGGTGAGTACCCCGTGCCGGTGCCAGAGCTCCTCGACTCCAAGCGCGCGCTCGAGGACGGGCCCACGATGCCGGAGAGCGATCCAGTCCACGCGGGCGACGCAGGCCTGCAGTGAGTCGCCGCCGCAGGGAGGAGCGGCTGACGTACGCCGATTCCGGGGTCGACGTGGCGGCGGGTGAGAAGGCCGTCGAGATGATCAAGGCCCACGTCCGCACGACGTTCCGGCCCGAGGTCGTGGGGGACATCGGTGGGTTCGGTGGGCTGTTCAGCCTCGGCCGGCTCCCGCACAAGGATCCCCTCCTCGTGGCCTCGACCGATGGCGTGGGGACGAAGTCGGTCATCGCCGGCGAGATGGGTCGCTTCGACACGATCGGTCTCGACGTCGTCGCGATGTGCGTGGACGACATCGCGACCTGCGGCGCCGAGCCGCTCTTCTTCCTCGACTACATCTCGGTCGGGAAGCTCGTGCCCGAGCACGTGGACCAGATCGTCGCCGGGGTCGCGAACGGATGCCGAGAGGCTGGATGTGCACTCCTCGGCGGAGAGATGTCCGAGCACCCGGGCGTGATGGCCGCCGGCGAGTTCGACCTCGTGGGCTTCGCGGTCGGCGTCGTCGACCGGTCCGAGGTCCTGCCCCGCGACGTCCAGCCGGGGGATCGCGTCATCGGGCTGGCGAGTCCGGGCCTCCGATCCAACGGCTACTCGCTCGCTCGCGGGGCCTTCGCCCGCGCCGGTCAGGCCTTGAGCGATCCCGCGTGGCGCGGGGCGCGCCACTCGCTGGGCGCCGAGCTGCTCCGCCCGAGCGTGATCTACGCCCCGGCCGTCGCCCATCTCCGACGCCACGTCGAAGTGCGCGCGCTCGCGCACGTGACCGGCGGGGGGATCCCCGGCAACCTCGTGCGCGCCCTTCCCGACAACTGCGACGCGATCGTCGAGCGCGGCCGGTGGGAGGAACCGCGCATCTTCTCGGTCATCCAGGCGGCCGGCGATGTCGCCGACGACGAGATGGAGCACGTGTTCAACCTCGGTCTCGGGATGCTCGCCATCGTTCCCGCGGGTGCGGTGCGGGAGGCGCTCGACGGTGTGCGCGCCGCGGGGCACGAGGCATGGCTCGTCGGGCGGGTGGTCGACGGCCACGGTCGCGCGTTCATCGAGCGCGAGTAGCGCGCACAACGCAACCGGCCGAAAGACGCCCCGGCGCACATGACATGGGTATCGTGAGTCCACGATGAGTGCTCGCCCAGAGGACGTGTCCCGGTCGGCCGACGCCGGCGGTTCCGACGTTCCCGAGGAGCTGCTCACCCCAGCCGAAGTGGCGGCGCTGTTCCGCGTGAACCCCAAGACGGTGACGCGCTGGCACCGCAGCGGCAAGATCTCGGCGATCCGCACCCTCGGCGGGCACCGCCGGTTCCGAGCGGACGAGATCCGTCGTCTCCTCGAGGAGCGCGACGAACCCGCGGCGCCCTGACCGTCGGTCGTCGCTCGCGTACCCCGCCGAGCGGTCGTTGGTGGCCGGGACCGGCGTCGATCCGGTGACCTCGCGCTTTTCAGGCGCGCGCTCTGCCAACTGAGCTACCCGGCCGGGTCGGCGACTGCGTTCGTCGCCCCAGCGGTCCTGACGGGATTTGAACCCGCGGCCTCCGCCTTGACAGGGCGGCGTGCACTCCAAACTGCACCACAGGACCGTGCATGGCGGCGGTTGCCGCATTTGTGACGACGGTGCGCAACCGGGAGCGCGGTCGCTACCGGTTGCTGCCGTCGGTGCCCCCAGGGGAATTCGAATCCCCGTTACCGCCTTGAAAGGGCGGCGTCCTGGGCCACTGGACGATGGGGGCTGGGTTCCCTGGCGGGACCGTCTCATCGTAGCAAGGCGCCCTCGTGCCCAGTCCGGTCGCGGTGTCCGGTCGCGGTGTCCGGTCGCGGTGTCCGGTCGCGGTGTCCGGTCGCGGCACCGGCCCACGCCGCGAGCGCCGAGGCCGGCGGCCGCCGCATCGTGACGGACTGCTCCGCGCCCGGTCGGTACGCTCGACGCGAGGGTCGCTAGCTCAATTGGCAGAGCGCCGGGCTTTTAACCCGTAGGTTCAGGGTTCGATCCCCTGGCGGCCCACGGTCCCCACGTCGGCTCCCGGTCAGGCCGTCCCGGCCGCGCGCGAGAGCAGGTCGTCGTAGACGGACGGGTCGTCGGCATCGATGACCGGGAACCCCACGCCGTGCTCGCCCTCCCAGTGCGTGCGGATCCCCGGGTTGTGCACGTCGGTGCCGTCGGGGAGGAAGAGGTGGGGACTTCCCCGTACGTCGCCGGCCGCGGCCCGCCGCCACTCCTCGATCACGCGGTGCTTCGCCACGCCCGCATCGAAGTCGGCCTCGAGGCGACCCTCGTCGACCGCGACGCAGTCCTCGGCGACCTCCAGGATCACGTGGCGCATCGAGATGCACTTGGACTGACCCCAGAACGCCACGCGCAGGGCATGGTCGAGGGCGTCCGCGGCCTCCGGTCCCTGGAGTCGGGCCGCGCGCACCGCCTCGAGCGGCGGCAGCATCGTGACCGGCCACTCCCAGGAGCGCCGTTGCCAGAGCTGCCACCCGGCGCTCGGCGCGAGCGCGCCGAGGACCGGGAGCTCGGCCTCGAGCATCGCCTTGCGGGTGCACGAGTGGTTGAAGAGCTCGATCGGGAACGAGAGGTGCTCGAACGTCACGACGTCGCCGAGCCCGAGGCGAGCGCGGGCCTCGTGAAGTCGGTGGACGGCCAGGTGCGCCCAGGGGCAGCCGATGTCGGACCAGATCAGGATCGTGCGTTCGGGGACGTCCATCACTCCAGTGTGGTGCTCGGGCACTCCAGTGTGGTGCTCGGGCACTCCAGTGTGGTGCTCGGGCAGTCCAGTGTGGTGCTCGGGCACTCCAGTGTGGCGCTCGGGCACTCCAACGGTGCGTTCCGGGAGAACTCAGTCCCGCGTCTGCCCGTCAGTCCCGCGTCTGCCCGTCAGTCCCGCGTTTGCCCGTCAGTCCCGCGTTTGGTGGACGTCGATGACCGCGGTGCGGAGGTCGGTCATGTCGAGGAGCGTGTACTTCCCGCCGATCCGGATGACTTCACTTCGGCACGCGGTGAAACCCGCACCGAGCGCCGCTTCCGCCGAGGTGACTGGTCGGTGCGCACGACTACCCGAACCGTACTGACGGCCGACACCACCCACTTTTATATTCATGCCGAGCTGGATGTGTCCAAGCTGCGGCTGTACCGACGCCAGGATGACGTCTCCAGCGGCAGGCCGGATTTTCTGCTGAATTCCTTCCCACCACTATTGAAAA
>JAWOIO010000144.1:0-13550 GCA_046484625.1 Acidimicrobiia bacterium
GAAAAACGTATGGAGATGATATGGAGAATGGTATGGAGATATGCAAAAATCAGTTAGGCAAGGCCGACAGCTCGGGCGCGCGCATGACCTCCATCGAGTCGGTGGCCGCCTCGGTCGACGAAGAGAGCAAGCAGGTCGCATCGCAGGCCGCGGTGAGCGGGACGATCACGATCGTCTTCTCCGACATCGAGTCGTCGACCAAGTACGCGATGAAGCTGGGCGACCAGCGCTGGTTCGAGGTGCTCGGCGAGCACAACGAGATCATCCAGTCGAACCTCGCCAAGCACCAGGGGAACGTCGTCAAGAACCAGGGCGACGGGTTCATGCTCACGTTCCCGAGCGCGCGGGGCGCGCTCCTGTGCATGATCGACGTCCAGCGCGCGCTCGCGAAGCGAGCGGCCGAGACCCCCGACTCACCGATCCGGATCCGGATCGGCATGCACACCGGCGAGGCCATCGTCGACGCCGAGGGCGACCTCTTCGGAAAGCACATCATCATGGCGGCGCGGATCGCGAACCTCGCCGACGGTGCGCAGATCTTCGTGTCGTCGCTCACGAAGGAGATCTCCGCGAGTCGTGGCGACCTGAAGTTCGGGCCCCCGATGGAGAAGGATCTGAAGGGCATCGAGGGGACCCACCACGTCTACGAGGTGATCTGGGACGACACCGCCGAAGCTGCCGACGACACGGCGTGAGCGCCGCGTCCTGGATCCCGCCGTCGCCTAGCGCTTCTTGAACTGCGGCGTGCGCTTCTCGGCGAACGCCTTCGGACCTTCCTTGGCGTCCTCGGAGTTGAAGACTGCCTGCCCGTAGTCGTGCTCGTGCGCAAAGGCCTCGGGCTCGGTCATCCCGATCGTCTCGTGGAGGGTGCGGGTGATCGCCTCGACCGCGAGCGGTCCGTTCGCGGCGATCGTTGCCGCGATCTCCTGTGCGTGCGCGAGTGCACCGCCCTCGGCCACGACGTGACCGATGAGACCGATCTCCTTCGCCTCCGTGGCGCTGACGTGCTTGCCGGTGAGCAGGATGTCGGCAGCCACCGTGTACGGGATCTGGCGGGCGAGACGGACGGCGGAGCCCCCCATCGGGTAGAGCGACCAGCGCGCCTCGCTCACTCCGAACTTGGCCGACTCCCCGGCGACCCGGATGTCGGTGCCCTGGAGGATCTCGGTGCCACCCGCGATGGCGTTGCCCTCGACCGCGGCGATGATCGGCTTGTTCGGCCGGTAGGTCTTGAGCAGCCCCTTGTAGATGAAGTCGGGACCTTCGTCCTTCATGCGCGCATCGACGTCGAGGTCGTCAGTCTTGGCGACGTCGCCGGCGAGTGCCCGTAGGTCCATACCGGAGCTGAAGTTGCCCTCGGCGCCGGTGAGGATGATGACCCGCACGTCGTCGTCGTCCGACGCCTGCTGCCACGCGTCCGCCATGCGGGCGAACATGTGCAGGGTCATCGCGTTGTAGCGCTCGGGACGGTTCATCGTGACCGTCATGACGTGGTTCTCGATGGCGACCAGTGCGTCAGGCATCGAAGGGTTCTAGCACTCGGCGCTGCGACCGGTCAGACGGACCGCGACCCCGTGCGTCGCCGCGACCTCGGCGAGCTCGGCCTGCGCCCGATCCCGGTCGCCGCCGGTCACCTCGTCGAGCCACGCGCCGAGGATGCGCAGGTGGAGCGTGACGGTCGGGCGCCACGGCGTTCCGGCTCTTCCGGTCACCTGGGCCGCCATGCCGGTGACGAAGTCGCGGACGAGATCGGGGACTCCGGCGACCTGGTCGATCAGCTCGAGGTAGAGCCCGACATCGCTGCAACCCTGGTGGCCCGCGTCCCGGATGTCCACGCGATGGATGTGCTGGCGGGCGAGCGCGGCGAACGCGGGGTCGGCGTCGGTGACGGGTGGGGTGACGTCGTCGAACGAGCCGGTGACCATCAACAGCGGGACCGAGATCCGCCCGAGATCGTCGGACGGGATCGTCCGGGTGAGGGACTGCAAGCCTGCCGCACCGCGGATCCGTGGTCGGTCCGACTCGGTCGAGGCGAACGCATACGCGGTGAACGCGCCGTAGGAGTGACCGGCGACCGCGACCCGCGCGGGATCGATCACGGGGAGGCCGTCGAACGTGTCCGTCTCGCTGCCGAGCAGGTGGTCGAGGACGACCTGCACGTCGGCGACCCGTTGTCGCTCGTTGGTCGCGTCGTCGACGGCCGTGCCGGTGATCCAGTCGAGGAGTGTGTCGCCCGGGTGCGCCGGCGCCGCCACGACGTAGCCACGGGCGGCGAGGCCTTCGCAGAGCATGACGTACGCGGTCTGGGTGCCGGAACGTCCATGGGACCAGACCACGAGCGGGTGCGTCCCTCGGCGCGGCGGTGCGTGCTCGTACGCCGATGCTGTGACCCCGATACCGGGGAGCAGCTCGTAGGCGGTGCGCGGGTGGTCGCCGGGCACCGACGGGTACCAGCAGTCGATCTCGATCGAGCGGGAGTCGCGGCTCCCGTCGACGAGCTGCGTGGCGCGGTGGCCCACGGGGAACGCACCCGGCTCCAGGGGCGGGCCCGCCGGGACCACGGATTCCATCCCGCACCTTCGCGCGATCGGCGTGCACTCGGGGGCGACCCGGAGCATGATCGCGGGGTGGAGTACACGTTCGGGCTTGCCGAGACCCCCGAGGAGCGAGCAGCGGTCTTCGAGTTCCGGTACTCGGTCTACGTGGAGGAGATGGGCCGGTACCAGGACACCGCCGACCATGAGCACCGGTGGCTCGTCGAGCCCGAGGACGACCACAGCTGGATCTCGTTCGCCAAGGACGGCGACGCCGTCGTCTCGACCGGACGCCTCACCTGGGGCCCCCACTTCTCCGAGCGTCAGATCCGCCAGTACAGCCTGGAGCCGTTCCTCGAGGAGGTTCCCGCGGAGATGATGGCGGTCGGGGAGCGCCTCATGGTCGCGTCCGATCGCCGCGGCTCCGGCCTGGTCGAGGAGCTCATCGCGCACACGCCCGAGCTCATCGGGAGCCCCGACGTCCGGATCATGTTCGGCGCCTGCGAACCACATCTCCTGTCGCTGTACCTCGGGATGGGGCAGCGCACCTACGCGAAGAAGAACATCAACAGCGCCGAAGCCGGCTACCTCATCCCGCTGGTGCAGTTCCCCCAGGGCGTGGACGCGTTGATCGGTGTCGGGGCGACGTCCAGCCTGGAGCAGCTCGTGCTGCCGCCTTCCGTCGATGCAGTCCTCGCGGGCGACGGTGCGGTGATGAGCCCGATGCTGCTCGCGACGGGCGAGTACCGGATCGAGGTGAACCGGGCGCTGGAGCAACTCGAGCCCGAGGCCATCGCTGCGTTCACGGGCTTCACCGACGACGAGGAGGAGCGCTGCCTGAAGCGCAGCAACATCATCGAGTGCGACGCCGGCGACCATGTGCTGAAGAAGGGCGGTGCGGCGCGCAACATGTTCGTCGTGCTCGACGGAAGGCTCGAGGTCCGCGATGACGACCGCGTCGTCGCGGTGTTGTCTCCCGGAGATGTCTTCGGCGAGATGGCCTTCCTGCTCGAACGTCCCCGTGCGCTCGACGTCTACGCCGCGAGCGACGGGACGCGAGTGCTGAGCCTCAGCGAGGGTACGCTCCGCAAGATGATCGCCGAGGACGCCGAGGTCGCAGCGAAGCTCCTGCTCAACGTGTCGAAGATGCTCTGCGCGCGACTCATCAAGTCGAACTGAGCCGACGCAGACGGATCACGCCGCGCCGGGGGCGATCTCCGCCAGCAACGCGTCGTTGAACCCACCGCCGATCATCATCGCCTCGAGCTCGCACTGCTCACCCGACGACTGGACGTCGATCGTGACGCGCGACGCTGTGCGGCCGCGCTCCACGGCGATCTCGAGGTCGTCGCGCCTCCAGGTCACGAGGTGGTCGCCGACGGCGAGCTTCCCTCCGCGCCTTGGCGATGCGCTGAACACGTGGATCTCTGCTCGGTCACGGCCCATGGGCGACCTCCGACGTCCAGCAGTGGAGTTCGTCAGAGCCGTGCGAACACGAGCGTCGCGTTGTGGCCGCCGAACGCGAACGAGTTCGACAGGATCGCGCCCGGCGCGAGCTCGCGCGGAGCGGTCACGACGTCGAGGTCGATCGCGGGGTCGGGCGTCGCGTAGTTGGCCGTCGGAGGGATGGTGCCGTGGGTGAGCGTCAAGATCGACGCCACGGCTTCGAGCGCACCGGCCGCACCGATCGCATGGCCGATTGCACCCTTCGCCGACGTGACCGGCGGGGGGTCGCCGCCGAACACCGACCGGAGCGCGGCTGCTTCGGCGACGTCGTTCTGCTCCGTCGAGGTGCCATGGGCGTTGACATGGGTGACGTCGGCCGCGGTGATCCCGGCGTCGTCGAGCGCGAGCTGCATGCAGTCCCGAGCCCCGGACCCGTCGGCGGGCGGAGCGACGAGGTGGTGAGCGTCGGTGTTGCGCCCGTAGCCGAGGAGCTCGGCGTGGATGTGGGCGCCGCGGGCGCGAGCGTCGACCAGGCGCTCGAGCACGAGGGAGGCTGCGCCCTCAGCGATGACGAAGCCGTCGCGGTCGGCGTCGAACGGCCGCGAGGCTCCGCCCGGGTCGTCGCGCCGCTCCGAGAGGGCGCGCGCCGCCGCGAAGCCCGACATGATCCACGCGGTGATCGGGGCCTCGGCCCCCGCGGTGACGACCACGTCGGCGGCCCCTTGCTGCAGGAGCCGAGCACCTTCGCCGATCGCGTTCGCTCCCGCCGCGCACGCCGTGGTGACGGTGAGGCACGCCCCCCGGTACCCGCCTCTGATCGCGATCTGCGCCGAGCCGGCATTGGGCATCGCGGTGGGGATGAACAGAGGGCTGACTCGCCCCTTGGTGTCGGGTGTGGCGGTCGAGAGGAAGTCGCGGGCGCTCTCCTGGGCGGTCTCGAGACCACCGAAGCCGGTGCCGACGACGGTCGCGACGCGCGCCAGGTCGGGCGACGGTGCGCCCGCGTCGGCCCAGGCGAGGTCGGCGACGGTGACGGTCAGCTGCGTGGTGCGGTCGAGGCGACGAGCCTCCTTCGCCGAGAGGACCGACACGGCCTCGAAGCCGCGCACCTCGCATCCGAAGCGGATCGGGCACCCGGTGAGTTCGACGCGCTCGATCGCCGACGCGACGGACTTCCCGGCGACGATCAGGTCCCAGAGGTCATCGACCGTGCAGCCCGCGGCCGAAGCCACGCCCATCCCCGTGACGACGATGCGGTGCGACTCCTTGTCGGTTCCGTGCACAGCACTCCCGCCGGTCGTGGCCCTCCTACGGGAGGTACGTTATCCACGCCCGCCGGATCGGCGGCCACGACGCTCGAGGAGGAGCGGTCACACATGGTGTTTCCAGCGCTCGACGAGCTGCTCGTCGAGCTCCGCGAGATCGCCGAGGACGACGGGATCACCGGCGAGTCGAAGCTCGCCGAGATCGAGGTCGACTCGCTCGACATCCTCGAGTGGGTGTTCGAGATCGAGCGCAAGGCCGGGATCGAGGTCGACGAGTCGATCTACGACAAGGACGCCCTCGCGGAAGCGACCGTCGGCGACCTCTACGAGCGGATCAAGAGCTCCGCCGCGACCGACTGAGCCGGATCACGCTGCACCTGTCGTAGGCTCCGCGCCCGTGGAACCGGTCTGGTGGCTCGCGCGGATCCTCGTCTACCCCCTCCGGCTGATCTTCCGCATCCGCTTCTCCGGGCGCAAGCGGATCCCGCACAAGGGCCCGGTGCTGATCGCCGCGAACCACGTCTCGTTCCTCGATCCGCTCCTCCTGCTGTGGCTCGGGGAGCGGCGTCTGCGCAAGGCGCGGTTCCTCGCGAAGGCCGAGCTGTGGAACATCCCGGTCTTCCGGTTCTTCCTGGTTCGCACCAAGCAGATCCCGGTGCCGCGGGCGTCGGCGGCTGCCGTCGGGTCGCTCACCGCCGCAGCCGAGTCGCTGCGCGACGATCAGATGGTCTGCATCTACCCGGAAGGCACGATCTCTCGCGACCTCGAGCCGATGCCCGGCAAGACGGGCATCGCCCGGCTCGCGGCCACGACCGGGGTGCCGGTCACCCCGGTCGGCCTCTGGGGCTTCCACCGGCTCTGGACGATCGGTCGTAAGTCGTTCCGGCCCTGGGTGTGCGGGTGCATCGTGGTGGGGGAGCCCGTGCACGTGGGTCCCGACGACGACCTCTTCGACGCAACCGACCGGATCATGCAGGGCATCGTCGACTGTGTGCAGACCTCGCGGCGGATCTACCCCCAACGTCCGTGGTTCGGCCGGAGCGCGTGGTGGGTCCGAGCGCCCGAGACGGCAGTGTTGCGCCCCACGCCCCGCCAGTCCTCCGGTGGCCGCTTGAGCTAGGCGACCCGGTGTGCGAGTACGCGCCGGGTCAGGGAGTCGCGTCGATCTCGCGGTCGAGGATCTTGATCGGCTCGTTCTCCCAGATGCCGAAGCGTAGATGGAACCGCCGGAGGAACTTCGGCGACCACCAATTGAGGTGCCCGGCGAGCCGCATGAAGGCCGGGACCAGGGTCGCCCGGATGAGGAACGCGTCGACGAGGATCGCGAGCGTCAGCCCGAGTCCGAAGAGCTTGACCTGGAACACCTCCGAGGTGGTCAGGCCGAGGAACACGATGGTCAGGAGCAATGCAGCCGCCGTCACGATGCGCCCCGTCTTCCCCAGCCCGACGGCGACCGCGCGCTCGTTGTCGTGGTCGTAGTCGTACTCCTCCTTGATGCGACTCAGGAGGAAGACCTCGTAGTCCATCGAGAGCCCGAACGCGATGCAGAACATCAGCACCGGGGTGAACGTGTCGATGAACCCGGTCTGGGTGTAGCCGAGGAAGCCGGTGAAGCGGCCCTCCTGGAAGATGAACACCATCGCCCCGAAGGTCGCCGTGAGGCTCAGAATGTTGAGGAAGAGTGCTTTCAACGGGACGAGCAGGCTCCCGGTCATCATGAACAGGAGCGCGAACGTCACCACGGCGATGATCCCGAGGGCGATCGGCAGGCGGTCGCCGATCGTCGCCTTGGTGTCGACCAGACGCGCCGACGGCCCGGCAACGGTGAACTCGAACGGTGCGCGCGTGTCGCGAACTGCGGCGACGAGGTCTTCGCCCTCGCCGGAGATCGGCTCGATGTCCGGCACGACGTTGACCCAGGTGTCGGTCGGGTGGTCGTCGCTGAAGAAGCGCTCCGAGAGCTGGGTCACCTCGGGCGGGAACGTGCAGTCGCCCTCGGGGCAGACGTCGGTCGGCTTGGGCCCGTAGTAGACGCCGGAGGCCGCGTCCACCCGGGCGACGCCGGGGAGGTCGTGCACGCGCTTCGCGAACTCGTCGATCTCGGCAACGTCGGCGACCGGATCGACGCCCGGGAGGAACACGCGCAGTGCCGCGTTCTCGCGGCTCTCGAAGTCCTCGCGGATCCGATCGGTCGCGGCGCGGCTCGTCGCGACATCGGCCGGGATGACGCGGTCGTCGATCTGCCCGAGCTGGATCCTGAAGAACGGGATGGCGAGGATGAGGAGCACGGTGACCACCGAGATCGCGTAGATCCACGGGTGTCGCATCACGCGGAGCGCCTGGAGGCCCCAGAACCCGTTGTGATCGTCGACCTTGTGCTTGAAGAGCTGACCCTTCTCGATCCGGGGCCCGAGGACCGCCAGGATCGCCGGAAGGACGACGATCGCGGCGACGGCGGCGAGCCCGACCACTGCGACGCCGGCATACGCGAAGGACCTGAGGTACGGCTGGGGAAAGACGAGGAGCGCGAACAGCGAGATCATCACGGTGCCGGCGCTGAACGCGACGGTGCGCCCCGCGGTCTGCAAGGTCCGCGCCACGGACACCCGCGACGACGCTCCCGAGGCCAGCTCCTCGCGGAAGCGCGAGACGATGAACAGCGCGTAGTCGATCGCGAGCCCGAGTCCGAGTCCGGTCGTGAGGTTCATGGCGAACACGGAGACCTCGGTCAGCGACGCGAGGATCGTGAGGACGAGGAGGGTGCCGACGATCGCGAGGATCCCGATCGCCAGTGGGAGCCCGGCCGCGACGAGGCTGCCGAAGACGAGGACGAGGGCGATCCCCACCAGGGGTGCGGTGATGAGCTCGGATCGCAGGAGATCCTTCTCGGACCGGTCGCTCACCTGTCGAGCGACCTCGGAGATCCCGGTGATCGCGGTTCCGATGACCGGAGTGTCGACGGTGAACTCCTCGGAGAGGTGCTCCGCGGCCTTCACCCGCACGTCGAGGTCGCCGCGCAGGATCGCGAAGATCAGCGCCTCGTCGCCCTTGGTGCTCTTGAGCGGTGGGGGCTTCCCGCTCGTCCAGTAGGAGCCGACCTCGATGACCTCGGGGCGAGTGGCGAGGTCTTCAGCGAGCGCGGTTCCGGCGGCCGCGACGTCCTCGTCGTCGACCGAGCCGGACTTGGCGGTGACGAGGATCACGAAGTCGGGTTCACCCGCGGTTGGGAACCGTTCGAGCAGCGCCTCGGCCGCGAACGTCGACTCGCTCCCGGGGTCCTCGAAGCCGCCGGCGGAGAGATCTTCCTTCACGCCCGCACCCAGGACGCCGGCGATGATCAGGAACACGACCGCGCCGATGATGACGAGCCATCGACCCCGAACCACCCATCGCGCGAGTCGTCGCATCATGTCCCCCTGGTCCGGCCCCGAACACCCTGTGCGAGCGTACGATACGCTCCCGCGCATCGCACTCCTGAGTGTGGATGCGCAGTGGGGGGGAGAGCATGGCGAAGCCATCTCGACGAGAGCTCGTCGACTTGCTCGCAGACACCAACTTGTTCTCGCGCTGCTCCAAGCGCGAGCGCGGCACCGTCGCACGTCACATGGAGACCGCGTCGCTGCCCGCCGATGCCACGCTCATCGAGGAAGGTGAGGAGGGCGACGCCCTGTTCCTCATCATCGACGGGACCGCATCGGTGCGCCGGGGCGGCGAGGAGGTCCTCGCGGTCGGACCGGGAGCGTGCTTCGGTGAGATGGCGCTGCTCGACGGCGAGCCTCGGAGCGCCACCGTGGTCGCGACCGCGCCGGTCACGGTGGCGGTGCTGGGCGTTCGCATGTTCCGCACGCTCCTGCGGGAGTTCCCCGAGATGACCTTCGAGCTGCTCGCCGGCCTTGCCGCCGAGCTCCGGCGAACCCGCGACGAGCTCGACGCCGCGACGAAGTCGTCCACGTCGGCATGACCGTCGCCAGGGACGGCGGATTCGTCCCACGCGACGCGATCGAGCGACTGATCGAGGACAGCTCGATCTTCAAGGGCCTCGATGCTTCCGAGCGCGGCCTGCTCGCCGAGCAGTTCGAGCCGCAGGCGATACCGGGCGGCGCCGTGCTGATGCGCCAGGGCGACCCGGCCGACGCGCTCTACCTGGTCTCGGTCGGACGGTTCCGGGTGTCGATCGAACGCGACGATGGAACCGAGACGGTCGTCGCCGAGCTCGGACGCGGCGACATCGTCGGCGAGCTCGCGCTCATCACCGACGACCCGCGGTCGGCGACCGTCACCGCTGTCCGTGACAGCCAGGTGCTGCGTCTCGACACGAACGCCTTCACCCGGCTCGTCACCACGAACCCGACCATCCAGCGCGAGTTCACCACCGAGGTCGTCCGGCGCCTGGTGCGCTCGTTCCGGGAAGGCAGCCCGACCAGCCCGGTCGCGACGATTGCAGTGGTGCCGCTCGACAGCGCGCCCGCGGTCATCGGGATGAGTGAACGTCTCCACCGGTCGCTCGATCGGCTCGCCGGGCCGGCCGGTCACATCACGAAGGAATCCACGGCAGCGGCCGTGGGGACTCTCGCAGAGGTCGGGCCCGACCGACTCGCGGCGTGGTTCGCGGAGCTCGAGAGCGGGTTCGAGGTCGTTGCGTACCAGGGGAGCCCCGACCCCGGATCGTGGACCGACGCCTGCATCCGGCAGGCCGATCTCGTGCTGGTGGTCGCGTCCGCGGACGGCTCTCCCGTCGTGCGCGACATCGAGCGGTCGATCGCGGAGCGGCGACGCCTCCTCAAGAACCGGGTGGAGCTGGTGCTCGTGCACCCGGCATCCACGGAAGACCCGAGGGAGACCCGTCGATTCCTCACGGAACGTGACATCGATCGTCACCACCACGTCCGCGTCGACCGGGATGCCGACATCGATCGCGTCGCCCGCCTGATCCTGGGGCGGGGCATCGGGGTGGTCTTCAGCGGAGGCGGAGCGCGTGGCATCGCGGGCATCGGCGTCTACCAGGCGTTGCTCGAGGCCGGTGTTCCCGTCGACGCGACCGGGGGGACGAGCATCGGCTCGCTGCTCGCCGGCGGCGCCGCACGCGGCCACACGCCCGACGAGATCGCGGCCCAGATCCGAGCCGCGGTGCTCGACTCGTCACCGTTCGACGTCACGTTCCCGATCGTGTCGCTCGCCCGCGGCCGCCGCGTGACGCAGTCCATCCAGGACGGCGCCGACGGCCTGGACCTCGAGGACGGGTGGCGCCACGTCTACTGCGTCTCGACCAACCTCACCACCGGACAGGAGGTCGTGCACCGCAGCGGTCCCGGGTGGTTCGCGATCCGGGCGAGCTTCTCGATCCCCGGTGTCTTCCCGCCGGTGCGCACCGAGGACGGCGACCTGCTCGTCGACGGCGGGATGCTCGACAACATGCCCGTCGGCGTCATGCGCGACGAGCACGAGGGGATCTCGGTGATCGCGATCGACGTCGGCAAGGCGCGCGATGTCGTCGCCGGAGCCCTTCCCGACAACGGTGTGGTGTCCGGCTGGAAGCTCCTGCGCAACCGGATGCGCCGCAAGAAGAACCGCACGAGTGCAGCAGGCCTCGGGCGGATCCTCATGCGACTCACCGAGCTCGGCAGCGACCAGGACGCCGACCACGGCGACCTCTACATCCGGCCCGAGATCGACGACTACAGCATCGCCGACTTCAAGGCCTTCGACCGCCTGATCGAACTGGGCTACGAGGCCGGTCGGCGCGAGGTCGCCGCGTGGCTGGCGTCGGGAGACGCGCCCAAGTTCTGACCCGAGTCCCGCGCCCCCCACTGCGCCCGAGGTTCCTGGTTCTCCCCTGAGGCGCGCTGGGGATGAGGGTCAGGGGACGTCGAGGGTGAGCCCTGCGGCGACGCTGGCTCCGAGCTCGCGGCACGCGGCCACGTCGGCGGGCGTCGGGGTCCCGACCACGCACACGGTCGCCTGCACCCGCCGCCACCGCAGCCCGGTCGTGATGACCTCGAGGGCGCGCTCGGCGCCGGTCGTGTCGTCGTTGCCGTGGAGGTACGCCGAGAACGGGCGCCCGACGGTCGACTCGAGGCAGGGGTAGTAGACGAGGTCGAAGAAGTGCTTGAGCGCGCCCGAGAGATAGCCCAGGTTGGCGGGCGAGCCGAGGACCAGCCCGTCGGCCGCGAGGACATCGGACGCGGTCGCCGCCAGGGCCGGGACCTCGACCACCTCCACGCCGTCGATGTGCTCGTCGCGCGCGCCGGCCCGCACGGCGTCGAACATCGTGTGCATCGACGGGGACGGCGTGTGGTGGACGATCAGGAGCCTCGGCATGCGCGGGACGAGCGTACGCGGCTAGATTGTCGACCTAATAGGTCGGATTTTGGTCGGTGTCACCGCGCGACGACCGCGTCCGAGCTCGGGCACGAAGTCCGAGGAGTCGAGGACCAGCGGCCCACGAGCTCTCGTGACGCCGAGAGGATGATCGAGACGATGGAGGCCGAGGGACCGATGTCCGTACCGCGCGCCCGGTCCCGTCGAGGTCCGCTGGTCGCCGCCGTCGCCGTCGGGCTGGGTCTGGCGCTCGCGCCGGTCGCGTTCCAGATGTTCTCGCGTGCGCCCGGGGGCGGCGACATGATCGACGCGTTCCGTCCGTACATGACCGAGGCGAAGATCGGCGGGTACCAGGATCAGCTCGCCGTCATCGACGCCGCCCACTCGGAGATCGGCCGCTCGGTGGTCCCGGCCCTCACGGACGAGCTTGGTCTCGACGAGGCCGCGGTGAGCACCCAGTTCGTGCCGTTCGCGACCTTCGTCGACGGCTGGCCGACGATCGACGCCGACATGGGCGAGATGCTCCGGACGATGAAGGGCGACATCCCGAACTACGAGGCCGTCGACGCGTTGCCGCCGTTCGCATTGTTCCCGTGGTTCTTCGTCGCCCCGGGCCTGCTCATCGCCGGCATCGGCATCGCTGCGCTCGTCGCGGCTCGCAGGGATCGGGCGACCCGTGGGCTGCTGATCGCGCTCGCGGTGATGGGGATCGGCGTGATCGCGGCTCCGGCCATCTTCCAGATGTTCACCCGCGCCCCCAAGGGTGCCGACATGATCGACGACTTCCGGCCGTACATGAAGACAACGAAGCTCCGGACGATCCAGGGGTACTTCGTCACCATGGCCGCAGGGGAGGGCAACCTGCGCACCGCGGTCCTCCCCGCGCTGACGACCGCACCGGGGCCGGAGGTCGGGGACTTCGTGGAGGAGTGGCCCACGATCTTCCGTGACTTCGCGCCGATGATCGCGACGATGCAGGAGAACGTCGAGAACTACCAGGGCGTGGACGCGCTCCCGCCCTTCGACCTCTTCCCGTGGTTCTTCGTGGTGCCGGGTGCGCTCGTCGTCCTCTTCGCCTTCGCCGCCCGACCCCGCCGTGACCGCATCCACCAGACCGCACATCCATAACCCCCTGCGACAAGGAGCAACCATGCACGCTCGTACCCGTGTCGTCCTCGCGACGCTCGCCGCACTGGCGCTCGTCGGGACGTCGACCGCCACCGCCGACGTGGCGGCCAAGAAGAAGAGCACGGCGCTGGTCGGAGTCTTCGAGATCGACGCCGTCGACTGCGCGACGGCCGAGGTGTCGGGCTCGTACTTCCGGATGATCCAGGCCGGCGGCACCGCCGAAGCCGGTCCGTTCCTCCCCAACGGCGACTCGACCTGCACCGACCAGTCGTACACCGGCCTCACTGCCGGGACCGACGGTGGGCTGCGAACCGGTGAGTACCAGCCGCAGCCCGACCCGCCGTTCGACGGGGCCGGGAACGGTCTCGCCGACGCCATCTTCGAGCCGGCCACGTTCTTCGCGCTGAAGTTCGCGGTGTCGACCAACGAGGCCGACCCCCAGAGCGGCACCGCGGTTCCGGCTCCCAAGATCACGGCCTCGAAGAAGGGCGCGCTCAGTGGGCAGCTGAAGGCGATCTCGGTGGCCTACGGAGGCCAGGAGTTCAACCAGGGCACGCCGAAGCCGGATGGCACGATCGAAGGTGGTACGTCGGCGCTCACCGGCACCACGACAAGAAGTCGGGCGCCTACACCATCGAATGGACGAGCCAGATCGCGGGAGGCTCGTTCGACGGCTTCACCGGTGTGTGGCACCTCGAGGGCACCTTCACGAAGGCGAAGTAGAACTCACGCGTTTCGGCGTCAGCAGCCCCCGCTCACGCGGGGCTGCTGACGCACGAACGTCGTGGCTCGAGCAGAGCGCTCTGCCTCAGCCCCGCGCCGTGCCTCAGCGCCGCGCCTCAGCCAGAGGACGGCGCCG
>JAWOIO010000145.1:0-2943 GCA_046484625.1 Acidimicrobiia bacterium
GCGCGGGCTCGCTCGACGTTCCTCGTCAGGCCGCGAACGTGCCAGCCGGCGCTCTCGAGGACAGGTCGAAGCGCGCGGCCGACGAATCCGGTTGCGCCGGTGAGGAGGATGGTGCGGTCGTTGGCCATGGCTTCGCCTCGTAGTATCGGCGATGGAGCGTCCTGGTTCCGTTGGCGCGCACTCAGTTCTAGCCTGCGCCCCGAACATTGCCCGCGCCACCGCATCGGGCAGCGCCTCGTAAGCCTCCGTTGACCGAGATGGGCCTTCGTGCTGTAGACTGACTACCGCTTTCGCGGCCGTGGCCGCGGCGCGCCGGGCGCCTAGCGCGCCCATGGTGCCGAACGCACGGCACGGAAGCGGTACTCGGGTCGTTAGCTCAATTGGTAGAGCAGCTGACTCTTAATCAGCGGGTTATAGGTTCGAGTCCTATACGACCCACCAACGGTGGAAGGGCGTGCCTCACGCGAAACGGGCACGCGCTTCGTTCGTTGCCTGGCCTCGCGGTTGCTTGGTAGTCACACGGTCACAGCTGGCTGCGGAATGGAGTAGACATGGACGTTCAGGCAGCCACACGCGCCACGCTTCAGGCAGCGATTGACGACTTCCTCGAGGACCAGGAGTACAAGGGCAACAGCCCTGCCACCCTTCGGTTCTACAGGACCACGTTGGGACGCTTCCGGCGCGCAACCACTCTCAACTACGTTGATGAGCTCGACGTGTCGCACATACGCAGCTGGCTCGTGTCCCACCAGAACGTGAGTAGGGCGACGCTCGTCACCGAGGAGATAGCTCGGCTGAGACCGTGCTACTCGAACTTCATGCAGCGGCTCAGGGTAAGTCGCGGCGTCGAGCCCCGTCTAGTGTGGTACTGGCTGAACTCCGCGGCGGGTCGACAACAGCTTGCCCAGCTATCGAACACGACAACGGGACTGGCCAACCTGAATGGGGAGATTCTGGGTCGGGTTGCAGTTCCTGTCGTGCCAAAGGAGGAGCAGCGCCGCATCGTGGCGTTCTTGGACTACGAGACCGGCCGCATCGACGAGCTGGTACGCCAACAGGAGGATCTTCGAAGGCTCCTAGCCGAGCGTCGAACCGCGGTCGTAGCGTCTGCTGTTCTTGATGCACCCGACGGTCAAGCCTCCGGTCGACTTTCGGACGGATGGACTCGCGCAAAGCTCGGATACCGATATGCGGTCGAGCTGGGCAAGATGCTGGACGCCAAGCAGAATATTGGCGGCAACCAGTACCCGTACCTCAGGAACCAGGACGTTCAGTGGGGTCGCATCAACTGCACCGATCTGCCCTCGATCAAGCTCGAGGCGGACGAGGTAGCTCGCTATACGGTGTCTGATGGTGACGTCCCCGTCTGCGAGGGTGGTGACGTGGGCCGCGCCGCGATTTGGCGTGGAGCGTCGGGCGAAGTCGCGTATCAGAAGGCATTGCACCGCCTCCGGCCGCTGAACCCGAAGCAGGACGTGCCGGAGTACCTCGTGTACCAGCTTGTCTCGAGCTGACCTCGGAATAGTCGGAGACATTTTCGCCGCATCTAGGCCGGCAAGGGCTTTCCGCCTACGGAGAAAGTTGTGGTTCCGCCGAACTGCGGACGTGCTCAAGGGCGCCGAGGATCAGGTTGAGGCCGTAGGTGAACTCGTCCGCGGGGTCGTAGTCACTCTCCATGAGTACCGTGGCGGACTCGTTCAGGTAGGGGTACTCCTCCGGGGGCAGTTGCGGCAGGAACACCTCGTGGATCATGTCCCCTAGCTCGCCGGCGTCGGCGAAGGCAAGGGTCGCCTCCTGGAGGGCGTGGCCATAGACGTAGCTGTTGAGGAGCCAGTTCGCGTGGGTGGCCATCTGGACGGAGAAGCCGGCCTTGCGCAGTGAGGCCGTCACTGCCTCGCGGTGCCGCAGGTTGGCGGGTCCCGGGGTGGTCCGTGACTCCATGAGGGTGATCGCCCAGGGGTGACGGGCGAGCACTTCTCTGGCAGACACCGCCATCGCTCGCATCGCCGCTTGCCAATCACCCGGGCTTTCCGGCAGGTGGATCTCGGCGAAGACGAGGTCCACCATGCCGTCGAGCAACTCCTCCTTGTTGCTGACGTGGTGGTACAGCGACATCGCCCCGGCGTCGAGCTTTCGGCCCAACCTGCGCATGCTGAGCGCGTCGATTCCCTCGTTGTCGGCGAGGGCGAGGGCTTGGCGCAGCACCCGCTCTTTGCTGAGCGGGGTGGGGCCTCCTGCGCCTGGTTCGGTCGCTGCGTCCACCATGGCTGTCTCCCTTCAATCGCGGGCTTGACATATCGTACAACGTACGGGTAGCGTACAGCGTACGGGTAGCGTACGGCGTACGACACAAGGTGTCACGACCCACCACAGCGCCACCCGTGCACCAGCCACCGCTGTCTTGCGGACCGGCTCACCCACCGAACGAAGGAGAAAAACATGGAAAAGACACGACATGTCCACACGAACAGCGCGTTGAAGGAACCGCAGATCCCGGTGCAAGCCAAGCTTGCGGCAGCCTGGACCAGCCTCATGTTCCTCGTCATCTACATCGACTACTTCCACCTCTACCAGCCCGGCGAGATCGACGACATCCGGAGTGGCGTCATCTTTACGTTCGACATCAGCGGGACCTTGATGTCCATCTTCTTCGTGGTCATCGCGATCCCGGCCATGATGGCGCTGCTCTCCAAGACGCTGCCCGCTCGTGCGAACCGCGCCACGAACCTCGTCGTGGCATCGCTGAACATCCCCCTGATGGTGCTCAACGCGGTAGGGGCGCCCTCGGACTATGCCTTCTACTACGCCCTCACCATCGGAGTCGAGGTGCTGATCCTGGCATTCATCCTGCGCTCTGCCTGGACCTGGCCCCGGACGCATGCCGACGCCAAAGATGTCGCGACATCCGACCGACTGCGGCAGCAGGCCCACGCATGAGCCATC
>JAWOIO010000207.1:0-21163 GCA_046484625.1 Acidimicrobiia bacterium
CCGCCGATCGGGTGGCCGGTGTTCTTCGTGGTGTGCGTGTTCGTGATCGTGTGGGTCCAGTGGGTCGTCGGCGTCCAGAGCGCCGTGAACGAGCTCGCGGTCGGCGGTGAGGGCTTCGAGGCGCCCGCCGAACGGGTCCCGACCGGGACGGAGACGGGCACGCCCGCGGGAGCGCAGGCATGACGGTCCACGACGCCGTCGTCGAGACCAGCCTCCGCGGCCGCGTGGGGCTGCTCGAGGCCGCGGGCATCTCCAAGCGGTTCGCCGGGATCGTCGCGCTCGACTCCGTCAACCTCGACGTCGCCCACGGAGAGATGGTGGGGCTCATCGGCCCCAACGGTGCGGGCAAGACGACGTTCTTCAACTGCCTGCTCGGCATGCTGCGGCCCGACGCAGGAACGGTCCACCTCGACGGCACCGACATCAGCGGGCTTCCCGACTACAAGCGGGCGCGCCTGGGCATCGGACGCACCTTTCAGCGGCTCGAGCTCTTCGCGGGAACGACTGTGCGCGATCACTTCCTGGTGACCGAGCGCCAACGAAACGGCAGCGGCAGCCTCTGGAAGGACCTGCTCAACCGGTCCGCTCCGTCGCCGGCCGAGATCGAGCGCGTCGACCGGATGATCGACCTCCTCAATCTCCACCATGAGGCCGACGAGCCGGTCGAGTCGCTCAGCCTGGGTCGCGGGCGTCTCGTCGAGCTGGGCCGGGCCCTCATGACGCAGCCGAAGCTCCTGCTCCTCGACGAGCCGTCGTCGGGCCTCGACGTCAAGGAGACCGCGGCCCTCGCCGAGCGGCTCCGGAAGGTGCAGGAGGAGCACGAGTTCGCCGTGCTCTTGGTCGAGCACGACGTGGAGATGGTCCAGAGCCTCGTGACCCGGTTGTACGTCCTCGACTTCGGGACGATGATCGCGGCCGGGCCTACCGCGGACGTGCTCGGCGACGCCGCCGTGCGCAAGGCCTATCTGGGGGACCTGTGACGTCGACGACGAGCCTGGACGCGCCGCTCCTCGAGGTCCGCGACGTCGAGGCCAGCTACGGGCCGTTCCGCTCGCTCTTCGGGGTGTCGTTCTCGATCCGGGAGGGTTCGGTCATGGCGCTCCTGGGCTCGAACGGCTCGGGCAAGACCTCGGTCGTACGCGTCTGCTGTGGCCTCTTGGTCCCCGACACCGGGAAGCTGCTCTACCGCGGTGAGGACGTCACCGGCCGGCGGGCCTTCCGTCTGGCCCGGCTCGGGATCGTCCACGCACCTGAGGGTCGGTCGGTCTTCGGCTCGCTCACGGTGGAGGAGAACCTGGCACTGACGTTCCGCCAGGTCTTCGGCCGGCGGGGGAGCCGTCCCGCGCTCGCCACCGCCTACGAGCTGTTCCCGCGCCTCGGAGAGCGCCGGCGTCAGATCGCCGGCACCCTGTCGGGCGGGGAGCAGCGGATGGTGTCGCTGGCTCGCGTGCTGGTGCACGCTCCGAAGCTGCTCATCACCGACGAGCTGTCACTCGGGCTCGCGCCGGTCATCATCGACGAGGTCTACGAGACGCTCGCGACGATCCGGGAGGCCGGCACGTCCCTGTTGATCGTCGAACAGCACGTCCGCCAGGCGCTCACGCTCGCCGACGACGTGGTGGTCATGTCCAAGGGCAAGGTCGCGCTCGCCGGGAGCACCGCCGAGCTCGGCGACCTGAGCGACCGGATCCTCCCGGCTGTCCACGGCGAGGTGGTCGCCGACTGATTCGAGTCGTGACGCGCAAGCGGGGCCGCCCCCGGAGGGACGGCCCCGCGTCACGCAAGCTCAGAACGGATCAGATCAGCTCCTCGAGGACGATCGTCGCGCAGGGCTCCGTCTCGAGGGTCGTCGGGTCACCGAGTGCCTGCGTGTTGCACAGGGTCAGTCCGGACACCTTCCATGTCTTGCCCTCGAGGACCGCGCCACCCGGAGGGGCGAGCCCCTCGAGGCGTCCGCCGCTGATGACGAGCGTGAAGATCACCTCGGCACTCGTCTTGCTCTTGCAGGTGACCTTGTCGATGTCGACGTTGGTCGTCGCCGCCGCTTCCGCGTTCGCCGCCGAGCTCGCCACGAACTGGTCGAGGAACTCCTGGCTGAACTTCTTCCCGCTCAGGTACTGGATGTATGGAGCCTTGTCCTCGAGGGCGTCGGGATAGGTCGCGCCGTCGAGGAAGCGTGCGTACGCGTCCTCGATCGCCGTGATGGCCTTCTTCTTGGTCTTGCCGGCGCACAGCGGCTTCTTCGACTTCTGCTCGGCGGTCGACGCTCCGGCCGACCCCGCGACCCCGACTGCAAGCGACGCTGCAGTCAGGACGGCGATGATCAGCGCGCCTGCTCGGTTTCGCATTGGTCCCCCCTTTGGTGTCCATTATGTGACGATGGTGTCAGGAATATAACCCTGCCCCGGCGGCGGTGGCAGTCACCGAACGTCGTCACCTGACGATCCGTCAGGTCGACCGGCGAGCGCTGCGTGCACGACCGCCGCCATGACGTCCCGTGTGGCCCCGGCGTCGGCCTTCAGCTGGTGGGACTCCACGTAATAGCTGGTGCGCTCGATCATCGAGACGAGCGCAAACGCGGTGAGTCCGGCGTCGAGGTCGGGGGCGGCTTCGCGCACGCGCGCCGCCATCTGGCGTGAGAACTCGGTCACGAGGTCGTCGCCGATGCGACCGAGATCTGTGTCGCCGATCTCGGCCTCGGTCCACGTCCTGATGAACGCGCTGTGGCGCCCGTACAGCTCGCCGAAGCGGTCGAGCCAGTCCCGCATCGCCACCGTGGTCGCGGTGCCCTCGGGTACGAGCGACGGGAGCTCGCGGGCGAGGTCGGCCATCTCCGCCGCGACGTCGAGCGCGAGCGCGCGAAACAGGTCCTCCTTGGACGAGAAGTAGAGGTAGAAGGTCCCGTGCGAGGTCTTGGCCGCCTTCACGATGTCATCGACCCGAGCGGCGTGGTAGCCACGGGCGGCGAACACGACCACCCCGGCGTCGAGGAGCGCCGCCAGCGTTCGCTTGCCGCGCGCTCGCAGCTCCCGACCCTGGGCAGGTGTACCACCCGGGTCGCGCACCGTCGGCGGGGTTGCCATCGGCAGGAGGCTACGAGAGGCTGACGCTGATGTCACCTTTGCGCGGCTCGCGCTACGCTCCCTCGCCATGACTCCACCCAGCTACGACTCCCTCGAGGTCGGCGCCGAGGCGCCCCCGCTCGTCGTCGAGAACCTCACCCGTACCAACTTCGTCCGGTACGCCGGCGCGTCGGGCGACTTCAACCCGATGCACCACGACGACACCATCGCCACCCAGGTGGGGAACCCTTCGGTGTTCGGCCACGGCATGCTCACCGCGGGGCTCATGGCGCGGGTCGTGAAGGACTGGTTCGGACCCGAGGCGATGCGTCGCTTCCAGGTGCGATTCGCCAAGCAGGTCTGGCCTGGCGACACGATCACCTTCGCGGCCAAGGTGACGGCCAAGCGCGAGGACGACGGCGCCAAGCTCGCCGACCTCGAGTGCACGGCCACGAACCAGGACGGGGTCGAGGTGCTCACCGGCACCGCGACCGCCGTCTGCGGCTGAACGCCCTGTGGGGCTCCTCGACGGGCGCGTCGCGGTCGTCACCGGCTCGGGTCGCGGCATCGGCCGCGAGTTCGCGCTGTGCCTGGCCCGCGAGGGCGCCAAGGTCGTCGTGAACGACGTCGGCGTGAGCCTCGACGGTCGGGGGACCGAGGAGGACCCGGCCGTCCAGGTGTGCAAGGAGATCGAAGGGCTCGGTGGCCAGGCGGTCCCGAGCTACGGGTCGGTCACCGACTTCGCCGCCGCCGAGGGGATCGTGCAGACGGCCGTCGACGCGTTCGGCACGATCGACATCCTGGTGAACAACGCCGGGATCGTGCGGGACCGCACGCTGGTGAAGATGACCGAGCAGGACTTCGACGACGTCGTTGCCGTCCACATGAAGGGTGCCTTCAACTGCGCGCGCCACGCCGCGCCGATCATGAAGGAGCGCGGCTACGGGCGGATCGTCAACATCACGTCGTCGGCCGGCCTCCGGGGCAACTTCGGCCAGACCAACTACGGCGGCGCCAAGGCCGCGCTCATGGGCATGACCTTCATCTGGGCCCTCGAGCTCGGGAAGTCGGGGATCACCGTCAACGCGGTCGCCCCGTCGGGTGCGACCCGCATGACCGCGGCACTGTTCGAGCGGACCGGGAGTGAGCCGCCGCCCGAGCAGGACCCGTCGCTCAACGCGCCGCTCGTCGCCTTCCTCGCGTCGGAGCGTGCCGCGCACGTCAACGGCCAGATCCTCGGGCGCAGCGACTACTCGTACACGCTGTTCCAGCACCCGAAGCAGATCGCGTGGATGTGGCGTGAGGGCGGCTGGACCCCAGAGCTCGTCGCGGAGCACTTCGATGCCACCCTCGGCCAGCAGCTGCAGACCGTCGGCATGGTCATGCCGGGGGGCATGGAGCGCACGACCGACAAGAAGTAGCGGGCCGACCCGTGGGTCGGTACCGCCTCGGCGTGGTCGACGTCGTGTTCTGGTCGGAGCCGGTCGATCGGCGCGCCGAGCACGCCGCCGAGCTGGGGTTCGAGCACATCGACGTCATGGTCGACGTCGATCCCGCCACGCTCCCGATCCCGGTCGGATGCCCGACGTCGTACCCGAAACCGATCCCGGGGTGGTGCTCCACACCCGCCCCTGCAAACGCGGCCGGTCCCGACATGTGGGACCGCGCGGTCCGCTGGTGGCAGCGATCGCCCGGCGCGCTCCTCGAACCGTGGGCCGGCGCGGTCGTCCACTCCCTGGAGACGGCGAGAGCGATGATGGCCGAGGTCCCGGGGTTGCGGTTGCTCGTCGACACCGGCCATGTCGCCGACTGGGGCGGCGACCCGCTCGAGCTGCTCGAGTACGCAGGGCACGTGCAGCTGCGCCAGGGCGCTCCCGGCTCGACGCAGGTGCACGTCGACGACGCACGCGGGGTCGTCGACTTCGCGGCCGTGCTCAGCCGGCTCGACGAGCTCGGCTACCAGGGCTGCCTCTCGGTCGAGTACTTCGACCTTCCCGAGCAGGGTTGGGGCCTCGACGACCCGGTCGCGTGGGCGGTCGACCTTCAGCGAGAGGTCCGCGCCCTCCTCTGACGATCGTTCTGCTTCGTCTCGCGGAGCGCCTCACCCGAGGACGACGTGAGCCCACCTCCGAGGGATACTGATGGCCGTGGCGCGCGACCGAGAGCAGAGGTTCCCGTCTCGAAGCCGAGGCGGGATGACGCTCGCCGTCGGCCTCCTCGTCGTCGGGCTGGCGGTAGGTGGCTGCTCGTCGGAGGAGCGTGCCGATTCCTCTGCCACGACGATTCCCAGTGGCGCTCCGGCCAAGGTGACGACAACGACGGCCGTCGGTCGGCCCGCGCGCGTCCTCGTGGTCGGGGACTCGCTCGCGTTCCTCGTGGCGCTGTCGCTCGCTGAGATCTCGGTGGAGCACGGCATGGAGGTCCGCACCGCGGCCCTGATGGGATGCGGGCTCCTCCGCGGCCCACAGATCCGCTACGGGGTGTCGACCGTCACCGAATCGCGGTGCGATCGATGGCCGGAGCGCTTTCAGCGGGCTCTCGATGAGTTCCAACCTGATCGCGTGGTCGTGATCAACGGGTTCTGGGACGCGTACGATGTGATCGTCGACGGCTCGCTCGTCGAGTTCGGCACACCCGCCTGGGACGAGTACGCACGAGCGGAGTTCGGGGCCGCGATGGACCTGCTGTCGTCGGGTCCGCTCGTGCTCTGGCTCGGCAGCCCCTACTTCCAGAACCAGGCGTCCGAGTCACCCGAAGCCCGGTACTTCCGTACGCACGGTGAGTACCGGTCGGCCTACGACGAGGCCAGGGTCGACCATCTCGACGACCTCTTCAGGGGGCTCGCGGTCGAGCGGAGCGGCACCGGTCGTGTGGCCTTCATCGACATCCGTGGTCTCGTCTGCCCGAGCGGCACGTTCGAGCCCACGGTCGAAGGCGTGCAGATCCGTGACGACGGGGTGCACTTCACGCCCGATGGCGCGGTGAAGGTCGCGCGGTGGGTCACCGCGCTCGTGGCGGGATCGATGGCCGGCCCGCTCGGGACCCCGCCGGGAGTGGCATGCCCGGCTCCATGAGGCGTGTCGGGGATGGCGACCGTGACGCGGCGTCCGGGACTGGACGCCCCGGTCGTGTGGGCGGTCGACCTCCGCGAGCACCTGCTCCCGCTCATCTGACCCGGCGCCCGGTCAGGACGCGACGCGGAGGGATGCCTTGACGATCTTTCCCATCGCCGTGCGGTCGAACCCGTCCACGAAGCGGATCTCCTCGGGCACCTTGTAGCGAGCGAGGTTGGCCGCGCACAGCGCACCGAGCTCGTCGGGCGGCAGGTTCTCGCCGGGCGCGACCTGGACGAAGGCGACGACGCGCTCGCCGAGGCGCTCGTCCGGTCGGCCGACCACCGCACAGGCAGCGACCCGTGGGTCGAGGTGCAGCACCCGCTCGACCTCCGCCGGGTAGACGTTGGCGCCGCCGCGGATGATGAGGTCGTTGCGACGGTCGACCACACGGAGCTCGCCGTCGCGGTCGATGGTCCCGAGATCGCCGGTGTGGAGCACGCCGTCGCGGAGCGCGGACGCGGTCTCGTCCGGCCGGTTCCAGTAGCCCAGCATGGGCGTGTAGACGCCCGCCCAGGGACCGTCGACCGCCGGGCCGACGCAGATCTCTCCGATCTCACCGGGCGCGACCTCGGCGCCGTCCTCCCCGACGATGGTGAGTCGCACGTGCGGCAGCGCGCGCCCTGCGGTCCCCGGGACGGGGGCGGCGTCGGGATCGGTCATCGTGACGGCAGTGGGCGCCTCCGTGAGGCCGTACCCGACGGTCACCTCGCGGCCGAACCGTTCGCGGTAGAGGACGCGGAACGTCTCCGGGCAGTCCGCTCCGCCGACCCCGGGAACCCGGAGCGAGGCGAGGTCGTCGGCCTGGACCTCGGGATGGGTGAGCAGGTCGTGCATGATCGTCGGGACGGTCGCGATTGCACTGACCCCCTCGTCACGGATCCACCCGGCCAGGCCGGGCGCGTCGATCCGATCGATCGCGACGCAGGGAGCACCCACCTGCCACGCGAGCAGGGGTCCGAGCGAGAGCAGGTTGACGAGCGTGAGGGGGAGCACGACACCCACGCGATCCTCCGGTCGGTACTGGCCTCGCGCGCGTGCGACGGCGCCGGGTACCAAGAGGTTGTGCTGGCTGTGGATCGCTCCCTTCGGGCGACCCGTCGTCCCCGATGTGTAGGAGATCGCGGCGGGGCCATGGGGGTCGATGGCGTTCGGTCGGCGGTCCGCATCGGTGTCGGCGAGCCGATCGCGCCACTCGTCGTCGGGGCCGCCCGGGTCGACGACCACGATCTCGACACCCGCCGGCGTGGCTGCCCGCATCTCTGCACCGACCCGTGGCGTTGCGAGCATGACCGTCGCGCCGGAGTCCTCGAGGAGGAAGGACTTCTCGGGCGGCGCGAGCGACACGCCGACACCGAGCCAGATCGCTCCAATGCGCATGCAGGCGAGGAACGCGACGACGATGTCGACGTCGTTCGGCAGGGCCATCGCGACTCGCGTCCCCGATCCGACGCCCAACGCGACCAGCACATCCGCGGCACGATCTGCAGTGGCGTCCAGCTCGCTCCAGGTGAAGCGGCCATGACGCCCGACGAGTGCCTCGCGCTCGGGGTGTGCGGCCAGGCCCGCATCGAGGACGGTCGCGATGCTCGTCGGGCCTCCTGGGATCTCCGCCCGCGACGGGGGCGGTGCGGTGGTCACGGTGACATGTACCAGCCGCCGCTGGCGTTGATGGTCTCGCCGGTCACGAAGCTGGACTCGTCCGAGGCGAGCCACGCGACCACCGCGGCGATCTCCTCGGGTCGACCGAGTCGTCGAAGGGGTGTGCGAGCGGCCTCCGGCTCCAGGCTCGCGGCGTGCTTCTCCACGAACCTCGACCAGACGATGCCCACCGCGACGGCGTTCGCACGCACTCCGAAGGGTCCGGCCTCGGCGGCGACGGTGCGGGTGAGCGACTGGAGTCCCGCCTTGGCGGCCGCATACGGGCCCTCGGTCCCTCCACCACCGAGATACCCGGCGACGGACGAGACGTTGACGATGCTGCCCCGGCCCCGGTCGATCATCGCGGGGAGTGTCGCTCGCATGAGGTACCAGCAGGCTGTCAGGTCGACGTCCACGACGCGGTCCCAGTCGTGCGGGTCGTAGTCGACGACCGTCCCCAGCACGTTGACCGCCGCATTGTTCACGAGGATGTCGACCGGTCCGAGTGTCGTCGCGACATCGGCGAGCACCTCGTCGACCCGGGCGCGGTCCGCGACGTCCAGCACGTGGCCGACGACCGGCGTGGGTGCGAGATGGTCGCGCAGCGCGTCGGCCGTCTCGCGGGTGCGACCTTCATGCACGTCGGTGACGACGACGGCCGCACCGTCGGCACCGAGCCGGGATGCGCAGGCCCGACCGATCCCGGCGCCCGCCGCGCCGGTCACCAGCGCGACGCGGCCCTCGAGTGGGCGTGCGCCCGCAGCATCGGTCACGCGGGGGCCGGCGCCCCGAGCAGCGCGCGCAGGTTGTCGCCCATGATCCGCCGCACCGCATCATCGGAGAGGGGCGTGACGAGCTCCGCGAAGTCGCGCGGCTCGGCAAGCCCCTCGGGATGCGGGTAGTCGGATCCGAAGAGCACCCGGTCGTCGCCGATGAGCTCGGCGAGCGCCACGATGTCCTCCTCGTGATACGGGGAGACGGAGACGTGGCGCTTGAAGATGTCGCTGGGCCGTTCGGTGATGCGTCCACCCAGCCACGGGCCGTTGCGCCCCATCCCGTTCATCTTGTTCATCACCTTGAGCAGGTATCCGACGTAGAGCGACCCGTTCTCGACGCTCACGCACTGCACGTTCGGGAACCGCCCGAAGAGGTTGTGCAGGACGAGGGCAGAGAAGGTGTCCATGATCGGCCGGTCGCCGTAGAAGCTCGACCACTGGAACGCGGACTGGTGGTGCGAGGACGGGTTGGGTTCTTCGCCCCAGGCGGTGGAGTAGAGCTCGTTGTAGCCGGATTCGCCGATGTGGAAGCAGACGGGGACCCGGGCCTCGTCGACTCGCGCCCAGAACGGGTCGAAGTGCGGATCGGCGGGCGAGCGCCCGAAAGCGGGACCGGGGCGGAGGCCGACGGCGCGGGCACCGCGGGCCAGCACGAACTCGAGCTCGGCGACGGCACGGTCGACGTCGAGTAGTGAGAGCAGCGGCACCCCGAAGATCCGGTGCTCGTGGTCGAAGCCCCAGTCGTCGTCGAGCCACAGGTTGAACGCGTGGAAGTTCGCGTAGAGGAGGTCGGGGTCGTCCTTCATGAAGTGCTCGACGCACACCGCGAGGGTCGGGAACATGAGGACGGCTTCGACCCCCTGGGCGTCCATGAGCGCCAGCCGAGCATCGCGATCGACGTAGGCGGGCTGGACCGGCTCGACGAGGGCATCGGCCTCCCGGGTCGCGCCTGCGCCCATCGAGCGCAGCATCTCCCGGAGCGCACCCGGCTTGGTCGTGGTCGAACGGAACGGGTCGACCAAGAAGGTGAACGGTCGGTCGTCCACCAGGACGGCTTCCGGGCCGTCGCCGTCGGTCGCGACCCGGACCGCCCGATCGGCCATGGCCGGCTCGATGTAGCGGGTGAAGCAGTCGCGCGGCTCGTAGTAGTGGTTGTCGGCGTCCCAGAGTCCGGAGCGAGGTGCCACCATGGGGGCCATCCTGCCCCAATGGATGCACGGGTGTGGACCCGTCGGGAGCTCCTGGTACGAGGGGGCGGACTCGCGGCCGCAGCCGCGGTCGGGCTACCCCTTCTTCCCCGGGACCCTGATGGAGGAGGACGGCGACCTCGCGACGCAGATCCCGCCGCTCCAGGAGGCCGCGATCGCGCGCGGCCGCATGGTCTGGGACGGGTTGCTCGACGTGCAGGGGTTCTCGCAGGAGGCCTACGAGCAGCTGCTCGACATCTCGTCGGCGTTCCTCGAGACCGTGCAGGCGACCGCGCTCGCGGCCGTCGAGCCGTCGTCGAGAAGGACGTCGTGGTCGGCCGTCAGGCGGCGACGGCCAACGCCTGCATGGCCGTGTGGCTCGGGTCCTACATCACCGGCCTGACCGACGGACGCGAGGGGCGCGCACTCCCCGAGTTCGAGGCGCTCTGAGCACCGGGCCGAGCACGCGGACCTGACTCGCCGCACCTGATCCGTCCAACCTGACGCAGGGGTCAGGTTGGGCGCGTACGATCGCAGCCGAGACCCGAGACCCGAGGAGCAGCTGCATGGCCCGCATCTCCGTGCTCGACCCGACGGCCCCACCGCCCGAAGTCGACGCCGATCCCGGACCCGACGCCGGCACCCTGGCGGGGAGGGTCGTGGGCATCCGCTACGACTCCGCCTGGCGGTCCTGGGAGTGGACGCTCGACGAGTGGCGTCATTCGCTCGAAGCCGCCGGCGCCACCGTCCGTCTCTGGTCGGCGGGCAACCGGATCGGCGACGAGGGCGAGCAGACGTTCGCCGAGCTCGCAGAGTTCGTCGACGCCGTCGACATCGCGGTCATCGGACTGGGCAACTGAGGCTCCTGTACCTCTTGGAGCGTCCACGACACCGTCGCGGCCGCCAACGGAGGCAAGACGGCGGTCGTCGTCGTGACCCAGGAGTTCGAGCACCTCGCCCACACGATGGCTGCGAACGCCGGGCGTGCGGGCTTGCGCGTCCACGTGCTGCCGTACCCACTCGAGATGCGCCCCGAGGCCGAGGTGCGTGCGATCGCGCTCGACCACTGGCCGCAGCTCCTCGAGACGATCGGAGTGACCGGGGGAGACCCGCATGAGTGACAGCGAGATCGCCTCCCGGGTCGACTGCGGCCCCGACGGGTGCACCATCGACTGGCTCGCGAGTGCACGGATCGACGTCGATGACGACCCGGTTGCGTTCACGAAGCTCGCCACCGACGCGGGCTGGGGCGACGGGCTCCCGCTGATCCCACCCACCGAGGAGCGTGTGCGCGAGCACGTCGCCGCGTCGGGCCGGTTCCCCGACGAGTGTCTGGCCGAGCTCCCACCACGTGGCGGGCGCGCGACCGTCGAGAAGCTGGCGATCAACGCGGTCATGGCGGGCGCCCCGGCTGAGGCGATGCCGCTGCTCTGCGCCTCGATCGAGGCGATGTCCGACCCGATCCACAACCTCTTCGCGCTCAACACCACCACGTGCTGTGTGGTGCCGGGCATGTTCGTCAACGGGCCGAGCCGCGACGCACTCGGCATCCCGTACGACGTCGGGTGCTTCGGGGGTGCGGCCGGTCCGGGCCCCGCGATCGGCCGGGCCACCCGGCTCGCGATGCGCAACATCGGCGGGCAGGTGGTCGGGGTCTCGTCGAAGAGCGTGTTCGGTCAGCCCGGTCGGGTCGTCGGGATCGTCGTCGGGGAGTGGGAGGAGCGCTCTCCCTGGGCGCCGCTCGCGGAGCGTCGAGGCATCGCCGGCGACGCGGTGACCGTCCACGGGGCCACCGGGACCATCGACATCGCCGACATCGTCGCCGACGACGGCGCCACGCTGCTCGAGGTCATCGGCAAGTCACTCGCGTTCGTGGGAACGAACGCGTTCATCGGGGACCACCACGGCGCCGAGATCATGACGTGCATCGCGCCACCATGGGCCGATCTCATCGCGACGGTGTACCCCTCGATCGACGACGTGCAGGAACGACTCCATGCGCACGCGGCGCTGCCGATCGGCTTCTGGCCCGAACCTCACCGGGTCCGGGCCGAGGCCGCGGGTCGGGTCGACGACCGGGGGATGGTCCATCTCGTCGAGAGTCCCGAGCACATGCTGGTGATGGTGAACGGGGGTCTCGGGAACCTGCATGCGCTGGCCCTGCACTCGTTCGGGCCGACCCGCGCCGCGACCCGAGCCTTCTGAGGAACCCATGACCATCCGCGTGATCACCCTCATGGGCGAGCAGGCCGCCGAGGCGGCGCGAGCTGCCGTGCCCGACGCCGAGGTCGTCGTGCTCGGCTTCGCCGACCCGGTCCCCGACGACCTCCGCGGCGACGTGCTCTTCGGCGGATGGCACGGTCACCCCGCGTACGACCGGCTCGACGAGATCGGGGTGCGGTGGGTCCATCTGCCCGGTACCGGGATCGACGGGTGGCCCCGTCATCAGCTCGAGGGGCGACTCGTCACCTGCTCTCGGGGTGTGAGCGCGATCCCGATCTCGGAGTTCGTGCTGGCCTCGATGCTCGCCTTCGTGAAGGACTTCCCCAAGACCTGGCTCGGCGAGCCCCCGGAGCACTGGAACATCGCGTCGCTGGGCGAGCTCGCGGGCCAGACCGTCGGACTCGTGGGGATCGGTGGCATCGGTGCCGCAGTGGCGACCCGAGCGCAGGCGTTCGACATGCGTGTGCGCGCCCTGCGGCGGAACGCGGCCCTGGGTGCTCCCGCCGGAGTGGAGCTCGCCGCGGACCTCGCGGACCTGCTCGGGACTGCCGACCACCTCGTGCTCGCGGCCCCGGGAACGGCCGACACCCACCACCTGCTCGACACCGCCGCGTTCGACCTGGTGAAGCCGGGTGTGCACCTGGTGAACATCGCTCGCGGCAGCCTCGTCGACCAGGACGCACTGCGGGTCGCCCTCGACGACGGTCGGGTCGCACGCGCGTCGCTCGACACCGTGGATCCCGAGCCGCTGCCCGCGGGGCACTGGATGTACGACCACCCGTCGGTCCGGTTGAGCGCGCACGTCTCGTGGTCGTCGCCCCGTGCGTTCGAACGGATCATCGCGGCGTTCGCCGCCAACCTCGTCCGTTTCGCCGCGGGTGATTCGCTCGAGGGTGTCATCGACCTCGACGCCGGTTACTAGCCGCGGTGGCGGACGCTCCGAGAGCTGTCGTCGTCGGGTCGGGGTTCGGGTGCCGAGTCCACGTACCGGCCCTGCGCGCCGCCGGCTTCGAGGTCGCCGCGCTCGTCGGACAGGATCCCGAACGGACCGGGCGTCGTGCCGAACGTGTCGGCATCGAGACCGCCTCCATGTCGCTCTCCGACGCGCTCGTGCTGCCGGGCGTGGAGGCCGTGACGATCGCAACCCCACCCGGCACGCACGCCGCCCTGGCCGTCGAAGTCGTGGAGGCCGGGGACGCGCGTTGCCGGGACCGACGGCACGATCTGGATCGAGGGTGATGAGGCCTGGCTCGCTCGCGCCGAGGGAGCGGCGAGGCTCCCGGTGCCCGACGACCTGACCCTGCCGGACCCGCCCGCCGAGAGCGACGATCCCCGTCACCGGTTCACCCACCTCGAGCTCGGGCCGTTCACCCGCCTGTGCGAGGTGCTGCGCGCCGGGGTCGAGGGTCGGCCGCTCCCGGACGCGGTGCCGGTCCCCACGTTCGCCGACGGCGTCGCCGCCATGCGGGTGCTCGACGCGATCCGGGCGTCGGCTGTCGCAGGTGGGACATCGGTCCCCGTCTGACCGCGTTCCGGCTTCTCGGCACGTTCAATGTTGCAGAGCAACAACCAGCGTGCCGAGAAGCCGGAGGGTGACGACTACCAGGCCGATCCGTAGTGGTCGCGGTGGGTGTGGTCGGCGAAGGGCTCGCGTCGGGGCGGCCCGAGGGGCTTCGCCGGGTACCCGAGGGGCACCACGACCTGGGGAAGGACGTGGTCGGGCAGCCCGAGTAGCGCCCGCAGCTCGTCGGAGAACGCGGTCGTGATGGTGGTGAACGCTGATCCGATGCCGAGGGCGGTGGCCGCGAGGAGCAGGTTCTGGGTCGCCGGGTAGATCGACGACGCGATCGTCGCTTCGAGGCACCGCGTGGTGTCGGCGGCCACGACGACGAGGACCGGTGCGCCGCGGTAGCCGCCGCCGGTGATCCCAGCGTCGACCTCCTCCAGGAGGGCGGGCTCGAGTCGCGACGCGGCGAACGCCCGTCCACCCGCTTCCCACGCCCGCACGGTGAGCTCGTGGACCTGGCCGCGGAGTTCGTCGTCGCGCACGACCACGAACTCCCACGGCTGACGGTTCTCTGCACTCGGCGCGAACGTCGCCGCGTCGAGGATGCGAGCGAGGTCGGCGTCGTCGACCTCGCGCTCGGAGAACGCGCGACACGCTCGCTGACGGTGGACGACGCTGAAGAGGTCGGCGTCGCTCACGGTGCCCGTTCGCCGACGCGGGCGAAGGTGTTCACGTAGATGATGCGGAGCTGGTCGTGCCAGCCCCACTCCTGGAACGCGGGGGTCCCCTTGGCGCCGATGCGCTGCTCGACGAGGGGGGTCATCGTCTTGAAGGCCCGCTCGGGCTCGTCGGTGTCCATCTCGTAGAAGTGCATGTACCGGGGATCGGTGTCGGAGCACGCGGCGCCGAGCACGTTCTCGAACGGCGTGATCATCGTGTATCCGGGCACCCCGACGTCGGAGATGTGGCGGATGTGCACGAAGTCGCCCCAGTCGCGGAGGTCCTGGGCGCGGCTTGCGTCCTTCGGGCTGATGAGCACGAGCGAGAGTCCGACGGTCGGTCGCCCCGACAGGCTCCCCTGACCGGGCCGCGGGGTGCGCAGGAAGTGGTGTCCGGCGATCCCGTCGGGGAGCTCGGTGGGCGCGGTGAACGATCCGTCGACCTCGTAGACGCCGAGCACGTCGAACTCGGGGAGCACGCGGGGGAGGTCGGTGCGGTCGCGCTCGACGTTGGCCCACCACGTCGCCCGCTCGACCCCGGGGAGCGCGAGGACGTCGGGGACCCGTTGGGCGGCGTACCCGTCGGCGTCGCGCTCGGTCATCTCGAGGTACAGCGACGGCGTCAGCCGGTCCTCCATGGCCGGCGAGTCTAGGGTTCGGTCCATGGGACTGAACCCGACGATCAAGAGCCCGCGCTGGTTCCTCACGACCTTCTCGGGGCTGCACAAGGCTTGGTATCGACTCACCGGTGGCCGGATCGGTAGCAAGTTCCACGGCGAGCCGTTGGTCCTGCTCACGACCACGGGGCGCAAGTCCGGTGAGGATCGGACGTGGCCGCTGCTCGCGCTGCGCGACGGCGACGCGTACCTGTTCGCGGCGTCGAACAGCGGCCACGACCACCATCCCGGGTGGTACCTCAACCTCGAGGCGAACCCCGCAGTGACGGTGCGCGACGGAGGCACGACCCTGCAGGGCCGGGCGCGCATCGCGACCGGCGTTGAGCGGACCGAGAAGTACCGCCGGTTCATCGACGTCTTCGAGAACTACGCGAAGTACGAGCAGGCCACCGATCGCGAGATCCCCGTCGTGGTCGTCGAGCCCGTCTGAGGCGGCGTCGGCGACCCCGGGAATCGCTAGCCTGACGCCCGTGTCAGCCACTCCGCCGGATCGTTCGAGCCTGCGGCTGAAGGCGGTCCCGCTGCCCGGCGAAGCACCGATGCCGGCGGCGGATGCGGCGGACCTGCTGCGCTCGAACGCCGACGACCCCGACCGGCGGGACCGGCCGGCGGTCAAGTTCGGGGACCGGGTGTGGACTCATGGCGACTACGTCGCCGAGTGTCACCGCTTCGCGAACCTCTTCCTCGCGCGGGCGACGCCTGGTGCGGACCGCGGCGTCCACGTGGGCGTGCTCCTCGACAACACCCCTGAGTACCTGTTCGCGCTCGGCGGGGCCGCACTCGCCGGCGCCGCGGTCGTGGGGCTCAACCACACCCGCCGCGAGGAGCACCTGCTGCGTGACATCACCCACACGCACTGCGACCTCGTGATCAGCGAACCGCGCCACCTCCCGCTGCTGCAGCCGATCGCGTCGGGGCTCCCCGAGGTGCTGGTCTCGAACCGGACTCCCGATCCGTCGGACCCCCCGGTCACGCTCGGCACCGACCTCGACGAAGCGCTGGCGGGAGTGAGTGGCGACGATGCCGGGATCGAGCCGGGACCCGACACCCTCTGGGCGCTCATCTTCACGTCGGGCACGTCCGACGCGCCGAAGGCCGTGATCTGCACGCAGCGCCGGTTCCTCGTGACGGGCACCCGCATGGGGATCATCATGGAGCTCGGTCCCGACGACGTCGGCTACATCTGCATGCCGCTGTTCCACTCCAACGGGCTCATGGTCGGGTGGGCACCGTCGATCGTCTACGGGGCCTCCGTCGGCCTGGCGCGAAGGTTCAGCGCGTCCGGGTTCCTCCCCGACATCCGCCGGTACGGCTCCACGTACTTCAATTACACGGGGAAACCGTTGGCCTACGTGCTCTCGGTCCCCGAGCAGGCCGACGACGCCGACAACACATTGCGCGTCGCGTTCGGGAACGAGGGTTCGCCCGAGGTCGTCGACGAGTTCGCCCGGCGCTTCGCGGTCGACGTGATCGATGCCTACGGCGCGACCGAGGGCGGGGTCGCGGTCAACCGGGATGCCGAGGAGCGTCCGGGGGCGCTCGGTCAGGTCGGCGACAACGTCAAGGTCGTCGACGAGGCAGGCAACGAGCTCGCACGCGCCCGCTTCGATGCCGACGGACGGCTCGTGAACGCCGACGAGTGCGTCGGCGAGATCGTGAACACCGCGGGCGCCGGACCGTTCGAGGGCTACTACAACAACGACGAGGCCAACGAGCGCACCTTGCGGTTCGGGTGGTACTGGACCGGCGACCTCGGCTACCTCGACGACGACGAGTACCTCTACTTCGCCGGGCGCAACGCCGACTGGATGCGCGTCGACGGCGAGAACTTCCCCACCCAGCCGATCGAAGCCACGCTCGGTCGGCATCCGGACGTCGTGATCGCGGCGGTCTACGGCGTCCCCGACGACCAGGCCGGCGACCAGGTGATGGCGGGCCTCGTGCTGCGGGAAGGCGCGGAGCTCGACCCCGCCGACTTCGCGGCATGGCTCGACGCCCAGGACGGGGTCGGCCCCAAGTGGCGTCCCCGATACGTCCGCGTCGTACGGGAGCCGCCGACCACCGGGACGAACAAGATCGTGAAGCGGACCCTCGTCCACCAGAAGTGGCGCTCGGACCGCGTCGACGGCGACGCTGTCTTCGTCCGCGGCCGCGGAGAGGACGTCTACCGGCGGTTCACGCCCGACGACGAGGCCGCGCTCCACGCATCGTTCGTACGTCAGCAGCGCGAACGCTTCTGGGACCTCTGATGGCCCGTCCGGACCGGCTTCCGTCCCGTTCTCGTGACGGAACGCGCCCCCCCACCCGTTCTCGTGACGGATTGCGCCCCCCCACCCGTTCTCGTGACGGATCGCGCCCGCCCGGGGGCGAGATCCGTCACCGGAACGGTTCGGGGGGCGGAAGTGGTCACCGGAATGCGGGCTCCGGCGCGGTCGGCGGCCGCTGACGCCATGGACCTGTCGTTCAGCTCCGAGGAGCAGGCGTTCGCCGCGGAGGTCCGCGCCTGGCTCGAGGCCAACCTCGAGGTCCCACCCGCCTTTGCGACGCTCGACGACGAGGTGGCGTGGGGTCGGCAGTGGCAGGCTCGGCTCGCCGCGGGCCGATGGGTCGGCATCCACTGGCCCGAGGAGTACGGCGGGCGGGGGGCGTCGCCCGTCGAGGTCGCGATCTACAACATGGAGTACGCCCGCGCGCGCGCCCCGCAGCCCGTGAATCGGGTGGGGGTGAACAACGTGGGACCCACGCTCCTCGCGTTCGGCACCGATGACCAGAAGCGCCGGTGGGTCCCGCCGATCCTCGATGCCAGCGAGATCTGGTGCCAGCTCTTCAGCGAGCCCGGCGCGGGCTCCGACCTCGCGGCGCTCTCGACGAAGGCGACGCCGGTCGAGGGCGGGTTCGTGCTCAACGGCCAGAAGGTGTGGACCAGCTATGCCCAGTGGGCCCGGTGGGGGATCTGTCTCGCCCGCACCGACCCCGACGCGTCGAAGCACGCGGGGATCTCGTACCTCGTCGTCGACATGGAGGCCGACGGCATCGAGATCCGACCCCTGGTGCAGCTGACGGGCGAGGCGGAGTTCAACGAGGTGTTCCTCGACGACGTGTTCGTCCCCGACGACCACGTCATCGGCGAGCTGCACCAGGGATGGTCGGTCGCGAGCACGACGCTCTCGCACGAACGCGGCACGATCTTCGCGTTCAAGGAGCAGGTCGTGCACGAGGTCTTTCTCGACGAGATGTTCGCGCTCGCACAGGAGCGAGGGCTGCTCGACGATGTCGAGACGGCCGATGCGCTCGCGCAGTCGTTCACGGAGCTGCGGGTGTTGCGGCTCCACAACCTCCGGACGCTGTCGCGCCTCGCCAAGGGGATCGAGCCCGGCGCCGAGACGAGCTGGATCAAGCTGCACTGGAGCGAGATGAGCCAGGCGCTGTCGGCGCGGGCCGTCGACCTGACCGGCGCGGCGGCGCCGCTGTGGAAGGGAGCGCACGACAACCCCGGCGACGGGAAGTGGCAGCGCCAGTGGCTCTGGAGCTTTGCCGGCACGATCGCCGGAGGGACGTCGGAGGTGCAGCGCAACATCATCTCCGAGCGGATCCTCGGGATGCCCCGTGGCTGACGCCGGAACCGCCGAGGGATCCGGCCCGGTCCGGGTCGTCGGCTTCGACCACCTCGTGCTGCGCAGCGCCGACGTCGAACGTTTGCTCCGGTTCTACGTCGAGGAGCTCGGCCTGACGCCGGTGCGGGTCGACGAGTGGCGTCGTGGTGAGGTGCTCTTCCCGTCGGTGCGGATCGATGCGACCACGCTCATCGACGTGCTGGCGGCGGAACGGTCGGGCATGAACGTCGACCACTTCTGCCTCGTGATCGAGGAAACCGACCTCGACGCGCTCGCGAGATCCGGCCGGTTCGACGTGGTGGGCGACGGCCCGACCGACGGCCTCTTCGGGGCCCGGGGGTTCGCGAGGAGCCTCTACGTGCGGGACCCCGACGGCAACGTCGTCGAGCTGCGTTCGTACCGCTGACCGCCGGACCGCCCGACCGTGGGACCGTCGGACCGCCGACCGTCGTGCTCTCAGAGCGAGGCCCGGGTCCCGGCCCACATCGTCACCCGGGTCACCGGGAGGTAGCCCATGCGTTCGTACGTGGGGCGGCCGTCGTCGCTCGCGATGAGCGTCGCCGGCCGATCGGGCCAGGCCAGGGTCGCGGCCCACGTCATCGCCTCGCCGTAACCCCGACCGCGGCGCTGCGGATCCGACGTGATCCACTCGACGTGCACTGCGCCTGGGCTCGCGTGCGCCATCGCCGTGCCCACCGGGGACCCGTCGACCAGCCCCAGGAACCAGCGGTAGTCGTCGGTGGCGAGCAGGGCGTCGACCGGGAAGACCGTGCCGGGCGGTCGATCGGCGACCTCGGGCATCGGGTAGAAGTCGATGCAGGCCCGCTCGAGCCGGATCAGGTCAGCCGGGTCGCTGATCTCGATGACCTCGAGGTCGGTCGGCGGGTCGCGGCGCGTGCCGCCGACGCCCCGGACCATGAACGGGGGATGTCCGACGGGAGCCAGACCGAGGTGGCGAAGGTCCGGGATCGGCGTCGGTGCGAGCAGGAGCCACGGCCCTCCACTCCCGGCGGCGAAGAAGCGCTGAGCGTGCCGGACCGCGGCGTCGATCTCGGTGTCGTCGAGGGGCGAGGTGACGACGGCACCGTTCAGGTACGCGGCCGGTGACCCGGCGTCGGCGAGCACGAGGTGCTCGGTCCGCTCGACCCGGCCCCCCGCTCCCTCCGCGAGGTGCGCACACATGCCGGCGAACCCGTCGGTGTACGCGCGCAGGAGTGTGTCGGGTTCGGCGCCCGGTTCCCAGCCGGTCGCGAGCGGCTCGCCCTCGTCGGCGACGAACGACGACTGCTCGCGCATCCCTCGCCGCTCGGCCACGGCTACAGGAAGCGGCGCATGAGCTTCTCCTTGCGCGCCGTGTAGGGCGGGTAGGCGAGCGCCGGGTCCGGCTTCGTGGTCTTGCGCAGCACCGCCTTGGTGTGGGTGAGCGCGTCGAAGCTCGCCTTGCCGTGGTACGCCCCGATCCCGCTCTCGCCCACGCCACCGAACGGCAGCTCGGCGACGGCTGCCTGGAACAGCGTGGCGTTCACGCACACACCGCCGCTGCTCGTCTGGGAGAGGACACGGTCGCTCACCCCGTTGTCGCCGGCGAAGACGTAGAGCGCCAGCGGCTTGTCGCGCTCGTTGACGAACGCGATCGCGGCATCCACGTCGTCGACCGCGAGGACGGGGAGGATCGGCCCGAAGATCTCGTCTTGCATCGCGGGCGAGTCGGGCGCGACGTCGCGCAATACGGTGGGCGCGACGTAGCGCTCCGCGGCGTCGTGCTCGCCCCCGATGACGACCGTGCCCGAGTCGAGGAGCGCGACCAGCCGGGCATGGTGGCAATCATCGATGATGCGGGCGAAGTCGGGGCTGGCCTTCGGGTCATCGCCGTAGAACTCGGTGACCGCGCGACCCATCAGGTCGAGGAGCCGGTCCTCGTGCTCGCGTGCGACGAGCACGTAGTCGGGGGCGATGCACGTCTGGCCCGCGTTCAGGAACCGGCCCCACACGATCCGGCGCGCCGCCACCCCGAGGTCGGCCGACGCGTCGACGATCGCAGGGCTCTTGCCGCCGAGCTCCAGCGTCACGGGCGTCAGGTGCTCGGCCGCGGCCCGCATGACGATCCGGCCGACCGTGCCGCTGCCGGTGAAGAAGATGTGGTCCCACCGCTGGGCCAGCAGGGCCTGGGTCTCCTCGACCGCCCCTTCGACCACCGCGATCGCCTCGGTGTCGAGGGCGTCGTCGATCAGCCGCGTGAGGACGGCCGACGTGCGGGGCGCGACGTCCGACGGCTTGACGACCGCGGCGTTGCCGGCCGCGATGGCGCCGATGAGCGGCCCGAGGGTGAGCTGGACCGGGTAGTTCCACGGGGCGATGATCAGGACGACGCCGAGCGGTTCGCGGACGATACGTGCCTTCGCCGGCTTCGTCGCCAACGGCGTGCGGACCTTCGTCGGTCGGGTCCAGCGCTTCAGGTGCTTGCGCACATGATCGATCTCGTTGAGGAGGAAGCCGACTTCGGTCGCCCACGCCTCGAGCGACGGCTTGCCGACGTCGCCCGCGAGGGCCTCGAGCAGCTCGGACTCCCGTTCGATGAGTGCGTCCCGCAGTGCCTGCAGCTGGCCGAGCCGCCACTCGAGCGGGCGCGTACGCCCGGAGTCGA
>JAWOIO010000023.1:0-2834 GCA_046484625.1 Acidimicrobiia bacterium
CTTCGACGCCGTCGATCTCACTGAGCAGCTGCGGGACAATCGTGTTCTCCACGTCGGAGCTGACACCTGAGCCGCGGGTGCGGAAGAGCGAGTCCATCTCGTCGAAGAAGACGATCACCGGCACGCCCTCTTCGGACTTCTCGCGGGCCCGCTGGAAGATCAGCCGGATCTGGCGCTCGGTCTCGCCGACGTACTTGTTGAGGAGCTCGGGGCCCTTGATGTTGAGGAAGTACGAGCGGGTGTTCTCGTTGCCGGTCTTCTCCGCGACGCGCTTGGCGAGCGAGTTCGCGACCGCCTTCGCGATGAGCGTCTTGCCGCACCCGGGCGGCCCGTAGAGCAGGATCCCCTTCGGCGGATGGAGCTGGTGCTCGTGGAACATCTCCGCGTAGAGGTACGGCAGCTCCACCGCGTCCTGGATCGCCTCGATCTGGTCGTCGAGGCCGCCCACGTCGGCGTAGGTGACGTCGGGGACCTCCTCGAGGACCAGCTCCTCGATCTCGGGGCGTGGGAGTCGTTCGACGACCAGCCCCGACCGGGCGTCGAGCAGCAGATGGTCACCGGCGCGCAGTCGTTCGCCGAGGAGCGTGCCGGCGAGCTCGCACACGCGCTCCTCGTCGGCCCGCCCGACCACCAGGACGCGCGTCGCGTCCTCGAGCAGCTCCTTGATCACCACCACCTCGCCGGAGACCTCGACGCCGCGCGCGAGGACCACGTTGAGCGACTCGTTGAGGACGACCTCCTGCCCACGGTCCAGCGCATCGAGATCGACCTCGGGGTGCACGGAGACGCGCATCTTGCGGCCGGCACTGAAGACGTCGACGGTCCCGTCGTCGTTCGCGGCAAGGAAGGTGCCGTACGCCGAGGGCGGCATCGTGAGCTTCTCGACCTCTTCGCGCAGTGCGGCGATGTGCTCGCGCGCCTCGCGCAGGGTTGCCGAGAGCCGCTCGTTCTGCGAGACCGCCTGGGCGAGCTGGCCCTTGGCCTCGAGCAGACGCTCCTCGAGGCTCCGGACGCGCTTGGGCGCGTCCTGGAGGCGTCGCCGCAGCACCACGACCTCTTCCTCGAGGGCCTTGGCCTGCGCCTGGAGCTCTCCGACCTGGCGCTCGTACTCGGCGAGGCGCCGTTCGTGCTCCTCCGACACCTGTCACCTCCTGCCGGCGAGTTCCGGCTGCGCGCGGACCTTACACCGGGGTCCCCCGCGGACCCGCGCACCCTCCGCAGGCCCATTTCCCGCCCCCGGTGCATTTCCCCGGTCTCCGCTTGAGAAATCGATTCCCCTCGTCTACGCTGCGGGGGACACGCCGCACCCCCGCGACGTGAGGACACCACCCCGACCCGGGCCCTGGCCCCGGTCGTCGTTCCCAAGAGGAGCTGCCCCGATGAAGGTCTGGATCGATCAGGACCTCTGCACCGGCGACGGTCTCTGCGAGGAGATCGCCCCCGACGTGTTCACGCTGCTCGACGACGGGCTGGCGTACGTCAAGGAGGGCTCCAAGGTCTTCAGCGACCCCGGTGGCGCCGAGGGGCTCGCGAACATCCCCGACGGTCAGCTCGACGCCGTCGTGGAGTCCGCCGAGGAGTGTCCCGGCGAGTGCATCTTCATCGAGGCGGACTGACGTCCGAGCACCGGGTGCCCCCGGCACCTTCCGCGTCCTCGACCACCATCCACCCGTCCGGCCCCGTCGGCGAGCTCGTCAAGCCGCTGCTACGCGGCGTCAGCCACCAGTGGGGCGCCGTCGTCTTCGCGATCGCCGGCGTCGTGCTGGTCGTCGGTGCACCTGCCAGCGCCCGGCCCACCCTCGCGGTGTACGCGGTGTGCATCACCGCGATGCTCGCGACGAGCGCGCTCTACCACCGCGGCCGTTGGTCGGAACCCGGGACGGCGGTGATGCGCAAGGCCGACCACTCGGGGATCTTCCTCGCGATCGCCGGCACGTACACCCCGCTGTCGTGGTTGGCGCTCGATCACTGGACCCGATGGGCCGTGCTGCTCCCGGTCTGGGTGCTCGCCATCGCAGGGATCGTCCTCGAGTGGCTCCCCTTCCAACCGCCCCGCGGCTATGCGACCGCGGTGTACGTGTCGCTCGGCTGGATCGCCGTCATCGCGCTGCCGTCGATCTGGTCCGATCTCGGCGCGACCGGTTTCGCGCTCATCGTCGGTGGGGGCGTGATCTACACGGTCGGCGCGTTCGTGCACGCGTTCCACTGGCCCGACCCGTGGCCGGCCATCTTCGGATACCACGAGATCTGGCACGTCTTCGTGCTGGTGGCCGCGGCGATGCACTTCGCGTGCATCGCGTTCATCGTGGTCTGACGGCGTCACCAGGGCGCGTCAACCGACGAGACACCGGCCGGTATCCACCGCAGACTGCATCCCGCGCGCCGAGAACGACGCCAGCCCCCGGTCGATCTCCTCGTCGGTGAGCGCGTAGGCCGTGGTGGTGCTCCCAGGATCGACCGCGAACGCCAGCCCGACGACCACACCGGCCTGGTCGATCAGCGGCCCACCCGAGTCGCCCGGCTCGAGCTGCGCCGCGAGCACGAAGATCGCCCGGCTCGTGCGGGACTCGCGGTAGATGTCGGTGCCGTTCGCAGTGATCTCCTCGGCGACACGCGCGGGTGACTCGAGCTGGGTGCCGCCGCCCGGGTAGCCGATCACCGAGCCGGTGGCGTCGACCTCGATCGAGCCCCGAGGCAGTGGCGCGAGACCGAGACCGGGCGCGCGCACCAGCGCGAGATCCCGTCTCGGATCGAAGCCCACGACCGACCCGACCACCCGGCGACCGCTGGTCGTCGATACCGTCGTCGCGACCTCGCCGGCGACGACGTGCGCG
>JAWOIO010000054.1:0-31342 GCA_046484625.1 Acidimicrobiia bacterium
ACGGCCCGCCAGCGTCTGAACGGCCCGCCAGCGTCTGAACAGCCCGCCAGCGTCTGAACAGCCCGCCAGCGTCTGAACAGCCCGCCAGCGTCTGAACAGCCCGCCAGCGTCTGAACAGGAGGTCGCCCGGGGCCCGAGTCAGCCCCCGAGCGCCTTCGTGGCCCGCTCGGGGTCGTGGTACTCGCGCCAGAACCGGATCCCCGAGTCGTCGACGCGGAACATGCCGATGTAGTCGTTGACGTAGTCGTTCCCGTTGTGCTTCACGGTGCCCTCGCTGTGGTACTCGGCGAAGACCAGATCGGGATCGGCGCCGAGGTGGACGTCCAGCACCTCGATCGCGAACGGCTCGAACATCCCGCCGATCACATCGCCCACGAGTGCCCGGACCGCGTCGCGCCCCTCGGTCGGCATGGGCAGCATCTCGGGCGCGTACTTCAGGTCGAACACGACGTCGTCGGCGAGCAAGGCTGCCATCGCGTCGAACTCGCGGGCCGAGAGTCGCGCGAACAGCTCGCGCACGGTCTGCTCACGGGGGTCGGTGGTCGGCATGGGTGCCTCCGGTCGTCGGGCTCGAATGGTCTCAGAGTGCGTCGTACAGGGCATCGAGGATCGGGAACCACCGCCGGTCGTCGCGCCGGGCGCGCCACTCCATCCGGTTCATCACGTACCCGAACGACACGCCCGTGTCCGGATCGAGGAAGCCGAGAGAGCCGCCGGAGCCGTTGTGACCGAACGTGCGCGCACCCGGGCCGAACGAGAACTCCGCCTCGGGCATCGTGATCTCGAAGCCGAGCCCGAACCGCGTCGGGAGCGCCATCACGAGGTCGTCGCCCTCGACGTGGGTCCGCCCTGCTTCTGCGACGAGGTCGGGAGACAGCACGTCGCCGGTGCCGAGCGCGCCGTAGACGCGCGCGAGGGCGCGGGCGTCGGCATGCGCGTTGGCCGACGGAATCTCGGCGGCACGGAATGCCCGGCTGTTGGTGTGCTCGATCACGTTGCAGTCGGGTGGGTTCCCGAACGACTTCGGGCCCAGGTCGTCGGGTCCCCAGTGCGAGAAGAAGGTGCGCGCGGCGGGATCGAGCTCGATGGACATCTCGGCGACGCGGGCGTCGTCGGCGTCGGGAAGACCGAGGAAGCACGCGACGCCGAGGGGATCGGTGATCTCGTCGCGCAGGTAGCAGCCGATCGTGCGGCCGTCGACGCGCCGCACGACCTCGCCGACGAGGTGCCCGAAGGTCACGCCGTGGTAGCCGTGCCCGGTCCCGGGCTCCCACGCCGGCGCCTGGGCCGCGAGTGCATCGACCATCGCGTCCCAGTCGGAAAGCGAGCCGAACGGCATCGGACGGTCGATCGCAGAAAGCCCCGCCTCGTGCGTGAGGAGCCAACGGACGGGGAGCGCATCCTTCCCCTCGGCTGCGAACTCGGGCCAGTAGGTCGCGACCGGGGCGTCGAGATCGACCTTCCCGGCGTCGACGAGGTGCAGTAGCGCGATCGCCGCGAGCCCCTTGGTGCACGAGAAGACGCACGCGATCGTGTCGCGGGTCCAGGGCGACGTGCGCGCCGCGTCGGTGTAGCCGCCCCAGAGGTCGACGACGATGTCGCCGTGCACCTCGACCGCGAGCGACGCGCCCACCTCCGACCCGTCGGCGAACCCGGCCGCGAACGCGTCGCGGACGGCCGCGAAGCCGGGCTCGCAGTCGCCGGCCACTTCGAGCGTCGGTGCAGTCATCGGGCCGCAGGCTCGCAGTTGCGGGTCCGGGCCGCAAGGTGGTCGGATGGGCCGATGAGCACGCTCTCCGGCAACCCGGTCCCCGGTCAGGCGTTCGCGGAGGTCGCGAGCATCGACTACCCGATCCTCGACTCCGACGCCCACGTGAACGAGCCGCCCGACACGTGGCAGGCGCGGGTGCCGGCGAAGCTGCGCGAGCGAGCGCCCAAGGTCGTGTCCGGCGACGACGGCGACCGGTGGAGCTTCGACGACGGGAAGGTCATGCGCCCCGTGGGGCTCACCGCGACCGCGGGCCGGTCATATCCACAGTTCGCGCCCTCGGGCATCACCTACGAGTCGATGCGGCCCGGGTCGTTCGAGCCGAAGGCGCGGCTGGCCGACCTGGACGCCGACGGAATCTGGCTCCAGGTCCTCTACCCCAGCGTCACCCTGGGTGGGGCGAAGGTCTACGGCGCCGACCGTGAGCTCCAGCTCGCGTGCGTACAGGCCTACAACGACTGGATCGCTGAGTTCTGCGACGCGGGGCAGGGGCGGCTCGTCGCGCAGGCGGTGCTGCCCACCACGGGCATCGACGACGCCATCGCCGAGACCGAGCGCGCGCTCGGGTTGGGGCACCGCGGGGTCATCATCTCGGCGTTCCCGAACGGGAGCCTCGACGCGAGCGCCGACGACGACCGGTTCTGGGCCTTCGCGCAGGAGGCCGACATCCCGGTCGCGGTCCACATCGGCAGCTTCATCAAGGGGCCCGGCGCGAAGCCGCCGCCACTCGACTCGCTCGCGTTCATGGGCGTCGCCGGGTCGAGCAAGGCCGGTGCCCACACGATCCCTGTCGTGTGCGACCTGATCTTCTCGGGGATCTTCGAGCGCTTCACGTCGTTGAAGCTGTTGCTCGTCGAGGCGAACATCGGATGGATCCCCACGCTGCTCGAGCAGGTCGACGACATGTATCTCCGATATCGGTGGTTCACCAACGGTGTCGAGCAGATGCCGACCATGCCGAGTCGCACGTTCCACCGGAACTTCTGGGCGACCTTCATGGTCGACACCGTCGGCATCGAGCTCCGACACCGCATGAACATCGAGCACCTGATGTGGTCCACCGACTACCCGCACACGGGGACCGACTGGCCCAACAACCGGGTCTCGATCGAGCGCAACTTCCGCGGGGTCGAGCGATCGACGGTGAAGAAGATGTTGCACGACAACTGCCGCGCGCTCTACAAGCTCGATCACGTGCCTGAGACGCTCGCGTGAGCGACGCGGATCGGCTGGCAGGAAAGGTCGCGATCGTCAGCGGCGCTGCACGCGGCCAGGGTGCCGCCGAGGCCCGAGCGTTCGTCGACGCCGGCGCCCGCGTCGTGCTCGGCGACGTGCTCGACGAGGAGGGGTCGGCATTGGCCGACGAGCTCGGCGACGCAGCGGTCTACCGGCACCTCGACGTCGCGGCGGAGGAAGAGTGGAACGCCGCCGTCACCACGGCGGTCACGGGATTCGGAGGGCTGCACGTCCTGGTGAGCAACGCGGGCATCTCGCCGAGGCCCCGACCGATCGTCGAGACGAAGCCGGCCGACTATCGGCGGGTCATCGAGGTGAACCAGGTCGCGAGCTTCCTCGCGATCCGGGCCTGTGCGCCTGCGATCCGCGACGCGGGCGGCGGATCGATCATCCTCATCTCCTCGGTGAACGGCATCGTGGGCGCCGGCGGGATCGCCGGGTACGTCACGAGCAAGTTCGCCCTGCGCGGGTTGGCGAAAGTTGCCGGGCTCGAGCTCGGGCGGGACGGGATCCGGGTCAACAGCGTGCACCCGGGCCCGATCGACACGCCCATGATCCAGCCCGAGTCCTGGGGCGGCTTCGACATGCGTCCGGTGCTGGCGAGCACGAGCCCCCTCGGGCGAGTGGGGACGCCGGAGGAGGTGGCCGAGCTCGTCACGTGGCTCGCCTCGGACGCCAGCTCCTACTGCACCGGCTCCGAGTTCGTGATCGACGGTGGGTTCCTCGCCGGGCCGTTCGATGCGCTCGGGACCGACACGTGAGCGTCTGGCTCATGGAGATCGCACGGTGAGCGAGCACGACGAGCTGCGATGGGACGACCGCGTCGTCGTCATCACCGGCGCGGGCCGCAATCTCGGACGGGAGTACGCGCGTCTGCTCGCGGCTCGGGGGGCCCGAGTGGTCGTGAACGACCTCGGCATCGCCATCAGCGACACGGACGGCTCCGGTGACGCACCGGTCGAGAACCCGGCATTCGGCGTCGTCGACGAGATCGTCGCAGCGGGCGGCGAGGCAGTGGTGAGCACCGACTCCGTTGCGACCGAGGAGGGTGGTGCCGCGATCGTCGCGACCGCGCTCGACGCATGGGGACGGGTCGACGCCGTCGTGAACAACGCGGGCGTCGTGCGCCAGGCGCCCTTCGAGGACTACGACGACACGCTGCTGTGGCCGATCCTCGAGAGCCAGATCGGGGGCCACTTCCACGTCACCCGGGCGGCCTGGCCGATCATGCGGACTCAGGGCTACGGCCGGGTGCTCAACCTGTCGTCGGGCGCGGGCCTGTGGGGCGTCGCGACGATGGCGGGGTACTCGGCGGCGAAGATGGCGATCGTCGGGCTCACCCGGGCGCTCGGGCAGGAAGGCGCACCGCATGGCATCACGGTGAACGCGATCGCACCGTGCGCCAAGACGCGTCCGGGTGGCTTCGGGCCGATCCCGGCGTCGCCCGAGCTGCACGCCTGGCTCTCGCTCGACGTCGTCGCACCGGTCGCGACGTGGCTCGTCCACGAGGCCTGCACGACCACCGGCGAGTGCTTCACGGTGGGTGGCGGGTACGCGGGACGCGTGAGCGTCGCGGTGAACGAGGGGCACCGCTGGGAGCGGCCGCTCACGATCGAAGCGGTGCGCGAGGCCTGGGACGTGGTCATGGCCGACGGACCGTGGACCGGGCTCGCCGCGGGTCAGGGCGACCTCGAACGGGTGCTCGACGGGTTCGCCGGGACCGGGTCGAGCAGTTGAGCTCGTCGGCCGCGGCGGGACCCCGGCACTCGTTCGGCGTCCTCCGCCACCGTGACTACGCGATCTTCTGGAGTGCTGCCCTCGTCTCGAACACTGGCTCGTGGATGCAGTCGATCGCGGCGCCATACGTGATCTTCCAGATCACGCGCTCCACGACCTGGCTCGGGATCGGTGCGTTCATGGCGTTCTTCCCGGCGTTGTGCATGGGCCCGCTCGGAGGTTCGCTCGCCGACCGGTTCCCCCGCAAGACAATCCTCGTCTACACCCAGGTCGCGATGATGCTGGTCGCCTTCGGGCTGTGGGCGACGTGGGAGCTCGGGGCCGCGACGCGCGGCACGATCGTCGGACTGCTCTGCGTCGCGGGGATCGCGTCGGGGCTCAACATCACTGCGTGGCAGTCGTTCGTGCCCCAGCTCGTGCCGCGTGAGGACCTGCTCCACGCGGTGCGGGTCAACTCGATGCAGTTCGTCGCGGCACGCGCCTTCGGTCCTGCGCTCGCCGGGCTCGTGCTCGAGGCCTACGGCGCCGGGACGGCCTTCTTCCTCAACGCGATCTCGTTCGTGCTCGTGCTCGCCGCGCTCGCCGCCATCCATCCCCGTTCGGTACCTTTCGATGTCGCGGCCGGTCGGGTGCGCGACCACTTCAAGGAGGCGGTCACCTACGTACGGGCCCGCCAGGCGATCCTGCTGCCCGTCATCACGATCAGCATGGTCTCGTTCCTGGGGAGCAGCGTTGTGCAGCTGACGCCCGCGTTCGCCCAGGACGAGTTCGACGTGGGCCGCAGCGCCTACGGGTTCCTCGTGTCCGCGTTCGGGATCGGCGCCGTGCTCGGATCCATCGTCGTCGCGTTCTGGGCGGACCGGTCGCCACGTTCGCGTGTGGCGATATCGGCGATCCTGATGTTCGCGACGGGCGAGCTCGTCTTCGGTGGTGCACCCTCGTACGCGGTCGGCGTCGTCGGGATGTTCGTGATGGGTGCGGCCTACGTGATGATCGCGACGGCACTCAACACGTCGATCCAGGCTCGCGTCGACGAGACGCATCGCGGTCGGGCGATGTCGATCTACCTCATGGGGCTGCTTGCGGGCGTCCCGCTCGGAGCGCTGCTCCAGGGGATGCTCGCGTCGCTGATCGGTCTGCGGGCGACGGTGCTCGGCTCCGCGGTGTTGCTCGTGGGATGGACGTTCCTCGCGATGGCCCGCTACGACCGCTTCCGTCCGCTCGACGAGGCGCTCGAGGACGAGACCGGCCGGGGCCCCGACCTGGTGATCGGCTCGCCACCATCGATCGCGAGCGCGGACTGAGGTCGGTGCCACTGTTCTTGCGTCAGTAATTGGCGCATTTCGCCAATTACTGACGCCAAAACGATGGAAGGAGCGGCACGTGGGGGATCGACTGGTCGGGAAGACGGCGCTGATCACGGGCGCGGCGTCGGGGATCGGAGCGGCGTGCGCGGCGCGGTTCGCGGCCGAGGGGGCGACGGTGCTCGGGTTCGACCTTGCAACCCAACCCGCGGACAGCCCGGCGAGCGCGTGGTGGACGGTCGACGTCGCTGACGAGACGTCGGTGCAGCCCGCGGTCGAGGCTGCCACCGCCCACACCGGACGCATCGACGCCCTGGTGAACGCGGCCGGGGTGATGAGCGTCGGCGCGGCCGGCGAGGTCGCGGTGGAGGAGTGGGACCGGGTCCTCGGCGTCAACCTGAAGGGGACGTTCCTCGTCTCGAAGCACGTCGTCGGGCCGATGGTCGCGGCCGGGTCGGGGAGCATCGTCAACCTCGCCAGCATCGAGGGGCTCGTCGGCTTCTCCGGCCAGGTCTCCTACAGCGCCTCGAAAGGCGGTGTCGTGCTGCTGACGCGGACGATGGCCGCTGACCACGGGCTCTCCGGGGTGCGCATCAACTGCCTGTGCCCCGGCCTCATCGACACCCCGATGACCGCGATGCTCAAGGAGCCGGGTCTCGAGGTGCTCGACGAGGCGTTTCGGTCCTGGCACCTGCTGGGTCGGGCCGGGAGGCCGGGGGAGGTCGCCGCGGCGGCGCTGTTCCTCGTCTCCGACGACGCCTCGTTCGTGCACGGGGCCGCGCTGACGGTGGACGGCGGGTTCACCGCCGGTCGGCGGTTCCCCGACCTGGAGTGAGCCGACCGGATGATGATCGACACGCACACCCATGTCGTCGCGGCCGATGAGGACCGCTACCCGCTCGACCCGAGCGGGATGACCGAGCCCTGGTACCGCGACGACCCGTGCTCGGTCGAGCGCCTGCTCGCGCTCATGGACGAGGCGCGGGTCGACGCGGCGGTGCTCGTGCAGGGGATCAGCGCGTACGGCTTCGACAACCGCTACGCACTCGATGCCGCGCGGGCGCACTCGGACCGCTGCACCAGCGTCGTGTACCTCGACGTGGGTGCCCCCGACGCGACGGCGACCCTCCAGCGTGATGTCACCGAGCACGGGGCCCGCGGGCTCCGGTGGGTGGCGTTCGGGGACACCGGGATCACCGAGCCGCGCGCGGTGTGGGACGAGATCGCCCGCCTCGGGATCCCGGTCGTGGTCACGGTCCTCGCCGACCGGCTCGCCGAGCTCGACGCCGCGATCCCGGGTCTCCCGGACGTGCCGCTCGCGCTCGACCACTGTGGGTTCGCCGACTTCACGCATGGTGTTCCCGACGAGCTGCTCGCACTCGCCGCCCACTCGCGGCTGCACCTCAAGGTGTCGACGATCGCGCTCGACCGCATGGCCGAGCACGGCGACGTCCGCGACGGGTTCGCCGAGCTCGCGAGGCATTTCGGCGCCGACCGGCTCATGTGGGGCTCGGACTACTCCCAGACCCACGACCGGCCCTACCCCGAGCTCGTCGCGTACGCGCGGCACGCGGCGTCGACGGTCTCCGACGACGCCCGGGCCGCGTACCTGGGCCGGACCGCGCTAGACCTCTGGCCCGAGCTCGCGGGTTGACTCGGCGATCGCGGCGTTCAGCGCGAACAGGGACGGGAATCCCACGGCGAGCGTCTGGAGCGCCCACCTCGGCGCGGACTCGGTGAACCCGGCCGCCTGCGCCTTGCGGTAGGCGACGGCGGCCTCGATGACGTGCGTCGCGGAGCCGGCCCAGAAGACGAGCCACAGGGCACGCCGGCCGGTCGCGGCCGCGAGCAGCCCGGTGAGCACGATGCCGCCCGTGTTCGAGGCGTACCAGCCCGGCGCGACGGGGACGAACGTGCTCCGGCTCATGCGGGCAGGAAGCACGGGGCCTGCGTCGAGCCCTCGACGCCCGTGAACTCGAGCGGGCGGAACGCGACCGCGACCGGCATCTCGAAGGCGAGGTCGGCCGGGTCGCAGTCGACCATGCGGGTCGGGATGCGCACCGACGGGTCCTCCTCGAGCGCGACCAGCGCGGGGAGGAACGGCACGAGGTCACCGAACTGGGGGAGGAACGGGTGGGTCACGACGACCCACGAGAAGAGGGTGCCGCGGCCGCTCATGGTCTCCCACGTGAAGGCCCCGCCCTTGCAGTGCCGGCAGCGCTCGGTCGGGTACCAGTGCAGGCGCGCACACGCGTCGCAGCGGGGGACGCGCAGCTCCGAGCGTGCCGCGCCCGACCAGAATTCCGCTGTCGCCTCCCAGTCCAGGTCGGGGTGGGGGAACTCCGTGCGCACGTCCATGCTCGGTCCTCCGGTTCGATCTCAGCCCCGACGCAGCACGAGCGTCGACGCCTGGGGTCCGGTGTAGCCGCCGTAGACGCCGATCGTCGCGTCCGGCACCTGCGCGGCGGCGGTGCCGCGCAGCTGGCGGACCACCTCGACGACGTGGGCGATGCCGAGAACGTACGCGTGCGAGAGCAGCCCGCCGTGGGTGTTGGTGGGAAGACGGCCGCTGTCGTAGGCGAGCGCGCCCGACTCGGCGAACGCGCCGCCCTCACCCTTCTCGCAGAACCCGCTGTCCTCGATCTGCATGATGGTGTGGATGGTGAACGGGTCGTAGCAGGTGTAGAGGTCGACGTCGTCGGGCGCGATCCCGGCCATCGTGAACGCGGCCGGGGCCGCGAAGACCTGGGGGGTCGAGGTGAAGGCCGGCTGCTGGGACCAGTGCCCGCCGGTGACCGAGTTGCCGAGCCCGACCCCGGCGACCTCCACGAGCGGCGCCGCGAGGTCCCGGGCGCGCTCGGGCGTTGTCATCAGGTACGCGCCGCCGCCGTCGGAGATGAGGCAGCAGTCCTCCTTGCGGAACGGCTCGACGATCGGCGCCGACGCCAGGTACTGCTCCAACGACAGTGTGCGTTCGTGCATCACCGCCGCGGGGGTGAGGTTGGCGTGGCGTCGGCATGCCACTGCGACCGCCCCGAGCTGCTCCTGGGTCGTGCCGAACTCGAACATGTGCCGGCGCGCGACGGTGGCGAAGTAGACGGGCTGGGGGAACCAGCCCATCGGGATCTCGAGGTTCTGCTTGAACAGCTCCTGAGCGTGGGACTCGCCGGGGCCGCCGACCATCGACGACCGTTGCGTGGCCCATGCGACCCCGAACGTGTTGAGGATGGTGGTCGCCGCGCCGTCGCGCAGCGCCTGCGCGGCCTCGTAGGGGGCGGTGGCCGCCCAGCGCATCCCACCACCGGCCTTCGACTCCCACATGTCGTGGCTCGTGCCGAAGTACTCGTGGAACGCGGCGACGTCGAACTGGTCGGGCAAGGGGATGTGCATGAGTCCGTCGACGTCGGTCGGCTCGAGCCCGGCATCGGCGATCGCCCGCTCCACCGCGGAGCCCACGATCTCCTGGACGGTGCGCCCCGACGCCTTGGTGTGGTCGGACTCGCCGACGCCGCAGATCGCCACGGCGCCGCTGACGTCCTCGTACTCGGTGGCCCAGCCCCAGTCGAGGTCGCGCGTCGTCACGTGCCGGCCGGTCGCTCGCCGATGAGCGCGGCATCTCGCAGCGCGCTGAGGTCGGCCTCGGAGAGCCCGAGCTCGCCGCCGAGGATCTCGTCGTTGTGCTCGCCGAGGGTCGGCGACGGGCAATGCATCCACGCCCGGCCCTTCCGGCTCGCGAATCGGAAGGGCACCATGGGGATCGGGTGCGCACCGGTGACCGGATGGTCCTCCACCTCGGCGAAGCCGCGGTGTATCAGCTGCGGGCTCCCGGGGGCATCGCGGGCGTCGGTGACGTGCGCGGCGGGGATCCCCTGGTCGGTCAGCTCCACGGTGAGGGTGGCGGCGTCTCTCGTCGCGCACCAAGCCGCGAGATGCGCGTCGAGGTCGTCGTGGGCCGCGCGTCGACCGTCCGCGTGGGCCAGTGCGGGATCCCGTGCCCACTCGGGGTCGCCCAAGGTCGTCCGCAACGAGGCCCACTGGTCGTCGGTCGCGATCGCCAGGGCGAGCCACTCCTCGTGACCCGCGCACGCGTACAGGTTCTGGGGCGCCGCGACCGGCCCACGGTTGCCCGTGCGCGACATGAGCGTGCCGGTCGCGCCGTATTCGACGACCTGCTCCGCGGCGGCGTTCAGCGCAGCCTCGATCATCGTCACCTCGACCAGGTGCCCCGCACCCGACGCGGCGCGGTCGTGGAGGGCGAGCATGGTGGCGAACACCGCGTGCATCGCCGCGAGCGGGTCGCACACACCTCGGGGGAGCAGTGGCGGTCCGTCGGGGTAGCCGGTGACCCAGGCCATCCCGGTGATGCCCTCCATCGTCTGCGCGAAGCCGGTGCGGTCGCGCCACGGGCCGGTGAGCCCGTACGCCGGGAGGCGCACCATCTGGAGGGTGGGGTTGCGTTCGTGGAGCGTCTCCCATCCGAGCCCGAACTGCTCCATCACCCGGGGGGTGAAGTTCTCCAGCACGACGTCGGCACCGTCGACGAGGCGGAGGAAGAGGTCACGTCCCTCGGGTCGGGTGAGGTCGAGGGTGATGCCGCGCTTGTTGCTGTTTGCGCCGTGGAACAGTGGTCCCCACTCCCACCACCGGTCCTCGGTGGGCGGTCGGGTCGAGGTGTAGCGCATCCCGTCGGGCCGGGTCACCGACTCCACCTTCACGACGTCGGCCCCGAGGCATCCGAGCATGTGCGATGCCGCGGGCCCGGCCCACCACCCGGTGCAGTCGAGGACTCGGAGTCCGGCCAACGGTCGCTCGTCGTCGTCCGCGGATCCTCCCGCACGAGACGCCGAACGAGCCTCCGGACGGGACGCGCCGTCGACCGTGAGCACCACGGGCTCGACGGGACGCGGCTCCCAGTCCACGGTGCCGTCGTGCTCGCCGAGGGTGGGCGCCGCGACGAACGGCCGCGACGCGAGACCCGAGATGCGGTACGGGACCCGGGGCTGGACGAAACGGCCACTCGGGCTGTCGACGAAGGTGCCGCGCGCCTCGAAGTGGTCGAAGCCGGTGACGGTCGCGCCGTTGCCGACCGGGCCGCTCGGGATCCGCAGGAGCGACGCCTGCTCGAGCAGCTCTGCGGTCGTGTACTTCGTCGTGTGGGCGTGGATCATCTCGAGGATCTCGTCCCGCCGCTTGAACCGACCCAACGACGACGCCAGGTCGCGGTCGTCGAGCAGGTCCGGACGCTCGATCATGACGAGGAAGTCGGCGAACTGCTGCGCGCTGTTCGTCGTGAACGCGCAGTAGCCGTCGGTGCTGGGCTCGATCGACGGGATCTCGATCGAACGGGTGGGGCGGCGCATCGGTGGCCAGCCGAGGAACTCGGCGAACACCGACGTGTACGTGTTCATCGTGAGGGCCATGCAGTCGAGCTGGGCGACGTCGATGTGCTCACCACGGCCCGTGCGCGTCGCGTGCAACCACGCCCCGAGCGACGCCACCGCGGCGTAGGTGCCGGCGACCCATTCACCGATCCGGCCACCGGCGGCAACCGGGGGCTCCTCGGGCAGACCCCGGTTGGCGATCGAGCCGCACCATGCCTGCAGCGTGAACTCGGTTGCCGGCCGGTCGCGCCACGGCCCGTCCTGCCCGAACGGCGTGATCGACGTGATGACGAGGCCGGGGTGGCGCTCGTGCAACGTCGCCACGTCGAACGCGGCAGGAGGTCCGCTCTCGACCACGATGTCGGCCGCGGCGCACAGGTCGATCACGTGGGGATCGCCGGGGAGCCCGACGACGGACCGTCGCGACGTCTGGAGGAACTCGAACAAGGCACCCGAGCCGTGCGCTCGGAGGGGATCCCCCGAAGGCGGCTCGACCTTGACGACGTCGGCGCCGGCGTCGGCCAGCAGCTTCGTGCAATAGGGACCCGCGATCTCCGTGGAGCAATCGACGATCCGGAGTCCTTCGAGCACGCGTTCGAGCCTCTCAGTGATGGGGACTCCGGATGCTTCCACATCCCGCACCCGGTCCGCCGACCTGCGATCCGGTCCTAGGCTCGCTCGATGGAACCCCTCCGGATCGGCACCCTCGGTGCGGCCCGCATCACCCCGATGGCCCTCGTCAAGCCGGCGAAGGTGACACCCGGCGTCGAGGTCAGGGCGGTCGCCGCCCGGGACCGCGGCCGCGGGGAGAAGTTCGCCGCGAAGCACGGGATCCCGGTCGTCCACGACTCCTACGAGGCGCTGCTCGCCGACCCCGAGATCGACGCCGTCTACAACCCGACCCCGAACGGACTCCACGGACGCTGGACGCTCGCCGCGCTTGCCGCGGGCAAGCACGTCCTGTGCGAGAAGCCGTTCACCGCGAACGCGGACGAGGCTGCGGAGGTCGCGGCCGCCGCCGAGCGGTCGGGGCTGGTCGTGATGGAGGCGTTCCACTACCGGTTCCACCCGCTCGTCGACCGCCTGCTGGACATCATCGACAGCGGCGAGCTCGGCGAGATCCGCCGGATCTCCACCCGGATGTGCATCCCCCTCCCGATGCGCGGGGACATCCGCTACCAGCTGGACCTGGCCGGAGGCGCGCTGATGGACGTCGGGTGCTACGCGATCCACCAGCTCCGGACCCTTGCGGGCGCCGAGCCCGAGGTCGTGCGCGCCCGGACCAAGACCCTCCGCCCGGGGGTCGATCGTTGGGCCGAGGCCGAGATGCGCTTCGCCGACGGGAGCACCGGTGCGATCGAGTGCGCGCTCCTCTCGCGCAAGCCGCTGTCGCTCGGCGCGCGGGTCGAGGGCGACCTCGGCACGCTCTCGGTGACCAACCTCACCGGTCCGCACTACTTCCACCAGGTCGTCGTGAAGTCCCGCGACGAGGGCTCCGGCGCCACTCGGCGCACACGCGAGAAGGTGCCCGGCGAGACGACCTACTGGTACCAGCTCCAGGCGTTCGAGGCGGCAGTGCGCGACGGAGCCGAGGTGCTCACCCCGCCGTCCGACTCGATCGCGAACATGCGGGTGATCGACGACGTCTACCGCGCCGCGGGCATGGAGCCCCGTCAGCCCACGGCCTGATTTCCTACGTGAACCGAGATGACGTGACCGACGAGAATCGCTTCGAACGGTGGCTCCGCGAGGGGCGGCGCGAAGAAGGGGACGCGATCCCCGCGGCGACCGTCGTGCTCGTACGCGATCGCGACGGCGTGGTCGAGACGCTGATGCTCCGGAAGAACTCGAAGCTCGCGTTCGGCGGCATGTGGGTGTTTCCCGGCGGACGCATCGACGAAGAGGATCGCGTCGGCGCCGACGATGTCGTGGACGCGGCGGCGCGGGCGGCGGTGCGGGAGGCAGCCGAGGAGGCGGGCCTCGTCGTCGATCGTGCGTCGCTCGCCTGGTTCGCGCACTGGGTCCCGCCGGCGATCACGCCCAAGCGGTTCGCGACCTGGTTCTTCGCGGCGCCGGCACCCGAGGGCGCGGTCGAGATCGACCACGGGGAGATCCACGAGAGCGGGTGGATGCGCCCCGACGACGCGCTCGCCCGGCGCGACGCGCTGGAGATCGAGCTCGCCCCCCCGACGTGGATGACCCTGCACTACCTGGCCGAGTTCCCGAGTGTCGACGCGCTGATGGCCGACGCCGACGCACGCGACCCGACGCACTACGAGACGCGCATCGCGAAGGGCAGGCGGGGGATCGCGGCAATGTGGGCGGGCGACGCCGGCTACGAGTCGGGCGACCCCGATGTCGAAGGCCCCCGCCACCGCCTCTGGCTCGACGACACCGGCTGGCGCCTCGACCGCGCGCTCTAGGCCAGGACGGTGTCGGTCACCCGGCCTAGGGAGCGCTTCGTGATCGGGCCCCGCTTCGCGACATAGGCCTCGCGCTGGCGGGTGGTGGAGTGCACCTCGTCCTTGTCGAACTGCGGGATGACGTGCTTCCCGAACGTGTCGACAGCCTCGCACGCGACCTCGATGGGCATCGTGGTCGAGAGCATGCCGAACGTGACCTGGTCGGCCCCGGCCAGCTCGTACTCACGCACCGACGCGGACACCTCGTCGGGCGTCCCCACCATCACGAGGTGCGCCTTGATCGCCTCTTGAAGCCCTTCGGGCGTGGGCTCGGGGATCAGGGCCGGCCACGGCGGGATCCCCTCGGGCTTCGGGAACGTGTCGAGGTACCGGAACACGAGTGAGTTCTGGTAGCCGGAGGTCATGTTCGTCGCGATGTCGCGGGCGCGCTGGCCGTCCTCCAGACAGAGCATCTGGCTCGTCACCATCACGTTGTTGTTCACGTAGTCGCCGACGGGCTCTGCGTCCTCGATCGTGCTCTTGTAGATCTCGATGAGCGGCTTCAGCGCCTCGGGTGAGCCGGTCGTGAAGCACAGCACGCCGATCCCCATCTTGGCGGCCTTCTCGAACGTGCTGGGGTTCCCGGCCGCGACCCACATCGGCGGGTGCGGGTCGCTGTAGGGCTTCGGGAGCACGTTGCGTGGCGGCATCGAGAAGAACTCGCCCTCGAAGCTGTACTCGTTGGAGCTCCACATCTTCTTGAACTCGGGCATCACCTCGTCGAGCATCCGCTTCGTGAGCTCGGGGTCCTCGATCCCGAACCCGCGCTGCTCGGTGCTGGACGACCCGCGGCCCACGCCGAACTCGAAGCGCCCGCCCGAGAGGTTGTCGATCATCGCGACGCGCTCGGCGATGCGAGCCGGGTGGTTCACCGGGGGCGTGACGTTGATGATGCCGCTGCCGATGTGGATGCGCTCAGTCTTCGCGGCGATGTAGGGCATGAACACCTCGTTGGCCGAGAGGTGCGAGTACTCGGTGAGGAAGTGGTGCTCGGTCGCCCACGAGTACTTGAAGCCGGCCTTGTCGGATGCGACGGTCCAGGCGACCTCGTCCATGAGGCGCTGGTGCTCGACCGACCACTCGTCGTCGACGTGCTCGTACGCCTGGTGGGGCGTGTACAGGCTGTTGAAGATGCCGAACTCCACGGAACACCGTCCTCGATCGCCACGGATGGTTGGGCTGGATGACTGACCGAGAAATGTAACAGGTTCTAGTTCTGCGGTCGGGGTGCGGCAGGGGGGCGGCCTCGGCTACGAGGCGGCCGCCTTCTTCGCCTTCAGCCAGCCCTTGATCATCTGGCCGAACTCCACCGGGTTGTACATGTCCTCCTCGTAGGAGAAGCGGCCGTCGCCGGCGTAGTGGAGCAGGGTCCAGTTCACCTCGCGGTGCTCGCTGCCGTCGCCCGGGTCGTCCATGACGTTCGCGACCTGGCACATGATCCAGCCCCGCTCCTCGTCGACCATGTACCAGTCGATCGGGAACGAGCTCATGTCGGCGTTGATGGGCTCGGCCATGGTCTTGGTGATCCACTCGAGGATCTCCTGGCGCCCCTCCATCCGACCGTAGTGGTGCTCGTAGTACTTGGCGTCCTCGGTGAAGCAGTCCGCCCACTCGGTCCAGTCGCCGCTCTGGCCCGCCGCGGCCGCGCGCTCCTGGAAGCGGGTGAACGCCGCCTCGATCTCCTCACGGGTGAACTGGCCCACGGATCCCCCTCGACCCTCGTGCCCCGGACGGCCGACCCGCCCGGAGTGCAACGCGTTCTACCATCGGCGGACCCAGCCGTCGAGAGCGACCGGCTGCGATCCCGTGCTCGACGAGCCGATCCCCCGACCGACGCGAGGAGTCCGGTGCCCGACCAGCGACGCGTGCTCGTGATCTTCGTGGGGCTCATGCTCGGCAACGCGATCGCCGCCCTCGACACCACGCTCGTCGCGACCGCGCTCCCGACGATCGTGAGCGACCTCGGAGGGCTGCGGGACCTGTCCTGGGTGGCCACCGCGTATCTCCTCACCGGCATGGCCAGCGGGCCGCTCTACGGGAAGCTCGGCGACCTCTACGGTCGGAAGCGGATCTTCCTCGTCGCGATCCTGATCTTCCTCGTCGCGTCGGTGCTCTGCGGTCTGGCCGCCTCGATGACCCAGCTCATCGTGTTCCGGGCGCTCCAGGGCCTCGGTGCGGGCGGGCTGATCGCGCTGCCGATGGCGATGGTGGCAGACCTGGTCCCCGCGCGTGACCTGGGGCGGTGGATCGGCTACTCCGGCTTCGTGTTCGCGATCTCCAGCGTCGCGGGTCCACTCTTCGGGGGGCTGTTCGCCGAGCACCTCTCGTGGCGGTGGGCGTTCCTCGTGAACATCCCGGTCGGACTCGTCGCGATGGTGATCGTGCAGCGCACCCTCGACCTCCCACCGAAGCGCACCGAGCACCGCGTCGACTACGTGGGTGCGTCGCTGATCGTCGGCGTGGTGTCCTGCATCGTGTTCCTCACCTCGTGGGGCGGCTCTCGCGAGCCGTGGGGCTCGCCCGTGATCCTCGGCCTCGGCGGCAGCGCGCTGGCGTTCCTGGTGACGCTGGTCTGGTGGGAGCGGCGCGCGCCCGAGCCGATCCTTCCCGCCCGGCTGTTCCGCATCTCCGTCGCGCGGGTGTGCCTTGCGCTGAACCTCGCGACCGGGCTCATCTTCTTCGCGGGCCTCTACTTCCTCTCGGCGTTCCTCCAGTTCGTGAACGGCATCAGCCCCACGGACTCCGGCCTCTACCTGATCCCGTTCATGGGCTCGACGGTCGTCGGGACCGTCCTCGTCGGACGGCTGATCGACCGGTCCCATCGCTACCGGCGCTACCCGATCATGGGCCTCGTGCTGGTCCTCGCCGGACTCGGTCTCCTGGTGCGACTCGACGTCGACAGCCCGCCGATGCAGGTCCTCGTGGGCGCCGCAATCACGGGGTTCGGCCTGGGGCTCGCGATGCAGCCGCTGATCCTCGCGATCCAGAACGCGGTCGAGCCACGCGACCTGGGCGTGGGCACGTCGATGTCCATGTTCTTCCGCCAGTTCGGCTCTGCGGTCGGCCTCGCGCTGCTCGGCAGCATCCTCAACAGCCGGCTCGCCTTCTGGCTCCCTCGCCTGACCCCCGAAGGGACGGTGCTCGACGCGTCGAAGATCCGGGGCCGTCCCGAGACGCTGGTCGACCTCGCGCCTGCCGTGCGCGACGGGGTGGCCGAGTCGTTCGCCCGCTCCCTGCACACGGTGTTCCTCGTGTGCGTGCCGGTGGCGATCGTGGGCCTGGTGCTCACGATCATGCTGCGCGAGCTGCCCCTGCGCGAGCACGCCGTCCTCGACTCGCCCGGGGACGATCTCGCCGTCGCGTTCGAAGGTGCGGTGCTCGACGTGCCGGAACCGGCATGATCGGGGCCGCATGAAGGTCTCGTTCGGGCTCCCGACGCATCGCCTCGACCGTTTCGACGAGCTGGCGAGTGCCGACGCGATCGCCGAGATCGCGAGGGCCGGGGAGGAGGCCGGCTTCGACGCGGCGTTCGTGACCGAGCACCCGATCCCCGACGACCGCTGGCTCGCCACCGGTGGTCACCACGCGCTCGACCCGTTCGTCGCCCTCGCGTTCGCCGCCGCGGCGACCGGGCGCATCCGGCTCCAGACGAACCTGTGCATCCCCGCGTACCGGAACCCGTTCCTGCTCGCCAAGACGGTCGCGACGCTGGACGCACTCTCCGGAGGGCGGGTCGTGCTGGGGATCGGCGCGGGCTACCTCGAAGGGGAGTTCGCGGCGCTCGGCGTCGACTTCGACGAACGCAACGACCTCACCGACGAGGCGATCGACGTCATGCGGGCCGTGTGGACGGGGGAGAGCATGACGCGCGACGGGCGTCACTTCCGCGCCGGGGGGAACACCAGCCTGCCACGCCCGGCCCAGGACGGTGGGCCGCCCATCTGGATCGGGGGGAATTCGATGCGCGCGGTGCGCCGGGCCGTGGACCTCGCCGACGGATGGGCCCCGATGCCGAGCCCCGCGAAGGCCGAGAAGCGTCTGCACACGCCCGCGCTCGCCACGCTCGACGACCTGGCCACGCGGATCGGGCGGGCGCGGGACTACGCGGCGGAGGTGGAGCGCGCGACGCCACTCGACATCGTGTTCATGCCGCTGGGCCTCGACATGTTCACCAACGCCCCCGTCGAACCCGGGCCCGTCGTGGAGAGCATCCGCGCGCTGGCGCGGGTCGGCGTGACCTACGTGACCATCAGCGTGCCGGGCGACCGTCGCGACGAGGTGCTGGCGAACCTGGCGACCTTCAAGGACGACATCCTCCCGGAGGTCGCAACGCTCAGGCCAACGTCACCGGCGTGATCTCCTCGAAGATCATCGTCATCACCATCGGGTCGAGCTGGAGGAGATCGGTGTTCACCGTGATCTTCCCCTCGGCGAATCCGTTCTGGTTCGCGGCGGCGAAGTCGGCCCAGTCGTCGACCTCGACCTCGTAGAGCGCGAGGTACCGGCGACCCGCGGCATCGTCGCCGGGCATGACCTGCGTGTCGGCGAGCTTGAAGCGTCGCGCCGACTTCACGCCCGGCAGGGCGAGCACCTCGCGCATGTGGACGTCGTCGTACCACTGGTTGAACTCGTCGTGGACGTCGTCGCTCGCAGCGTTGGCGAGGGCGAGGAAGATCCCCTTCGGCATGTCGTGCTCCTTGTACGTCGGTCTCGGTCGATTGCTCAGTCCGTGAACCCTGTCACGAGCGCCGCGACGGTGTCTCGGCTCGTCTGGTACGGCATGGACAGGCCGACCCGGTCGACCATGCCCTGGTAGCGCGCCTGGAGCAGCCCGGCGATCTCGCCCGGTGCCCCGGTCACGACGATCGCATCGACGACCTCTTCGGGGATGACGCTCGACAGCTCGTCCCACCGACCCTGCTTCGTCATGCGGTTCAGCTCGGTCTGGAGGTCGCCCCACCCGTGCGCGTCGAGCGTGACGCGATACGCGGGCGTCGAGCCGTAGAAGCCGAGCAGCATCCGGCTCCCGGCCCGCGCGACCTCCATCTCCTCGTCGGTGCTCCCCGTGCACACGATCGCGGTGGCCGAGATCGTGAAGTCGGCGCGATCGCGGCCCGCCCGCTCGAGTCCTTCTGTCACCGACGGCGCGGCGTGGTCGGTCATGAACAACCCGGTGTGGAACGGGTGCACGAGCAGACCGTCGCCGAACTCGGCGGCGCACGTGGTCATCTTGGGGCCCAGTGCCGCGACCCACACCGGCGGCGGTCCGTGCGGGTTCGGGCCCGGGTCGAAGAACGGCGTCATCAAGGTGTGGCGGTAGATCTCGCCGCGGAACGCCAGCGGAGTCCGGTCGTTCCAGGTCGTCTGGATCGCCTTGATCGCCTGGATCATCTCGCGCATCCGGGCGACCGGGCGGCTCCACGTCATCGAGAAGCGGTGCTCGATGTGTGGGCGGATCTGCGAGCCGAGCCCCAGCACGAACCGGCCGCTCGACGAGCGCTGGAGCCCGTCGGCCATCTGTGCGAGGTCCATCGGGCTGCGGGCGAACGCCACCGCGATGTTCGTGAACAGCTGGGCACGGGAGGTGTGCTCGGCGGCGAGCTGGAGCGGGAGGAACGGCTCGTGCGGTCCTTCCGCGGTGTAGAGGCCGTGGAACCCGAGCGCCTCGAGCTCCCGAGCGGTCGCCGCGACGTCGCCAAGTTCGGCACGGAGGTAGTGGTCGACGAGCACCGGCGGAGCCTACGCGGCCAACGTCACGACGAGGCCCGCGCATGCGGCGGACAGGGTGCCCAACGACACTGCGAGCAGCTCGCTCGGCGCACGCGGGGACACGTCGTCGTCTCGGCGGTGCGCGAGTCGCCATCCGAAGATGCCGATGCCCCACCCGATCGCTGCGAGGCCGAGCAACGTGAACGCAACAGGGTCGACGGACTCGTAGCCACGACTCCACACCTGGCGGATCATGATGGCCAGCGCGGCCAGAAGCGCGATCGCGCTGCGGGACCAGGCGAGGTGCGTCCGCTCGGCGAAGAGCCCCGGGGTCTCCTCGGCGATCTCGTCGCCCAGAGCGGGGTCGAAGGTCATGACACCGCGCGACTCATCCCGCGATCGCGACGACGGTCGCGATCACCGAGATCACGCCGACCCCGACCGCGAGGATCAGGGTCATGTCGCTCGACGGGAGCGGTTCGCCGAGACGCATGGCGCGCTCGCTCCGGTACCAGGCCCGGTAGCTGGCCGCTTCGAGCACGGCACCGAGCACGATGAGCGGGATCCCGATGAGGCGCCGCCCGACCTCGATGTCGAACTCCGGCAGCAGCTGGGTCGCGGCGATGCCCGTGACCACGAGCGCGAGGGACGTCCGGCTCCAGGCGAGGAACGTCCGCTCGTTCGCGAAGGTGAAGCGGACGTCGGGCTCGCTCCCGATGTCGCGCAGCCGCGAGCGGTTCACGGCCCCTCCGGCGCGTCGACGACCGGGTTCTCGATCGCGCCGATCCCTTCGATCTCGATCCGCACCACGTCGCCGGCCCGGAGGAACACCGGCGGTTGGCGAACGAAGCCGACGCCCGACGGCGTGCCGGTCGAGATGAGGTCGCCCGGCACCAGCGTGCAGGCAGTGGAGAGGGTCTCGATCTGGGATGCGCAGTCGAACACCATCTCGGCGGTCGACTCGTCCTGCATGACCTCACCGTTCAGCAGTGTGCGCAGACGAAGGTCCTGGGGATCGCCGACCTCGTCGGGGGTGACGACCCACGGGCCGGTGGGGCCGTGGGTGTCGAACGACTTCCCGAGCGTCCAGGTCGGCGACTTGTACTGCCAGTCGCGTACGGTCACGTCGTTGATCACGACGAACCCGGCGACGTGCTCCAGGGCCCGATCGGCCGGCACGTTGCGGCACTCGCGGCCGATCACGACCCCGAGCTCGCCCTCGTAGTCGACGTCGGAGGAGACCCGCGGGATCACGATGGGGTCGTACGGGCCGGTGATGCACGACACCTGCTTGTTGAAGAAGATCGGGAAGGTGGGGGCGTCCCGGCCCGTCTCGCGGATGTGGTCGGCGTAGTTGATGCCGATCGCGAGGAACTTCGACGGGTGGGGGACCGGTGCGAGGAGGCGCACCGCGGACAGCGGACGACGCACGCGCGCCTTCCGGACGGCGGCCGCGAGCGCGTCGACGCCGTCGGCGATCAGCGCGATGGGCTCGGAAGCGCCGAGGTCGACGATCTCGTCGCCTTCGACGACCCCGGCCGCGATCGCGCCTGCATGTTCGAACCGGGCGACCCGCATGGTCGGAGGCTAACGCCCGTCTACCAGAGCTGGTCGGTGTAGGTGTCGGTCCCGGGGATCGTCGCGAGGAACGGGGAGGCGAACACGATCTCGCCGAGCCCGGCGTCGCGGAAGGAGTTGCCGAGGCCGGCGAAGCCGGAGTCCCAGACGTCGAGCGGGTTCCCGTCGACGAACGCGATCACCAGCACCCGGTTCGGCGCCTGGGTGTCGGGGACATCTGCGGGTCGGTCGGCGCGCAGTGGCAGCGGGGTGCCGACGAGCGCGACGTCGGCCGGGCAGGGCAACCCGGCCAGCCAGTCGGTCACCTGCTCTGCGTCGACGTCGTCGGCCGTCTCGGCGACGAGCGTGACGATGCCCCCGTAGGCGCGGTCGAGCGCGAGCTCCACCGGCATCGAGGAACCGGGCGCGTTCGCCTCACCTGCGTACTCGTAGAGCGCGGTGTGGATGTGGTCGCGCGTCTCGAACATCCGGTCGTTGGCGTGCAGCCAGTTCACCTGCTCGACGCCCCACTCGTTCCACTCGTCGTGATGCCCGTCGAGCACCCAGTAGATCGCGAGGTAGGAGCCCGTCGACGGGTCGGGTGCGATGGGGGAGTCGGCGGGATAGCGCTTGGCCTTGCAGTCGCGCGTCGCGACGTACCGGGCGCCGGCGAACTGCCACTTGCCGACCATGCACCCGGCGTAGAAGTGGTCGCGCTCGTACCAGCGGTTGTACGCGACCTCATGGCCCTTGTGCGGCTCGACCATCGTGAAGAGCAGCGAGCCGACCCGGATCTGGCGGTCGTCGCGCGGCACGTCGGGGGTCTGGTATCGCTGCTCGGAAGCCTTCATGTCTTCTCCTGGCACGCTCGCTCCTTGCTCGGGACGGGCGCCGCCCGGTCGAGCAGCGCCCGCTTGTCGATCTTCAGCATCGCGGTGGTGGGGAGCTCGTCGACGAGCACCACCCGGTCCGGCGTCTTGTAGTCGGTGAGTCGCTCCTTGCACCAGGCTCGCAGGGTCGCGGCCTCGAGGTCGCCTCGGTCGGCGTCGGGCTCCGGGACCACGAACGCCACGCCCACCTCGCCGAGGTCGGCATCGGGCGCGCCGACTACTGCCGCCGCCGCGATCGCGGGGTGCTCGCTCAGCACCTTCTCGACCTCGGCGGGGTAGATGTTGTACCCGCCGCGGATGTACATCTCCTTGAGGCGTCCGACGAGGCGCAGGTTGCCGTCGGAGTCGATGAAGCCGAGGTCGCCGGTGTGGAGCCACCCGTCGGGGTCGATGACGGTCGCGGTGAGCTCCGGGTCGCGCCAGTAGCCGCGCATCATCGCCGGTGAGCGTGAGAGCACCTCGCCGACCTCGCCGTCGGGCTGATCGGTGGCGGTGGCCGCATCGACGATCCGGAGCTCGACCTCGGCGGTCGGTCGCCCCACCGTGTGCGCGATCACGTCGGGCGGGTCGGTGGCGAGGGTGCTGGTCGTGACCCCGGCCTCCGTGCTCGTGTAGCGCGTGATGACCGGACAGCCGAGCGTGGCGCGCATCCGACGTACCAGCTCGGGCGGGATCGTCGACGCGCCGATCCCGGCGACCCGCAGTCCCGAGAAGTCGGTGGTGGCGACGTCGGGGTGGTCGAGGACACGCTGCCACTGGGTCGGGACGCCCGTGGCCATGGTGATGCGCTCGTCACGGATGAGCCGAAGTGTCTCCTCGGCCGACCACGGCTCGCGGCCGAGGACGATGGTGGTGGCGTTCGCGAGCTCGTCCCACATGCGGGTCATGTAGCCGACGTGGGGGAAGGGGAGTACGACGAGGCGGCGGTCGCCGGGGCTCGTGAGCTCGCCGACGTTGCGCGAGATCGCCGCCTGGCGCTCGTGGTCGTAGACCGCGCCCTTGGGCTCGCCGGTGGTGCCGCTCGTCCACACGATGCACGTCGGGTCGGTGGGGTCGAGGTGGGGGAGACGCCCCGGCGGGTCGGCCTCGAACGCCTCCTTGAGGTCGGTGACCGGGAGGACCTGCCCGGGGTCGACGCCGTCGGGGAGCGTCGCGCCGTCGCCGAGCACCGTCACCTTCGGCTCGGTGCGGGCGATGATGCTCGACTGCTCGCGAGGGCCGAGGCGCAGGTTGATCGCCGACGTGACCGCGCCCACCCGCAGCGCCCCCAGGTAGCAGACCGCGAACTTGGTCGACGACGGGAGCATGAGCACGACCACGTCGCCGCGTTCGACGCCCCGGTCGAGCAGGGTGGACGCGAAGCCGTCAGCCGCCCGGTCGAGCCAGGCGTAGCTCGACCGCTTGTCGGCCCGGACGTAGGCGTCCCGGTCGGGGTGCGCGGCAGCCGCGTCGCGCAGGAGATCGGCGACGAGCCGCGTCCCAGGAGGCCGGGGTGCTGGAGGCCGGGGTGTGGGCACGGCCGCCGAGGCTACCGGTCGACGAGGGGCCGTCCCGGCGGTGGTGTCCGATCTGACGGCCCGTTAGATTCGCCGGTCGAGCGATCGGCGTCCCGCCGTTGCCGACCACAGTCGCGAGGGGTACGAATGGCGCGCTTCACCGACCAGGTCGCGATCGTGACGGGCGCAGGCTCCGGCCTGGGTCGTGCCACGGCCCGGCGCCTCGCCGACGAGGGCGCTCGCGTCGCCGTGCTCGACCTCGACGCCGGGGCTGCTGACGAGGCCGCGACCGAGATCGGCGATGCCGCGAGCGCACACGCGGTCGATGTGAGCGACTTCGGATCCGTCGAGGCTGCCGTGGCATGGGTCGTCGAGGGGCTCGGCTCGCCGTCGGTGCTCGTGAACTGCGCCGGCATCGGGAAGTTCGTCAAGAGCGAGGAGGAGTCGCCCGAGAGCTGGAACCGCATCATCGGCGTGAACCTCACCGGCACGTTCTTCATGTGTCGGGCGGTGCTGCCCCACCTGCTCGAGCGGGCCGCCGCGGCCGGGAAGATCCGTCGGGGCGACGAGGGCGGCGTGATCGTGAACGTCGCGTCGAACGCCGGGCTCATGGGCCAGCCCTACTCGGCCGCCTACTGCGCGTCGAAGGGCGGGGTCGTGAACCTCACCCGGGCGTTGGGCGTCGAGTACCGGGCGAAGGGTGTGCGCGTGAATGCCGTCGCTCCCGGTGGGATGAAGACGCCGATGATCTCGACATGGGGGTTCCCGGAGGGAGCCAAGCCCGAGGAGTTCGCGGGCATCACGTCGCCGATCGGGTCCTCCGCGCCCGAGGAGGTCGCCGGGCTCATCGCGTTCGTCGCCTCTGAGGAGGGCAGGTACATGATCGGCAACATCGTGAGCATGGACGGTGGCATCACCTGCGGTTGAGCGACTGCCGCACCACCGAGACGTCGACCCGAGAACAGGAGCACGCCGATGGCTCAGGACCAGTTCACCGCGCACCAGGGGCTGTGGGAACTCGTCGTCGCGCGCGCCGAGCACTCACCGGACCTGATGCTCGCGATCGACGAGGACGGTCGCACGCTGACCGCCGCGGAGTTCCGCGACGCGGCCGAGCGCGCTGCCGCGGGACTGCACGCGATGGGCGTCGGTCCCGACGTCGCGGTGTCGTGGATGCTCCCGACCTGGCTCGAGTCCGCGGTGCTGGTCGCCGCGCTGGCGCGGCTCGGCGCGGTCCAGAACCCGATGCTGCCGATCCTCGGCACGCGTGAGATCGGGTTCATCACCGCGCAGACCGGGGCTCGGCTGCTCGTCGTGCCGGAGGAGTGGAAGGGTCGCGCCTTCGGTGACGAGGCCCGCTCGATCGCAGCCGACCGTTCCGACCTCGAGGTGCTGATCGCCGACCGCGCCCTTCCCGAGGGCAACCCGGCGACGCTGCCCGCACCGCCCGCGGCGATCACGCCGCAGGACGCTCCCGTCCGATGGGTGTTCTACACATCCGGCACGACGGCGGACCCGAAGGGCGCGCGCCACACCGACCTCACCGTCAAGGCGTCGGCCATCGGGATGATCGAGGCACTCGAGATCACCGACGAGGACACGGCCGCGATGGTGTTCCCGTTCACCCACATCGGCGGGATCGGGTGGCTGTACACGATGCTCATCACCGGGTGCCGATGTGTGTTCGTGGAGGCGTTCGTCCCGCAGACGACGATCCCGGTGCTCCAGCGCGAGGATCTCACGCTCGCCGGCGCGGGCACGCCGTTCCACATGGCCTACCTCGCCGCGCAGCGGACGCAGCCCGACACGCCGTTGTTCCCCGATGTGCGCGCGTACCCGGGGGGCGGCGCGCCGAAGCCGCCCCAGCTGCACTACGAGGTCCGCGAGGAGCTCGGTGGGGTCGGCGTGGTGTCCGGCTACGGGCTCACCGAGGCGCCGATCCTCACGATGAACTCGGTGCGCGACTCCGATGTGCAGCTCGCCGAGACCGAAGGCGCACCGACGCCCGGCGTCGAGCTGCGCTTCGTGAAGCTCGACGGCACCGTGGCCGGTCCGGGTGAGGAAGGCGAGATCCGGGCCAAGGGTCCCCAGATCTGCAAGGGCTACCTCGACGCGTCGCTCGACGCCGACGCGTTCGACGAGGACGGCTGGTTCTGCACCGGCGACCTCGGCGTGATGGACCCGGCGGACTCCCACGTCCGCATCACCGGCCGGGTGAAGGACATCATCATCCGGCACGGCGAGAACATCTCCGCGAAGGAGCTCGAGGACCTGCTGTTCACGCACCCACAGATCGCCGACGCCGCGGTGATCGGGCTCCCGGATCCGAAGACGGGAGAGCGCGCGTGCGCGGTCGTGGTCGTGGTCGAGGGGGCCACTGCGCCGACGCTCGCCGAGCTGTTCGACTTCCTCACGGGCGAGGGTCTGGCGAAGCAGAAGGTCCCCGAGCGGCTCGAGGTCGTCGACGCCCTGCCGCGCAACCCGGCCGGCAAGGTCCTCAAGCACGAGCTCCGCGCCCGCTACTCCGACTGACCCTCCCACACCACCGTTCTTGCGTCAGCTTCTGCTGATATGCAGCAGCTTCTGACGCCAGAACGCTGGGATCAGGCGCTGCGGGCGCTGATCCGCAAGATCGCGGCGCACAGGCGGTGGCCGGTGTCGTTGAGATCTCGAGCGGTGGCCCCGACCGGGTGCCAGCCCAACGCGACGATCTCGTTGCGCCGGGCGTTGTCGCGGACGAGCGCCAGCTTCCCGGTGTGCTCCTGGTAGCTCTCGTACTCGATCGCGATGCGCCACTGCGGATATGCCGCATCGACGCGGGCGACGAACCGCCGCCCGTCCCAGATCTCGTACTGCAGCTCGGGCTCCGGGAGGCCGTGGGCACGGAGCACCTGCATGAGCCGAGTCTCCGCGGGACTCTCGGCTGCGCGGTGCTCGGGCGCACGTTCCTCGATCAGACGGCGGAGCACGCCGGTCCCGTTGCGACCGCGCCGACCGACTCTGCCGAGCACCGCGCGGATGATGCGAGCGTCCACGAGTTCCTTCCGTATCGCTGCGTCGAGCGCCATGTCGACGACCCGGGGTGAGCACACCGCGCCGAGGTCGAGCAGGGTGCGTTCGGGTGTCGTGATCGGGATGCCTTCGTGGTGCGTGAGGTCCAGCCATTCCAAGGCGGTGGTCTCGTGTACTACGAGGCCTTCGTGGCGACCGCGTCGCCATCGGGGACAGGTGATCTCGACGAGGTCGCGCCGACCGCCCGGAAGCTCCCAGAGCGCCGCTGCGCTCCTGTGGGAGGCCACGGCGCGGTGCCCTCCCGCCCAGCATGCCGCCAGGATCTCGCCCTGCCAGACGAGCGGCGCGCCGGCGACGCTGTAGACGCCACGGAACTCGGTGTGCCACCTTCCGTCGTCGACACGGTTCCGGATCTGGCCATCGCTGAAGCCCGCCGCTCGCGCGTGCGCTCGGCTGAACACGCCGAACTGCTCCTCCGAGACCGCTCGCAGTCGGAGGTCTGGGTGGTCGTCCATGGGTCTGCGGAACCGCAGGCCCACGAAGCGTGAGCGATCCGCTGTTCTTGCGTCGAAAACTGCTGAAATGCAGCAGCTACTGACGCAAGAACGATGAAGCCTCGGCGACGAGGGTGTCGAAGAGACCCTGTTGGGCCGGGTCGGTGGCGGCGGTGTCCTCGGGGTGCCACTGCACACCCACGACCCACGGCGCGTCGGGATCCGCGAGCTCGGTCGCCTCGATCACGCCGTCGGCCGAGCGGGCGGTGACCGCGAGCCCCTCGCCGGGAGCGGCGACGGCCTGGTGGTGGTGGCACGAGCACTGCGCCCACTCGACACCCATCGCGCGCGCGACCCGCGTGTCCGCATCGATCGCGACGGCATTGAGCTGCGCGCCGTCCTCGACGAACGGGATCCCGTGGCCCTCGACACCCGGGGTGTCGCTGATGTGCTGGTCGAGCGCGGCGCCGCACAGCACGTTGAGCAGCTGGTGACCGCGACACACGGCCAGGATCGGCATGCGGCGGTCCAGCGCGGCCCTCGTGAGCACGAGCTCCGCCGTGTCGCGAGGGGTGTTGGCGCCGACGATCTTCGCCTCGCGCTCGCGACCGTAGGTCGAGGGATCGACGTCACCACCTCCGAGTAGCAGGAGCCCGTCGGCGTGGTCGAGGATCTCCTCGGCGAGGTCCTCGACCGACTCGCTGATGACGATCGCCTCGATCCCGCCCGCTCTCCGGATCGCGTCGACGTAGAGCGCCGGGACTGCGTACGCCGCCATGCCCCAACCCGGGATCTTGCCCTGGCGCAGCCGCGGATAGGTCGGGACGACGATGACCGGACGCGTCATCTCAGAACTGCTCGAAGCAGCGTCGCCGCTCCCAGTCGGTGACGACCTGCCCGAATGCGGCCCACTCCTGGCGCGCGGTGTTGACCAGATGGGCATGCACGTCGGGCCCGAACGCAGCGGCGGCCACCGGGCTCTGCTCGAGCGCGCCGATCGCGTCGACGATGTGCCAGGGGATCCGCTCCACGTCGGGCGCCTCGTACGCGTTGCCCTCGAACGCCGGGCCGGGATCGGCGTCGGCGTCGATCCCCGCGAGTCCGGCGGCGATCGTGGCTGCGAACGCGAGGTACACGTTGCAGTCGGCACCGGGGATCCGGTTCTCGACCCGGGCGCTCGCGGGAGAGTCGCCCACGACCCGGAACCCACACGTGCGGTTGTCGCGACCCCACGCGATCGCGGTCGGAGCCCACGACTCGGGCTGGAAGCGCTTGTAGGAGTTGACCGTCGGTGCGTAGCACCACGCGAGCTCGCGGGCGTGGGCGAGCTGGCCGCCCATCCATCCTCGGAACTCCGGCGACAGGCGATCGGGTGCCGCGTCGTCGTGCATGAGCCCACGGTTCCCGTCGGCCGACCACAGGGACGAGTGGATGTGGCACGAGGATCCGCTTTCGGCCATGTCGACCTTCGCCATGAAGGTGAGCGCCCGTCCGTGCAGGCCCGCGATCTCCTTGGCCGCGTTCTTGTAGATCGTGTGGTTGTCGGCCATCGTGAGCGCGTCGGCGTAGCGGAGGTTGATCTCGTGCTGTCCGCGTCCCGCCTCGCCCTTCGAGAACTCGACCGGGATCCCCGCACCGTCGATGCCGTTGCGGATCGCGCGGATCAGGTACTCGTCGCGGGTGGTCTGGAGGATGTGGTAGTCCTCGATGTGCGCGGAGTGGTACGTCAACCCCGAGTAGCCCAGCGCCTGCGCCTCTTCGTAGGACTCGCGGAACAGGTAGAACTCGAGCTCGGAGCCGCAGTTGACGAGGTAGCCCGCCGCCGCGGCGCGCGCGATCTGGTGCCGCAGGATCTGACGGGGTGATACCGCGACCGGCTCCTCCGAGTGCTCGTCGACGAGGTCGCACAGGACGAGCGCGGTCTTCTCCAGCCAGGGGAGCATGCGCAGCGTCGTGAGATCGGGCCGGGCGAGGAAGTCGCCGTAGCCCTGCTCCCAGTTGGCGTACTCGTATCCCGGCAGGGGCGTCATGTCGACGTCCACCGCGAGCAGGTAGTTGCACGCCTCGATGCCGTCGGCGAGCACATGGTCCCGGAAGAAGTGTCCGGTGACCCGCTTTCCGACGAGTCGACCCTGGAGGTCCGGGAAGCAGACCAGCACCGTGTCGATGTCGTCGGCGGCGATCAGGGATTGGAGGTGCTCGACGTCGAGCGGGGCGGCGGTCTCGGGCATCCGTCTCAGTCCTCCGGGGTGACGTACGCGGCGGTGATGCCGCCGTCGACGACGAGCGTGGCGCCGGTCATGTAGGACGAGTCGTCGGACGCGAGGAACAGCGCGGCCTTGGCCAGCTCCTCCGCGTGCCCGGGTCGCCCCATCGGGATGTGGGCGAGCCGGCGGCGCGCCCACTCGGGATCGCGCATGAGCTCACGGAGCATCGGCGTGTCGATGGGGCCGGGGCAGAGCGCGTTGGCGCGGATCCCGCGGCGGGCGTGCTCCACGGCGACTTCGCGCGTCATCGCGAGGACGCCGCCCTTGCTGGCGGTGTAGGCGATCTGGGGGGTCGCCGCACCCATGAGCGCGACGAACGACGCAACGTTGACGATCGATCCGCCCCCGGACTCGATGAGCGCGGGGACTGCGTGCTTGCAGCCGAGCCAGACCCCCTTCAGGTTGACGTCCATCACGCGATCCCAGGTCTCGACCGCGGTCTCGGTGACCCCGCCGTCGTCCGCGGGGAAGATCCCGGCGTTGTTGTAGAGGACGTGCAGCGCTCCGTACGTCGTGGTCGTGAAGGCCACCATCGCCTCGACCTGCGACTCGTCCGAGACGTCGGCCGCGACGAACGAGGCGTCCCCACCTGCGGCCTCGACCGCGGTCACGGTGGCCGCGCCGGCCTCGGGGACCGAATCCACGACCACGACGCGTGCTCCTTCCGCGGCGAAGAGCAATGCTGCGGCGCGTCCCATCCCGTTCCCGGCGCCCGTGATGAGGGCGACCTTGCCTCGGAGTCTCTGCATCTCCGTATGGTGACGCGAATCGCGGCGGGAGGCGAGACGAGGACGCGGAGTCGCGCGCGACACCGGGAAGCACCGGGGCCACGCCTACGCTCGACGGGTGCGCCGCAACCCCGTCCTCGCCCTCGCGACCATGGCTGTGGTCGTCGCGCTCGGGGGGAGCGGGATCGTCGCTCCGGGCGCGGTGTCATCCGCCGCAGCCCAGATGGCACCGCTGACGTGGCGCTCCTGCCAGCAGGGGCTCGCCGAGTGCGCGACCCTCGCCGTGCCCCTCGACGACACCGTGGCCGGTGGACCCACGATCGATCTGGCGATCACGCGGGCCGCGGCCCGGGACCCGGACCGGCGGATCGGCTCGTTGGTCGTCAACCCCGGAGGGCCGGGGGCGCCGGCCACCGACTTCGCGGTGGACTTCGCGTCGAGCCTTCCCGACGAGATCCTCGACCGGTTCGACATCGTCGGTTTCGACCCACGTGGCGTGGGCGAGAGCGAGGGCGTCGACTGCCTCGACGACCTCGACCCCCTCTATGCGCTCGACTGGACGTCGACCGACGCGGCCACCCGGGCCGAGTTCGTGGCGGGCGTCCAGGCGATCGTGGACGCGTGCGTCGCGAGCGACGGAGCGCTCCTCCCGTACCTGGCAACCGAGCGCACCGCGCGGGACATGGACAGGGTGCGCGAGGCGCTCGGTGATGAACGGCTCACCTACCTGGGGTTCTCCTACGGCACGTACCTCGGGGCCCTCTACGCCGCGCAGTTCCCGGACCGTGTCCGCGCCCTCGTGCTCGACGCCGCGGTGGATCCCAGCCTCGATGCCGCCGCGGTGCAGATCGAGCAGTCGGTCGGCTTCGAGCGCTCACTCGAGCTGTTCCTCGCCGACTGTGCGGCCGACCCGGAGTGCGCGTTCCACCACGACGGCGACCCCGGCGCTGCGTACGACGCGCTTCGCGCCCGGATCGCCGATAGGCCGATCCCGGCGCCCGACGCGCCGGGGCAGCGAGATCTCAACACCACGCTGTTCGACACCGGCGTCACGCTGCTGCTGTACGACGGGCGCAGCTCCTGGCCCGCGATCGCCGATGCGCTCCGAGTCGCCGAGCAGGGCAACGGCAGCGCGATGGTCGACTACGCCGACGTGTACACCGGACGCTCGACCAACGGCCGCTACGACGACCTCCAGGAGTCCTTCTGGGCGGTCGGGTGCGCCGACGGGCCCGACGTCGGTGGCGTCGAGGGGCTGGCGCGCATCGAGGAGGCCGCCGCGCGCGCCGCACCCCGCCTCG